>DASXFK010000035.1:0-17154 GCA_036489635.1 Rhizomicrobium sp. | reverse complement strand
GCTCGCTGGGCGAGTTGATGGCGCGGTTCGGCCAACCGCCTGTCATGGGCCAGCTCATCGCCGGCATCATCCTCGGTCATTCCGTGCTGGGCGCGATCTGGCCGCATGCGGAGAAGGTGCTGTTCCCTTCGACGCCCGACCAGAAAGGCATGATCGAGGCCATCTCCCAGCTAGGCATCCTGCTCCTGCTGATGCTGACGGGCATGGAGACGGATCTGAAGCTGGTGCGCCGTGTCGGCAAGGCGGCCGTCGCCATCTCGCTCACCGGCATCGCGGTACCATTCATCTGCGGCTTCATCCTGGGCGAATTCCTCCCCGCCTCGCTCGTTCCGGGAGGCAATCGCGTCGTCACCGCGCTGTTCCTCGGCACTGCGATGTCCATCTCCTCGATCAAGATCGTGGCGATGGTCGTGCGCGAGATGGACTTCATGCGCCGCAATCTCGGCCAGATCATCGTCGCCTCCGCGATCATGGAGGATTCCATCGGATGGATCATCATAGCCATCACGCTGGGTATCGCCACGCATGGCAAGCCGGATCCGTGGACGCTCATCAAGACCATCGGCGGCATCGCGGTGTTCCTCGGCTTCAGCTTCACTATCGGCCGGCGCATCGTGTTCTGGCTGATCCGCTGGACCAACGACAACCTGAAAAGCGAATTCGCCGTCATCACCATGATTCTCATCATCATGGGCGTGATGGCGCTGATCACGTCGTCGTTCGGCGTACAGACGGTGCTGGGCGCGTTCGTCGCCGGCGTGCTGGTCGGCGAGTCGCCCATCCTGACCGAACATATCGACGAGCAATTGCGAGGTATGATCGTGGCGCTGTTCATGCCGGTGTTCTTCGGGCTTTCGGGCATCAGCGCGGATCTGACCATCCTGAAGAATCCCACCATCCTCCTGCTCACGGCGGCGCTGTTCCTGATCGCCAGCGTCGGCAAGTTCTGTGGCGCCTTTGTCGGCGGCAGGATCGGCGGGCTGACGGGGCGCGAGTCGCTGGCGCTGGGTTGCGGCATGAATGCGCGCGGCTCGACGGAAGTGATCGTGGCCTCCATCGGGCTGGCGATGGGCGCGCTGTCGCAGAATCTCTTCACCATGATCGTCACCATGGCGGTCCTCACCACCACGCTCATGCCGCCGATGCTGCGCAAGGCACTCTCCAACGTGCCGATGCGCGCCGAAGAGAAGAAGCGGTTGGAGCGCGAGGCCATCGACGAGAAGGGTTTCATCCCCAACCTCGAACGCCTGCTTCTGGCCGTCGACGAAAGCCCGCCGGGGAAGATCATGTCGCGCATCGCGGGCCTCGTTGCCGGCGGCCGCGGCATGCCGATCACCATCGTTCCGCTCAAGAAGGAGGCGGCGAAAGCCGAAGGTGCGGCCAAGGAAATGAAGCCGGACGAGAGCCATGAGCGCATGATCAAAGAAGGCGCCAGGGCGAGCGCCCAGGCTACCGCCGAAACGACGGAAGAGGAAAAGCCGCGCAAAGTGGAGATCGAGCGCCGCGAAAAAGGCGCGACCGCGGAAAAGAGCGTGGCGGAGGCCGCCGAAAAAGGCTTCGGCATGATGCTGATCGGCATCGAGAAAGCGCGCACAGCGGCCGGCGAATTCAGCCAGGAAGTCAGCCGCATCATCGGAGATTTCGAGGGGCCGATTGCGGTTTTCGTCTGCGCCACCTGTCCCGATCCGGGCTTTCTGGACCGCTCCATCTCGGTGCTCGTGCCTGTCAACGGCAGCGAAGCCTCGCGCAATGGGGCCGAGACCGCGTTCGCCTTGGCGCTTCCGACCCGCTCGTCGGTCACCGCGCTTTATGTCTCGGCCGTCGCCGCGCAGGAAGGTCGCAAGCGCTCGCGCCGTTCGCTCACCCGCCAGAACGAGGAAGCCGTGCTGAAGGAGATCGCCCGGCTCGGCTCGCGCTATGAAGTGGAACTGAAGACCGGCATCGCCACCAATCGCAGCGCAGAGGTTCCGATCCGCCGGGAAGCGGCCAAGCACGATCTGCTCGTCATGGGCGTCAGCCGCAGGCCGGGCAAGCGCCTGTTTTTCGGCAACACCGCCTCGGAACTGTTGAAGGAATGGGAAGGCCCGATCCTGTTCGTCGCGAGCTGACGCGGGAATTCCTCAGGATAAGCGGAGTGCTCCTAAGCGCTGGCCCTCATGGCGAAGCTGATCTTGGGGGCACGAAAATTGGCGGCCGCCTCCAGCGCACCGGGATTGAGTATCGTCATTTTGCCGCTGCGGAATTCGATCAGCGCTTCGCGGCGCAATTGCTGCAAGGTGCGGTTGAGATGCACGACGCTGAGGCCTAGCGCATCGGCCAGGATCTCCTGCGTCAATGGCAGCGCATAACTCCAGTCCTCCGCCAGGCCGACACTCTGAAGGCGCTGATGCAGTTCCAGAATGAGATGAGAGACGCGCTCGTAAGCGGTCTGACGTCCAATGCGCACGAGTTGGTTCAGCAGATAGGCTTCGTCCAGACTCGCGGTGCTGAACAACGCGCCTTCGAGGTTGGAATATTGCGCGGGTTTGGCAGCAATGGCATCGACGATGGCGCGCGCATCCGCGATGACGGCGGCAGTCAGCGTCACCGTTGTCGTCAGCGCCACCGCTTGCGGGCGATGGCACATGCCGTAAAGCTCGCCCGGCAGCGTGAAATCGAAAATCTGGCGGCGGCCATCCGGCAAAGCCCGATAGCGGCAGGCCCAGCCAGCCATCAGTGCCGACGGCTTATCCAGCAACTGGCCCTCATGGATGATCTCGGTTCCCACCGGAATCTGCTGAGGCGACGCGGCGACGCTGCGCAGCACCATGATTTCTTCCGCCGTCAGATGCGCAAAATGCGACAGACGTCGTATCAGGACATCGGCATGTGAGACTGGCGGTCCTATCGCGCGCAGACGTGACATCGTTAAGCTCCCGGAAGGCCTTTAGCGGCTCCAGAAAATAACGAATGAGGGCCTGAATGTTTCCCCCCGGGATCAAAGACCGTTTGCGGCGAGGAACCCGGCCACGGCTTTGTTGAACGATTCCGGCCGGTCGATATTGGCGGCATGGCCGGCGCCGGCGATCACGACTTTGGAGGCGCCGGGAATTTTCGCCGTCATGTAGTCCGCGGCCTTGAGGAACGGCGCATCGTCGGCGCCCACCACGACCAGCGCGGGAACGCGAATATCGGGCAGCGACAGGATCACGCGCGCGTCGCGCTGGGTGAGCATGCCGCGCGCCGCCAGCACCAGACCGTCGGCGGAGCGGTGGCTGGCGCTGGCACGCTCGGCGCTGGCGCGCTGCAGCGGCGCAAGGCCGTCGCGCGCGAAACGGTCCGCTGTCTTCATCGCGGTGTCGTTCCAACCCTGCCGCGCATCGTCATTCTTGAAGCCGGGGCCGGTGTCGATGATGAGGAGGGCTTTCACCCGCTCGCGATGGACGCGATGAAAAGCGAGCGACATATAGCCGCCGAGTGACAAGCCCCCGATCACCGCCTCTTTGACGCCTGCCGCATCGAGGATCGCGGCCATGTCGGCCACGGTTTGCTCTTCGCTGTAAAGCGCAAGATCGGCCGGGTAGTCGCTGTCGCCGTGGCCGCGCATGTCCCAGAGGATCAGCGTGTGATCGCGCGCCAAAGGCCCAATCTGCCCGCGCCACATGCCACAGCTCGCGGAGTAGCCATGCGTGAGAAGGATCGCGGGGCCTTCGCCGTGAACTTCGTAATGTATCCCGACGCCGTTCCGATCCAGTCTCACCTGTCACCGCTCGCGCATGCCGTTACGGAGGACATCTCGTATCGGTTCGACGAAATATTCAAGAGCGGTACGCGTCCCCGTCTGAATAGCGACTTGCGCCGGCTCGCCGGGGATGAGGCGCGCTTCGGGGAAATCGCGCAGCATCTTGCGGTCGACGCTGACATCGGCGGTGAAATAGGCGTGGCCGGTGCGGCTGTCGGTCTGCCGGTCGGGGGCGATGTAGGTGACCACGCCCGTGATCATCGGCAGGCGGCGCTGCGCATAGCCCGAAAGATTGACCTTGGCCTTCATGCCGATGAAGACCTGATCGGCGTCTTCGGGACGCACACGGGCCTCCACTTCCAGCTTATCGTTGCGCGGCACGATTTCCATCAGCGTGTCGCCTGGCTTGATCACCGCGCCTTTGGTGTGTTGGGTGAGATTGACGATCTCGCCGCCCACCGGCGCGGTGATGATCGTGCGGTCGAGCACATCGCGCGCCGCCTGCATGCGGTCGAGCAGATCGAAGCGCCGGGATTGCACGTCGCGCAAATCCTTCAGCGCGTCGTCGAGCATCTGGTTCTTGAGATTGACGATCTGCAGGTCGGTCTCGCCGTCGCTGACTTCGACTTGCGAGATTTTCTCGCTGAGCTGGCCGCGCTGGCCGCCCAGATCGGCGCCCTGCCGCTGCAAGGCGAGCAGGCGCGGCAACGGCTCGAGGCCCTTGTCCACCATCTGCTGCACATTGTCCTGTTCGCGCTGGAGGAGCGCGATTTGGGTTTGCAGCGCCATGCCTTGCGCGCGCAGTCCGTCGATGACGCGCGCGTTCTCGTTCTTGCGCGCGCCGAGGATGGCGATCTGCTGCTGCAGCGAAGCGCGCTTGGTGTCGAATGTTTTGACTTCGCCGGCAAGATCCTGCGCCACCTTGGGATCGCTTTGCCGGGCCAGAAGAGCGGCGGGAAAGCTGATGCTGTCGGCATCCTCGCGCTCGGCGATGAGGCGCGCCTCTTGCGCAGCCAGCCCGTCGGATTCGTCCTGGATGAGCGCAAGCGCGGCGCGCGCCTGGGTGTCGTCCAACACCATCAGCACCTGCCCGGCCTTCACCATCTGCCCATCGGCGGCGCGGATGTCCTTCACGATGCCGCCTTCGAGATGCTGGATGGTCTTGCGATGTGACTCCACCACGATCACGCCTGGCGCCAGCAACGCGCTCTGCAATGGCGCGACCGCGGCCCAGCCGAAGAAGCCCAGAAAGAACGCGGCCAGTACGATCACGCCGCGCGTGATGACGCGATCGGTGTGCAGGAAGGGCAGCGCGCCGTCGCCTGCGGACGGCCGGTCGCTGCCCAGCAGCACATCGCGCCAACGCCTGGCGATGAGGCGCAGTTCGTCGGCGAAGGTGGCGGCGGGGGCCTTCATCTTGCGGATCCTCGCGAGACTTCGGCTTGCGCAACGGCGGCGCCCGGCATCGGCACGAAGTTCGCGGGCGGACGGGCTTGCGGATAAACCGGCGCATAGCGCTGCATGATCTCTGCGCGCGGCCCGAACGCTTCGACGATGCCTTCGCGCAACACCAGCAACTTGTCGGTATGCGCCGTGATGCCGGCGCGATGCGCGACGATCACCAGCGTGATGCCGCGGCGTTTCAATTCGATGAGCGTGGCAAGCAGCGCCGCCTCGCCGTGGCTGTCGAGATTGGAATTGGGCTCATCCAGCACGACAAGCTTCGGCTCGCCGTAAAGCGCCCGCGCCAGGCCGATGCGCTGGCGCTGGCCGCCCGAAAGCCGAGCGCCCTGCTCGCCGATCTGGGTGTCGTAGCCGTCGGGCAACTCGAGGATCATCTCGTGCGCGCCGGCGAGAATCGCCGCCCGGACCACGCTGGCCGGATCGCCTTCGGTGAGGCGCGCGATGTTCTCGCGCACGCTTCCGGCGAAAAGCTCGATGTCCTGCGGCAGATAGCCGATATAGCGCGACAGCTCCGCGCGCGGCCACGCATAGATATCCGCGCCGTCCAGCCGCACATGGCCCGCATTGCAAGGCCACGCGCCCACCAGCAATCGCGCCAAGGTCGATTTGCCCGAGGCCGAAGGACCGATCACGCCCAACGCCTCCCCCGCCAGCAGGCTGAAGCTGACATTGGACAGCACCGCTTTGGCCGCACCCGGCGGCGCGAACGTGACGCGCACTGCCTGAAGCTTTCCCGCCGGCACCGGCAGCGCCATGCCTTCGTCGCGCCGTGGCGCGCGACGCAGCATCTCGAGGATGCGCCCATGCGCCAGGCGCGCGGCGACGATGCTTTTCCAGGTGGCGACGATTGTCTCGATCGGCGCCAGTGCGCGGCCGCCCAGGATCGAGGCCGCGATCATCACGCCGCCGGAGGCGTGGAAATCCAGTACCAGCAAGGCGCCGTCGCCCAGCATCACGACATAGACGATCTGGCGGATCGCGCGGCTGATCGCGGTGAGCAGCGTGTCCTTATCCGACGCGCCGATCTGCGCGGTAAGCGATTCGACCCAGCGCGCGCGCCAGCGCGTCACGAACGTTTCGGAGATTCCCATGCCCTCCAGCACATCGGCATTGCGCAAGCCGTCTTCGGCGAATTGATGCGCGCGGATTTGCACAGCGATCGAATGAGTGAGCTGACGGGCGCCGAGAGCCTGATCGAGCAGCGCGAGCGCCACGATGGCGCCGCCGCCGACCAGAACGATGACGAAATAGCTCCAATGCAGGAACAGCAGCACGGCGAGGAAGACCAGAAGAAAGGGCGCGTCGATCAGGGCGGCGAAACCGGGGCTGGCGATGAAATTGCGGATGGTATCGACATCGCGCAGGCCCTGGCGCGCGCTCACCGATTGCGCCGCCAGCGCCAGCATCGCGCGCAGCACCCGCGCGGCGATCGCGTCGCCCACGCGCATGCCGATGCGCAGGAGCAGGCGCAAACGCAGGCAATCCATCGCGCTGAACACGCTGACGCCGGCGATGGCGATGATGGTGAGCAGCACCAGCGTCTGCACGCTGCGGCTCGACAGCACGCGGTCATAGACTTGCAGCATGTAGAATGACGTGGTCAGCGCCAGCACGCTCATCGCCGCCGCGAACAGGAAGGCGACCGCAAGGACGCGCGCATTGCTGGCCAACGCCGCACGCACGGGATCGGGCGAATCTCGGTAAGGCATGCGTAGGCCCCAGTTCGCTACGCATATCAACTTATAGTTGTATTCCTAACCAATCGTTAGTTCTGCAACCACAAGCTGAAATCGCGCCCAGAACGGGACGCCAGGATCTGGAACGGGGCTTGCGTGTGCCTGGTGCAAAAGGAGCACGATCATGGGCCGAACTCTCGTACTCACCCTCGTTCTTGTCGCCGCTGCCGCCGGCGCGCAGGCCACACCGCTGGCGCTCCATCCGGGCGCTTCGACTCTTGTGCCAGTTCGCGCCAGATACGACGCGACGCCTTCGCGCGACGGCAAAATTCTCCCGCGGTTGAACCCGGTGGCCACACCGCTCAGTCATCAATCGAGCCCCACGATCGTCTGCGCGTTCTGCACCGGCCAGAATGGCGGCGTCGGCTGGCAACCGCGCTAATGCTTGGGGCGGCGCCGAACCGGAGCGACCGCCGTATCGGCGCCGATATGATCCTCATTGGCCGCGCCCGGCACGCGTAACGCCCAGGCGACAATTTCTTCCAACGTCGCCGCCGTCGCTTGATTGAAGGCCTCCACCGCTGCCGGAATCTTGTTTTCCGAGGCGGCGGCCCGATGGCTGACGTTCAACGTGCCCATGACTTCCCGGCCGGGGGCCTTCAGCATCCTGGCGACAAGACTGACCACGACGGTGGGCGCGCCGTCGGGAACATCGTAACGCGCTTCGAAATCGCGCAATTCCAACTGCAGCAGATAATCGCTGTGCAACCCATCGCTGTCGCGCGCGACCGCGGAGATATGCCCGCTCTTCTCGAACGCTTCGACCAGCAGCGACTGGATGAGATTGGGCGCTTCGTCGGTCCACTGGGCGTCGGCGTAATAATCCATGACGGCGCCGCGGTAGATGGCGATGCGCTGGCGGTCCAGGCTGCTGTTGCAAGTGGGCACGCCGACGGTGAGTTGCCACGACACAGTGGGTGCCTCCACCGGGCCGAGCGTGGGCGCGAGCAGATAAATCTGCGGCGGTGGGCCACTTGGCCCGATCAGGCTTCCACAAGCGGTCAAAGTGAGCGCCGCGCTTGCGAGCAGGATTGTGCGACGGCTGAGCGAGAGAGTCTGGGTTTTCATGGCGGGGTGTATCCCTTGCGGCGATCGCCGAACAGGAGCCGCGTCGGCTCATGCTCGAGCTGATTGGAAAGGCGGGTGAGGCTGGTGGCGAGCGTGCGGATTTGCGTGGACATCTGGCCGAACTGCGCGCTGTTGACGGCGCTGTCCGCATCGTCGGCGAGATGATCGATCTTGCCGAGCGAGGCGTTGGCGCTGCCGAGCACGCCGTGCAGATCGGTCAGGTCCGCGTTGAGCTTGGAGGTGGCGCTCGAAACGTTGACGAGCGTGGCCTCGATGTCCTTGTTGTGCTTGTCCACGGCGTCGAGCGTCTGGTGCAGGTCGGTCAGGATGCCGGCCACCGCGGCGCGGTTCTTGGCGTTCAGCAGATCGTTGAGCTGGTCGGCGGCGTGGCTGAGCTTTGCGACAAGCTCCGGCGCGGATTGCTCCAACTGCTGCAAGGTCGAAGGCTTCGACTTGATGACGGGGTACTCGCCCCAGATCTTATGCGGAAACACCGCGGCGTTCTTCGATCCGCCGTCGATCTCGACATAAGTGCCGCCGGTGATGCCTTCGCTGGCGATGGAGGCTTCCGAATCGACGGGAATATTGAGCGTGGGCTTGATCTGCAAGGTCACGATCACGCGCTTGGGATTGTCGGGATCGAAATCGATCTTGGAGATACTGCCGACCTGGATGCCGTTGTAGCGCACGACCGTGCCGTCGCCGAGGCCGGTGACGGAGCCGGTGAAATAGGTGCGGTAATAGGCGAACTCCTCGCTGTATTGCGCGCCGGCCAGCCACAGAAGCGCGACCACCAGTCCAAACACGCAGACCAGCACGAACGCGCCCACCGCGACGTAATTGGCTTTTGTCTCCATCGCCTTCTCCTTAGCTCCTCAGGCTTCCAGCGCCGCGCGTCCGCGCGGACCCGAGAAGTATTCGTGAATCCAGGGATTGGTATCTTTCATCAGCTCTTTGATCGTGCCGACCTTGATCTTCTTGTCGACCAAGACCGCGATGCGGTCGGTGGTGGCGCGCAAGGTGTCGATGTCGTGCGTGACCATGAAGACAGTGAGCCCCAGGCTCTGCTGCAGGCTGTGGATCAGCTCGTCGAACTGCGCCGCCGAAATCGGATCGAGCCCCGCCGTGGGCTCGTCGAGAAATAGCAATTCGGGATCGAGCGACAAGGCCCGCGCCAGGCCGGCGCGTTTCTTCATGCCGCCGGAAAGCTCGGACGGATATTTCTTCGCCGCGTCTTCCGGCAGGCCGACCAGCGACAACTTCATCGCCGCCAGCTCGTTCATCAATTGCTGGCTCATGTTGGTCCAGCGGCGCATCGGCACCTGGATGTTCTGCGCCACGGTCTGCGACGAGAACAGCGCGCCTTCCTGGAACAGCACGCCCCAGCGCAATTGCAGCCCGCGCTGCTCTTCGGCTGAGATGTCGGCGGTCTCCTGGCCAAACACCTTGATGCTGCCGGACAGCGGCCGGTTCAATCCGAGGATGGAATGCAGCAGCACCGATTTGCCCGCGCCCGAGCCGCCGACGACGCCCAGCACTTCGCCCTTGTAGACGTCCAGATCGATGTGATCGTGGATGATTTTGCCGCCGAAGCCGTTCACCAGCCCCCGGATCTGGATCACCACGTCTTTTTTGTTGCCGGCGCCGCTCATATTGCGCGCTCCAAAGATTCACGCGGAGGCGCGGGGACGCGGAGATAAGGAACGGATTCACGCAGAGCCCCCGCACCTGCGCGTGAGAGGATCTTCTCTGCGGCTCTGGGGCTCTGCGTGAGTCTTTTCGCTGTGCGGGTCATATGCCCAGCACCGAAAAGAGGACGGAGAAAACCGCGTCCAGCGCGATGATGAGGAAGATGGATTCCACCACCGAGCGCGTGGTCTGGCGGCCGACGCTTTCGGCGTTGCCTTCGACCTTCATGCCTTCGAAACAACCGACCAGCGCGATCACGAAAGCGAACACCGGCGCCTTGATGATGCCTACGAGCAATGTCTTGGCGGTGATCGCGCCGGAAAGCTCGCGCATGAATCCGGGTATCGTCACGCCGAGATCGAAATAGGTCATCACCATGCCGCCGATGATGCCGACGACATCGGCGAAGAAGGTGAGCAGAAATAGCGAGATCACCAGCCCCAGCACGCGCGGCAGGAACAAGACTTCGGCGATGTTCAGACCGATGGTCTCCATCGCGTCGATCTCTTCGTTGACCTTCATCGAGCCGATCTGCGCGGTGAACGCCGAACCCGAGCGGCCGGCGATAATGATGGCGGTCACAAGGCCGCCCAGCTCTCGCAGGAAGCCGACGCCGAGAAAATCGATGGTGTAAATCTGCGCCCCGAAGCGCTTCAACTGATCGGCGCCCTGATAGGCGAGCGTGATGCCCAGCAGAAAGGCGAGCAGCCCCACGATGGGCAGCGCGGTGACGCCGGTCTCCTCGATCTGATGAATGAAGGCGGGCCACGGCAATTCGCGGCGCGGCGAGGTGATCGCCTCGAAAGTCTCGACCGTGATGCGGCCGAGGAAGTTCACCATCTCGTAGCCGCGCTGCAGCGCGTGCACGGTGGACTGCCCCGTGCGCTCCAACAGGCCGACGAAGCCTTTGTGCGGCGCATGGCTGACGGGCGGCGCGGTATGGTCGCGCTCCATGGTTTCGAGCAGCGACTGGTAATGGTCCGGGTAACTGAAGCCGGTGACATGGCCGCCCCCGCCTTCGACCTGCTGCTTGGTGCGCAGCAGCAGCCAGGCGCCGGCACTGTCCAGATGTACAAGCCCCGAGCCGTCGATCTGCACATCCCGCGCGCCGCCGAAATCCAGCCGATGCAGCTCACCATCGAGACGCGGGACTTCGGGGATCGTCCAGTCGCCCGAGACAAGCAGCCGCGCGCTGGCGCCGCGCTTTTCCAGCCGCAGCGTCGCAGGATGCTCCACCGGCTGGTGGACCTGAATGTTCCTCACCATGGCGGGAACTTCGTCATGTCTGAATGGCGCCCCTCTCCCCGGCCGCCATAACGCACCAAGCGCCGATTCGGCGCAATGGTCCGAACGGATTAGGCAAGAAACCGCAGGATCGTGGTGCGGTAACGGGCGGCAACCTTTTCGCGCTCGCGGTGGCGGCCGTTTTCCACCAGCTTTCGCCCAAATCGCCAGACGCAATCCGGCCGGGCGCCGGCGAAAATCCAGCTATCCAGCAGCGCATCGCCCTTGCGGCCGGCGAGCGTGGGATCGCGACGGTCGAGGGATACGATGTCGGCCGACGCGCCTTGTTGCAGCCCGTGGGACTTCTGCCCCAGCGCCTGGGCTCCGCCTGCAAGCGCCCGGTCGAACAGTGCCCGCCCGGTCGAGCTGCCTTCGGCCGGGGCCAGCACGTTGCGGGCGCGCCACGCCAGCCGCTGGGCATATTCCACAGCGCGCAGTTCGCCAGCGGCGTCGATCTGCACATTGGAATCGGTCCCGATGCCAATGTGCCCGTCATGGCCGAGATATTCCACGGCCGGAAAGATGCCGTCGCCCAGATTGGCTTCGGTGATCGGGCACAGCCCCGCCACCGCGCCCGATTGCGCCAGGCGCACAGTCTCATCGCCCGTCATATGAGTGGCGTGGACGAGGCACCAATGTCGGTCGATATGGGCGTGATCGAGCAGCCATTGCACGGGGCGCGCGCCGGTCGAGGCGAGACAATCGTCCACTTCCTTGGTCTGCTCGGCGGCATGGATATGCACCGGCCCGCCAAGCGCCAACGGCACGATGCCGTGCAATTCCTCCGCCGTGACCGCGCGCAGGGAATGCGGCGCGACGCCGAAATTCGCATCGTCCAGCCGCGCCACGACCGCGGCGCAATGCTGCATCAGCCGGGCGAACGCGCTGAGGCTGTTGATGAAGCGGCGCTGGCCCGATACCGGCGCGGCGCCGCCGAAATTGGAATGGGCGTAGAACACCGGTAGCAGCGTCAGCCCGATCCCGGTTTCTTTCGTTGCCGCGGCGATGCGTTCCGCCAATTCCCCGATATTGGCGTAGGCCGTGCCCTTCGGATCGTGATGCAGATAGTGAAACTCGCCGACGCGGGTGAAACCGGCCTCCAGCATCTCGATGTAGGCGAGCGCCGCAATCGCTTCCATGTCGTCAGGCGAAAGCCGGTCCAGGAAGCGGTACATGACCTCGCGCCAGGTCCAGAAATTGTCGCCTTTGGGGCCGCGCGTTTCGGCCAGTCCCGCCATGCCGCGCTGGAAGGCATGGCTGTGGACGTTGCAAAGCCCCGGCACGGCCACGTCATGGCGCTCGTCGGGGGGCTGTGGATCGACGCCAGTTTCAACAAATTCGATTAGACCGCCGTTCAAATTGAAGCGGACTCTTTCAGTCCATCCTTGCGAAAGCAGCGCAGACTGGAACCACAGGCTTGCCATTTCGACATTCGCCGCTTGAATGAGGTACGATGGCGGCAAACATAGGTGGCAAAAGCGTTTGGCGCAAAGTCGGGGTTTGAATGCGCTGCGACAGGATATGGCATAACGCAAGGCTGGCGACGCTCGCTGGTTCCGGGCTCGGCATTGTCGAGCAAGGCGTGGTGGCGGCGCGCGACGGGCGCATCCTCTATGCCGGCGCGGCGGGACCGTATTTCGACGCCGCCGAACGTGTTGACTGCGAAGGCCGCTGGATCTCGCCGGCGCTGGTCGATTGCCACACGCATCTGATCTACGCGGGCAATCGCGCCCGCGAATTCGAGATGCGGCTCGAGGGCGCGAGCTATGAGCAGATCGCGCGCGCCGGCGGCGGCATCGTCGCCACCGTGAAAGCCACGCGCGCGGCGAGCGAAATGGAACTGATCGCGACTGCGCTGCCGCGCCTGGATGCCTTGCTCGCGGAGGGCGCGGGCACCGTCGAGATCAAATCCGGTTATGGGCTTTCGCTGGCCGACGAGTTGAAAATGCTGCGCGCCGCGAAGGCCCTCGCCGCGAAACGCAAGGTGCGCGTCGTCGCGACGTTCCTCGGCGCGCACGCGTTGCCGCCGGAAGCCAATGGCGACAAGGACAAATATGTCGCTCTTGTCTGCAACGAGATGATCCCCGCCGTCGCGCGCGAGAAATTGGCGGATGCCGTGGACGCTTTTTGCGAAAACATCGCATTCAGCCCGGAGCAAACCGCGCGCGTCTTCGAAGCCGCCACGAAACATGGCCTGCGCGTGAAGCTGCACGCCGATCAGCTTTCCGATTCCGGCGGCGCGGCGCTGGCGGCGAAACACCGCGCACTCTCTGCCGATCATCTGGAGCACACCGATGAAACCGGCATCACCGCGATGAAGAGAGCCGGAACCGTCGCAGTGCTATTGCCGGGCGCGTTCTATTTCCTGCGCGAGACGAAGCGACCGCCGGTCGATCTGTTGCGCAAACACGGGGTGCCCATCGCGCTTGCCACCGACAGCAATCCCGGCACCTCGCCGCTCACTTCGCTGCTGCTCGCCATGAACATGGCGGCGACGTTCTTTCGCCTCACCGTCGCCGAATGCATCGCGGGCGTTACGCGTGAAGGCGCGCGCGCGCTTGGCCTGCAACGCGAAATCGGAACATTGGAAGAAGGAAAAGCCTGCGATCTGGCGATCTGGAATATCGCCGAGCCCGCGGAGCTTGTGTATCGCATGGGGTTCAATCCGCTCCATGCGCGCGTCTGGAGCGGCCAATGACCATGCAAAGAGAAGAGCCTATCGTCACGCGCGGCGAGGCGCCGCTCATCGTCTCAGTGCCGCATGCCGGCGCGCGCATTCCCGAAGAGATCGAAGCCACGCTGCATTCCCAATGGCTGGCGCGCAAGGATGCCGATTGGTGGGTCGACCGCCTCTACGATTTCGCGCCGCAAATGGGCGCCACCATGATCGTGACGCCGATTTCGCGCACTGTGATCGACGTCAATCGCGATCCTTCCGGCAAATCGCTTTATCCGGGACAGGCGACGACCGGGCTGTGTCCGACGACCACATTCGATGGCGAGCCGCTCTACCAGCGCGGGCAGGAACCCGACATCACGCAGGTGGTTTCGCGGCGGGTGCGCTATTTCGATCCCTATCACCGCGCCATCGGCGACGAGCTGGCGCGGCTGGAGATGAGCCACCGCAACGTGGTGCTGTTCGAGGCCCATTCCATCCGCTCGAAGATCCCGCGCCTGTTCGACGGCGAATTGCCCAACTTCAATATCGGCACCAACAACGGGGCCACCTGCGACGCGCGCCTGCAGAACGCGGTGGAGGACATCTGCGATGCGTCCCGCTTCAGCCACGTCGTCAACGGGCGCTTCAAGGGCGGTTGGACGACGCGCCATTACGGCCATCCCGAAATGGGCGTGCATGCCATACAGCTCGAACTGGCTTGCCGCGGCTATATGGACGAGCCCCCAAAAGTCTCGCCCAAGAACTGGCCGCCAGCTTACAATCCCGTACGGGCGGTGGCGCTACGCGACGTGCTGAAACACATCCTGGAAGCCTGCATCGGCTTCGCAGAAGAGCGCAACGCCCAGCAACCCGCCACCGTCCAGCAAAGTTGATTCGCGCAGCGCCGCGGAGAAGAAGAGCGGTCACGCGGGAAATTCGCCCCAAGAACAGTCGGTTGAACTCAAGTCTTTCTTCTGCGCCTCAGTGCGCCTGCGCATGAGAAGCTTTCTTCTCCGCGGCTCTGCGTGAATCGATTCTTTCTGCGCCCCATGACAAGATGCGCGCTGAGGAGATTCCATGACCCGCATCGACAACAGCCGCCATATCACAAGCCCGCGCGGCCCCCAGATCACCGCCAAATCCTGGCTCAGCGAAGCGCCCATGCGCATGCTGATGAACAATCTCGACGCCGAGGTGGCGGAGCGCCCCGAAGAACTCGTCGTCTATGGCGGCATCGGGCGCGCGGCGCGCGATTGGGAATCGTTCGACCGCATCGTGCATGCGCTGAAGCGGCTGGAAGACGATCAATCGCTGCTGGTGCAATCGGGAAAGCCCGTGGGCATCTTTCGCACACACACGGATGCGCCGCGCGTGCTCATCGCGAACTCCAACCTCGTGCCGCATTGGGCGACATGGGACAAATTCCACGAACTCGATCGCAAAGGCCTTATGATGTACGGCCAGATGACGGCTGGATCGTGGATTTATATCGGCAGCCAGGGCATCGTTCAGGGCACTTACGAAACCTTCGCCGAGATGGGCCGAAAGCACTTCGGCGGCGATCTCACCGGCAAATGGATTCTCACCGCCGGCCTCGGCGGCATGGGCGGCGCGCAGCCGCTGGCCGCTGTGATGGCGGGCGCCTCGATGCTGGCCATCGAGTGCCAGCCGTCGCGCATTGAAATGCGGCTCAAGACGAAATATCTCGATCACCAGGCGAAAGATCTGAACGACGCGCTGGCGATGATTGCCCGCGCCACCAGCGAGAAGCGCGCGATCTCCGTCGGCTTGCTCGGCAACGCGGCGGAGATTCTGCCGGAGATGGTCAAGCGCGGCATCAAACCGGACGCGGTGACCGATCAAACCTCCGCGCACGATCCGGTAAACGGCTATCTACCCGCGGGTTGGACGCTGGCCGAATGGCAGTCCAAGCGCGAGAGCGATCCCAAAGCTGTCGAACGCGCGGCGAAAGACAGCATGGCGGTGCATGTGCGCGCGATGCTGGCGTTCCACAAAATGGGAATCCCCGTTTTCGATTACGGCAACAACATCCGCCAGATGGCGTTCGAAGACGGCGTGAAAGACGCGTTCGATTTTCCCGGCTTCGTTCCGGCCTATATCCGCCCCCTCTTCTGCCGCGGCATCGGCCCGTTCCGCTGGGCGGCGCTCTCGGGCGATCCGGAGGACATCTACAAGACCGATGCCAGGATGAAAGAGCTGTTCCCGGCAAACAAGCATCTGCACAACTGGCTCGACATGGCGCGCCAGCGCATCAAGTTCCAGGGCTTGCCTGCGCGCATCTGCTGGATCGGGTTGGGCGATCGCGACCGCGCAGGCTTGGCATTCAACGAGATGGTCGCGCGCGGCGAATTGAAGGCGCCGGTGGCGATCGGCCGCGATCACCTGGACAGCGGCTCCGTCGCCTCGCCCAACCGCGAAACCGAATCCATGATGGACGGCTCGGACGCGATCTCAGACTGGCCGCTGCTCAACGCGCTGCTGAACTGCGCGTCGGGCGCGACATGGGTATCGATCCATCATGGCGGCGGCGTCGGCATCGGCTATTCGCAACACGCCGGCATGGTGATCGTGGCGGATGGCACCGACGCGGCGGCCAAACGCATCGCCCGCGTCCTCTGGAACGACCCCGCCAGCGGCGTCATGCGCCACGCCGATGCCGGTTACGACATCGCCATCGATTGCGCCCGCGAACACCATCTCGATCTGCCGTCGCTGGGCTGAGCGGAGCCATCGCATGCACGTTCATCTGCCGAAGCCGATGCATGGTTGGCGCGCGTTCTTCGGCGAGGTCGGCATCATTGTGCTGGGCGTGCTGATCGCGCTCGCGTTCGAACAATTCGTGCAGACGATTCACGAGCGAAACGAAGCGGCGGAGGCGCGCGCGAATGTTCGCGATGAAGCCGCGCTCAACCTGTCCGCCATCCGTGACCGGCTCGACGTGCAAAACTGCATCGAGCGGCGGCTGGATGAGATTTCCAGCCTCCTCGGCGCGGCGGGCGATGGCGCTTTGCGGCAGCAACCGAACTGGATCGGGCGGCCGCCAAACTGGCCGTTCTTCCGTGGACGCTGGCAGGCCGCGACAGCAAGCGGGCGCAACAGCCTCTTCCCATTCGCGGAACAGGAAGGCTTCGCCCAACTCTACGAACTCTTCAGCCGCTACGACGATTACGAAGCACGCGAGCAAGCTGTGTGGGCGCAGCTCCGGGCGCTGGAGACATGGCACGGGCCGCTCGGCGCCGAAGGCCGGCTGTCTTTCGTGAATGCTCTGCAACAGGCGAAGTATTTTGCCTGGGACCTGAACTACGCGGGCACGTTCGCGGTGCGAAACGGCAATGCGATGCACCTGTTGGCGCCGCGCGCGAAGCCCGAGTTGCAGCCGATCTGTCTGCCGATCACAACCAGCCGCGCAGAAGCGTTGCGCCTGCTGCATGCCGGCCTCGGCGAACCGTAGCCCGTTTGCCGAATCCGGCGCGCGGATCGCGCGCAGCGGATGTCAATCCAGCGCGTCCCTG
>DASXFK010000022.1:0-10835 GCA_036489635.1 Rhizomicrobium sp. | reverse complement strand
GGAGGTTCTCGCTCAGCCAGCGGTACGCATCGTCAACGCATTCCTCGACCGGAATGCGGTGATAACCCAGCTCCCTGTCGGCTTTGTCGGACGCGCAACGCATGTCTGCGCTCAACAAAGCCACGGCTTCGGGCGTCAAAGCCGGTTCTTTGCCGGTGAGCGTGCTCGTCAACAACCCGATGGCGGCAACGGTTCGCAACAGCGCAACGGGCGCGATTCTGGGGCGAATTTCCAGGCCCATCGCTTTCGCCATCACGATCGCCAGACCCGCCAGCGAGATTTCCGCGCCGCCAAGTAGATAGTTCTCGCCGCATCTGCCGCAGTCCACGGCGGCAATGTGGGCGCGCACCACTTCGCGGACGTGGTTGACCGTCAGAAATCCCGGCGGGGCCATTTTGAATTCCCCGTTGCGTATCTGTATGAACAACCTGGCCCAGCCATGCCTGTCGCCCGGACCCAGGATCGCGAAGGGATTGACGATGACGGCGTTCAGGCCGGCGAGAATGCCGCGCCGCACCTCGCGTTCGGCTTGCCATTTCGATCTTTCGTAATTGACTGTGGAGTATGAGGCGACGGAGGCCGCGTCCTCGGTCAGCGCTCTTCCGGTGCGCCCGTAAGCGGAGCAGGTGGATGTGTGAACGAAGCGTCCAGCGTGACGCGCAAGCGCCGCATCGACGACCGCGCGGGTGCCGCCGATGTTGATCGCATCCTGCTGCGCGTTTCGGCGAGACCACAGGCTCGTATCGCCCGCGACGTGAAACACCGCGTTCGGTACGTCGGGCATCGCGGCAAGAACCGAGTCCGGCACGGTGATGTCGCCGCGCACGGGCGCGGCACCCAATGCGGCGAGGGGTACGGCTTGCGCGTCCGCGCGATGCAGCGCCGAGACTTGCCAGCCGCCACGCACCAGCTCTGAGATCAGGTTCGAACCGACAAATCCGCTTCCGCCTGTGACGAACGCGCGCCGGCCGTCGCCGGGCACGCGCCGCAGGTTTGCGTCGGTATTCATAGGCTGCGGTGAAGATGTCCGTGGGCGCCTCCCTGGCGCGCCAGTTCGTAAATCAGGTTGTTGTCGATGATGCCTCCCGGCGAGCCGTCAGCGTTCACGCCAACGATCGGGCCCTGCGAGACCACGAACATGACGAGATCGTCTCCTCCGCTATCGGCCACGGGCTCATGCACCATACCGCCCGGTTCGTAGACGTAATCACCGGCCGCGACGCTGCCTTCGCCTTCATAAGTGAATCCGCCTTGCACGACATAGACCTCGACGGCCGCGAGATGACGATGGACCTCCGCATGCTGGCCCGCAGGGACGCGAAGCAGGATCGTCGCCTTGCCCTGATCGTCGTCGATATGCAGCGGCTTGAACGAGGTTCCTTCCAATGGAAATGGAAGCCAGGGGATGTTGTTCACATTGAGCATGATGGATCCGTGCAGTTTTTGCCGGCTCGGCGACGCTACGGCCTTGGCTTGCGACATTTTGTGTTTCCTCCTGTATCCGTTCGAAAATTCTGTTCGCGGCGCGACCGCCCTGCGGCGGCGCTCAGGTTTGCGCGATGATCTCGATCTCGACCATGACTTCCGGGGTGAAGAGCGCTTTCACCTCCACCATCGTGGAGGCCGGCGGGTAGGCCTGGGCGGCTGCATAAGCTTCCTGCCGCGCCTTGCGTCCCGTCTCCATGGCCGCCAAATCGGTGACGAAGACGGTCTCTTTCAGAACGTTCTTGAGCGAAAGGCCCTGTTCGGCCAGGGCGTGGCTCAGAGTCGCGTAGATTGTCTTGACCTGGGTGTACATATCGCCAACGCCGACGATCTTCATGCCCGCGTCGATCGCGATCATGCCGGACATGTAGAGCGTGCCATTCGCTTTTATGGCGGCAGAGAAGCCAAGCGCCTTTTCGATATCAGGAAAAATGTGAATTGCCTGTTCCACTTGCGCCATTTTGGTCTATCCCCAGCCGATAATGGATTATGATATTGAGCAAATCAGTAACACGAGTCAATAAACTCTAAAAATATAACTTCTATAAATGAATTACAGAATTTGTGGCGGATGAGGAAACGAGAGGCAAATGCATGGGCTTACGAACAAAAATGAAGGATCGCCGGCGCGCCAAGATTTTGGGCGTCGCGGAGCGCCTGTTCCGGGAAAACGGCTATGCCAAAACAAGTCTCTCGGAAATCGCTGACGCAGCGGAAGTCAGCATCGGCACGATATATACCTACTTCGGCTCCAAGGGCGGCATCATCCGCGAACTCGCCGAACCGCTTGTGGTCGAATTGAGCGCGCGGGCCGACGAAGTCATCCAAAGGCCGCCGGCGGACCCTGTGGAAGCCATGATCGCCTTGTTCCAAGCCCTAAGGTTTACAAAGGACTGGCAGACACCAAACTTGGTTCTGGCATTCGATCGTGCGCAGGCGGAGAGCGACCGCTATATCGAACTCATGCTGTCGGAAGCGCAGACGCTCACAATCCGCAAGATTCGCTCGTTGCTCGACGTTCTGAAGTACAGGGGCAGCATAAGAAAGGATCTGAATCTCGACGACGTGACGTTTGTCCTCGAAAATCTCATGGCCACCCATCTCGAGTACTACGTCCAGAACAAGGGCCGAGTATCTCTAACCCAGATGGAAACCGTCATGTACCGGCGCGCGCGGCTGCTTTTTGAGCCCTGGTACAGCCCGTCGGCCATACCAGAAAAGGGCAAACGGGTTGGGCCCAAGCGTCCAAAAATGTAATATTATAACTAGTATTGCAAAAATATATTCATGGCGGTAACATTCTAATTCGAGTGGGGGAATTGTCATGAATCATTGGAAAGCATCGGCCACGCGCAGGTCTGCCATGTTGGCAGGGGTCGCGGTTCTTGGAATGTCGAGTGGAATGGTTCACGCGCAAGACGCATCTTCCAGTGCCATCGAAACAGTAGAAGTAACGGCGCGCAAACATGTGGAGCCGCTTCAGCAAACTCCCATCTCGATAACCTCGTTCACGAGCGAGGATCTGCGGGCGCGCAACATCACCAATCTGTCCAATATTGCGCCGTACACGCCCAATCTCGTCTTCGATCAAGGCACCGGCAACACCGGGAGCAGCGACACAGCGCAGATATTCATCCGCGGCATCGGGCAGTCGGACTTCCTGTTCACCACCGAACCGGGCGTCGGCATCTACATCGACGGCGTTTATCTGCCGCGATCGATCGGTTCGCTCATGGATCTGATCGATGTCCAGCAGATCGATGTGCTGAAAGGGCCGCAGGGCACGCTCTTCGGCCAGAACAGTGTCGGCGGCGCCATCAATATCACGACGAAAGAGCCGACCCCGGATTTCGGCGGCGAGGCGTCTGCGACGGTCGGCAATTACGGGCGTTATGACTTCTCCGGCACCGTCAATATCCCGCTGGCCGGGGACAAGCTTCTGTCGAGCCTCTCGCTGATCACGCGCAACGAAGACGGCTATGTGAAGCGCGTGTCCGACGGCGCCACCGAGGGCAATATCGACATGATCGGCGGTCGCGCCCAGGTGCTGTGGACGCCGGACTCGCAATTCGATCTGCGGATCACGGGCGATTATACGCGGCGCCACGAGCATGCCATTGCCGACACCGCCATCGCCATAAATCCCGCCGCGCCGGTGTTGGCTCTGTGGAACGCGCTTGTCGGACCGTCCGTCGGCGGCCCCTACACGGAGGCGTCGGTGTCACCCAATCCCAATTACGATTACGGAACCGGGCCGGACTACAGCGATCTCACAGTGTGGGGCACAGCCGTCACCGCCACCTGGCACCTGAACGATCTCACGCTCAAATCGATTACGTCCTATCGCGATCAGACCGCCGCGTTCGGAATCGACACCGATCATTCCGCGCTCGACTATCTCAATCAGACGGTCGCGGACAAGGATCATCAACTTGGCGAGGAACTCCAGGCGACGGGCACGGCTTTCGGGGATCGCTTCAACTATGTCTTCGGCGGCGCGTATTTCGGGGAAGGCGGACACGACGCCTACAATCTCGACCTGGCACCCGGTCTTTACGATGCGCTTGAAATGTTGCCGCCGGGCGTCATTCCGGGCCTTGGCGGCAAGGGCAATCCCGCGAATGTCGCTCTCGATCTCGACGAACTGATCGACACCGCGATCAACGATCAGACTTATGCCGCCTATGCACATGGCGAGTTCAAGATCACCAGCCAGCTGACGGCATCGGCCGGCCTGCGTTACACCTACGACCTCAAGCATCTGAGCGAAAGTCTCGTGCATCTGTCTGCCGGGGTGACCAGCTTCGACGTCGCCGAGTCCGACAACTGGAACGCGCTGACGCCGCAATTCGAGCTTCAATATCAGTGGACACCGGACATCATGACGTATGCGTCGGCCTCGCGCGGCTTCAAGGCCGGTGGCTTCAATGGCCGGGCGAGCACCGAGTTCATCGCTGAACAGCCCTTCAATCCGGAATATGTCTGGACCTACGAAGCCGGCTTCAAGACGGAATGGCTCGACAAGCATGCTCTCGTGAATGGCACGTTGTTCTACAGCGACTATTCGAATCTTCAGTTGACGACGCTGACCACCGATCCCACTGGCAGCGTCGCCGCGATCGTGCAAAATGCGGGCAAGGCGCGAATCCAAGGCTTCGAGCTGGAATCCATCGCGGTTCCCGCCGACGGCTGGAATATCGACTTCAGCGCCGGCTATCTCGACGCCGCTTATATCCAGCTCGATCCCACGGTGAGTGGGATCGCCTTGAACAGCACCCTGCCAAAGACGCCGCGTTGGACGCTGTCATTCGGGTCCGATTACACCTTCGGCATTCCCTGGGGCGCGCTCACCCTGCGTGCGGACTACTCTTTTCGCTCGCGTGTCGACAACACGGCGACAGACGATGCGATCCTGGTTCAGAACGGTTTCGGGTTGCTCTCCGCGAACGCGACGTTCCAGCCAAAAGGCGCGGATTGGAATCTCGTCCTGTTCGGAACGAACCTGACCAACAAACGCTACATCGCCAATGGCCTGTCCGGTATCGACAGCGTGGGAACGGCGGACGTCACCTATGGCCGCCCGCGCGAATATGGCGTGCGTTTCAACGTGAATTTCTAAGCGCTGAAAATCGTCTACCGACGAACTGCTTCAGAAAAGGACCGATGGGAATGACAAAATCAGCCAACGTTGAGATGCCGGACAACAACCCGACCAAGCGGCACGGCAGCCCGATGCCGGCCGAGGGCGAGGGCGGCGTCTTTTCGCAAGGCTGGTATCCCATCTGCATGTCGAGCGAAGTGGAGACAGGCAAGATTCGCGGCGAGAATTTTCTCGACGGCCGCGTTGTCGTCTATCGCGGAGAAGATGGCGTGGCGCGCGTGATGAGCGCGTTCTGCCCGCATGTCGGCGCC
Source organism: Rhizomicrobium sp. (assembly GCA_036489635.1). Taxonomy (GTDB): domain Bacteria; phylum Pseudomonadota; class Alphaproteobacteria; order Micropepsales; family Micropepsaceae; genus Rhizomicrobium. Next base: position 5,438 of record DASXFK010000022.1, on the reverse strand, counting down.
GATCTGTCCGTCGGCCGCGTCATCGGCAACCGCATTCAATGCGCCTTCCACAAATGGGAGTTCGACAAAGCGGGTACCTGTGTCAAAACCGGCATCGGCGATCCGCCACCCGCCTGGGCGCAACTCTACAAATTTCCGGTTACGGAACGCTGGGGCGTGATCTGGGCGCATAATGGCGAAACACCGCTTTGGCCGCTCCCCGATTTCCAGCATCCGGATGAAGATCTGGAATACCGCGTCTTCCGCTATCCCGCGCTCGCCTGCGATCCCTGGGTCGTTGCCGCCAACACGCCGGACATGCAGCATGTCAAAGTGGTGCATGGCGCGCAGTTCAAGAGCGAGGACCCGCACAATCTGGTGACGTGGGACGAGTGGGGCTTTCGCTATCCGATCCTGGCGGAGCATCAGGGCGGGGTGCCGATCGAGTGGGAGGTCAGCATCCGCGGAACGACATTGTTTCAGCAGCAGGGCCCCTATGGGGATTTCTGGCTTGGTGTTATTTCCGGGTTTGGCATGCCGCGGCCCGGCCGGTGCGAAGCCTTCGTGATCCAGTTGCTGCGCAAGGAAACCGGCCCGGACGCCGAACGCCTTCAGCAAGAACGCTTCGACATCTGTGTGCAACTCATGCGCCGAACGATCGATGACGAGGATGCCGCGATCCTGAATTCCATCCATTATTATCCGGGCGCGCTCACCAAGGGTGACACGACGCTTGGTCGCTATCTGAACTTCGTGCGCAACTATCCGCGCGCGCATCCGTCCGGCCCGTTCATCCGATAGTGGGCAGCGCGGCGTCGATGGATCCGCCGCGATAATGGGTGTCGAGATCGGTCCGGAGCCTTCGAGCGGCGAGAAGATAATGGATTCCGCCCCACGCCAGCAGCATCGATATCGCCATGATCGCGTGCTGCACGCCCGCCGCCGAGGCATTCAGACAGGCATGCGCTGCGGCGATCCCGGCTTGCGGCGGTGCAACTCCGCCGGGGCATTGCAAGGCGAAATCGCGCGCGCCGAAGGACATCTGCGCGAAGGCATCGCTCAACGAACCCACCAGTGGTGCGCCGAGCCCGGCGCCGAACAAGTTGAGAACGATCGAGACGACGAACGCAGAAGAGGCGCGCATGTTCGCGCCTACCATGTTCTGCGCCATCGCCAGCGTCGGCGTCCAATAGACGAACAATGCGATTTCGCCGAACAGCAGTACGATGACGCTGAGCATGACGGTGGTTTGCGCGACGCCCGCGATCAGGAGCGGCGTGGCGGCAAGCAAACTGATCGCCGGTCCCCAAACATACCAGCGCCGGTCGGATTTCGCGGCCCGATCCAGCCCCATGCCGCCCAGCACGAGGGCGCAGGTCATCGCGACCGCGCTGAGGCTGCCGACGATCAGGCCGGCTTGTGCGAAACCCATGCTGAACATGGCTACGAGGTAGCGCGCCAGGAAGCTGCCCAATCCGTTCATCGCAATAGCGCCGAGACCCGCCCCGATCAGGATTTGGCGAAAGGATCGCTTGCTCCAGAGAAAGCGCAGCACTTTCGAAATTGTCGGCGGCTCTCGCGCGGAACTTGTCACCGGATCGGACATTCCGCGTGGCGGTTCGCGAAGGGTGAAGAAACAAATGAATGCGAGGACGAGGGCGGGCACGCTAAGCGCGAAAAACCACCAGCGCCATCCCCAATTCTGCGCCAGCCAGCCGCTGGCGATCGCACCGACGACGGAACCAATCGGTGCGCCGAACCAGATGGCCGCCATCGCAGAGGCACGTTTCTGCAGCGGATAGTGGTCCGCGATCAGCGACGCCACCGGAGGCCCGAAGCCTGCGTCTCCGACTCCCACGCCGATGCGGAAAAGAAAGAATTGCCAGAAAACGCGCGCCGTGCCGCAAAGCGCGATGACGATTCCGAAAACGGCAACCGCGGCGGCGATGATCTTGGTTCGGCTCTTGTGTTCGGCCAGGCGCGCGATTGGCAGCGCCACCAGCGCGAAGAAGATCGCGAAGCCGAGCCCGATGAGCAAACCAAGCTGCGTATCGCTCAACATGAGGTCGCGCTTGATCGCCGGCGCGATCACGGCAAGCCCCTGCCGGTCCGCCATATTGAGCGCGTTCAGCAGCAAGATGACGAAAAGAAGCCACCGCCGATAGCCCGGCGAAAATGCGGCCGCGGATGCGCCGGTTTGGTTCGCGCTGATGTCGGCTCTAACGGATTTGCGCATGAATTTTCCCGAGCGGCGCGATGCGCCACTACGCATGCTCGCGCGTTTTCGGCGCGCTGTCTGTCCGCATTGTTGAGGACAGGCGGAGGCCGAAATTCGCAACGCCCGCCCGATGCCCTTCTCTTGCCCGAAAATCCGAGGGTGATGTCATGCTGAATTCCTATTGGGCGCAAACGGACGTTCACGATCACCTGCCGGCCGTTCTGGACTCTCTCGGAACGCCAAGGTTAGCGTCCGCGCTATTCGGCTGGCTCGCGGACAATCTGCGCGTTGACGAGATCTTCGTTTTCGAGCGGCCTCTTGATTTTTCCGGTTCGCCATTCCCGGTTCTTTCTTCCGGGAGCAGTCATTGCGCGGAGGAGCGCGCCGACGTGTATTGTTCTCATTTTCACCGGCTCGATCCGATAAACCGTCGGCTTGACGGTGACGAGGCTGGCGGCCAAGCGATGCGCGTGGCGACAGATCAGATCCCCGATCGCCACTATCGCGCGGTCTGTTACGAGCGTCCGAATTTCTCCGAAAAGGTTTCGCTTTGGCGTCGCCGGTCGTCGCATTGGATCGTGGCGAGCTTTTTCCGTTCGGCCGATGTGGGGCCGCTCGATGCCAAGGACATGGACGCCGTGGGCCAGTGCGGGCGCTTGCTGTTTCCGCTCCTCGCCAAACATCGGTTTCTTCTTTCCGTTTCCGGCGCGGGGGCGCCGTCCAGAGCGGCGCTGATTGAGCGTGCGGAACGGCGCGTCTCCATGCTGTCCGTGAAGCTAACTCCCCGACAGCGCGTGGTATGTTCGCTGACCGCCATCGGCATGACGGCCCATGGCATTGCGCTCGAACTGGGGATCAAGACATCCAGCGTTGTAACGCATCGCCGCCGCGCCTACGAGCGCCTCGGCATCTCCGGCGGAAATGAACTGACGCGATTGCTGCTGACGTGACCTAAGTCTTTGTTCGCTCGCTGGCTGCGAGCTTGATCGCTGCTTCGAGCGTCGCGGCATCGCCGATCTGGTTGGCAAGAATGAGCGCAAGCCGCGACAGAAGGGCCGCGGGATCTTCGGCGCGGTCGAGCGCTGTGGCCAATGCCGCGTAGAAAGCGTCGGGATCGTCTATCTGGATGTCCAGCTTCAAGGTCATGACGAGCGATACTGCCGCAGGGCCAACGCTTTGGCGACACTATCCGCGATCTTCGCCGGATCGAAGCGGCGCGCACGCATAACAATGTGCTGATCCGGCCTGAACAGCACCGCCGACCCTGCTTTGAGATCGTATCGGGATTCGACCAGACCCAAGCTGTCGTGCAAATCGCGCCCGAATTGCAGGACATCGACGGTTTCGCCGTGGACGACCATATTTGGAGGCAAAGGCGCATCGCTGTTTGCCAGCACAACAAATCGGTCGCCGAGCATTTCGCTGAGATAGCCATCCCCGCGCGATGTCCGCAAAGGTGCATCGGCGGCGGCTGAGCCTGGCGCGATGCTCGTATCCCACGCATCGTCATCCGGCGTATTGAGCGGCGATGCGGTCATGACCGCCGGCGTTGAGAGGCGGCCGCCATTGACCAGCGCGCGCGCAAACGGGGCCTGCGCCGCCAGCGCCAGAGTCTGATCGCGCAATATTCTGGAGGCCACAGTCCGGGGCGACATGAAATTCGTTGTCCGCGTCGATTGCAGGATATTCTCCCGCGCCGCCGCAAGGCGCTCGCTATCGTAGCTCTGCAGCAAGTCAGCGCTGGCCCGGCCGGCCACCACGCGGGCCAGTTTCCAGCCAAGATTATCCGCGTCTTGAACGCCGCCGTTGCCGCCGCGCGCGCCGAATGGCGAAACCTGATGCGCGCTGTCGCCCGCGAAAATCACTTGACCATGAACATAGGATTGCAGGGTGCGGCACTGGAACGTGTAGATCGAAATCCATTCGAACTCGAAATCGCTGTGACCGAGCATGGCTTCGAGACGCGGTCGCGCACGCGCGGGGTCTCTCTCCGCCTCGGCATCCACATCCGCGCCGAGTTGCATGTCAATTCGCCAGACATCGTCGGCTTGGCGATGCAGCAACGCGGTTTGTCCTGGATGAAAGGTCGGCTCGAACCAGAACCAACGTTCGGCGGGGAAGGGCGCTTTCATCTTCACGTCGCAGATCAGAAACTTGTCTTCGAAGATTTCTCCCGCGAACGGAAGGTTCAGCGCGCGCCGCACCGTGGAATGAACGCCTTCGCAGGAAATCAGCCAATCGGCATCGATGCCGTACTCGCCATCGGTAGCGTGGACCGCTGCGCTTGCGATATCGCCGCGTTGCTGAATGCTGACGAGTTCGTGTCCCAGGCGGATTTCGCCGCCGACGTCGCGCAACCGCCGCCGCAAGATTTCTTCCAGGATCGGTTGCTGGAGATTCACGAAGGCCGGCATTTTGTGATCCGGCTGCGGCAGAAGATCGAAATAAAACAGTTCCCGCACGCCGTGGAAAATGCGTCCGCGTTTCCAGGTGCAGCCGCGGTCGCGGATCGCTTCGCCCGCGCCGAGCCGGTCCCAGATTTCCAGCGACCTTTTCGCCTGACAAATGGACCGCGAGCCTTGCGCGATTTCGTGTGCCTTCTCCAGAACCACCACCGGCACGCGTTGCCTCGCGAGATCAATGGCGAGGGTCAATCCCACCATCCCCGCACCCACGATCACCGCCGGCACGCGTTCGCGTTTCATGGCGGTTCCATTCAGCTTTCCAGACTGAGTTCGCTCCACATCTGCTTGTCGCGTTCCGCGGTCCATATCCGCGGATGCTCAATGCCGTTCGCCTCGTCATAGGCGCGCGAGATGTCAAATGGCATGCAGTGTTCGAAGATCACTAGATGCCCGTATTTCGCATTCATCTGCGGATAAACTTTCTGGTAGACCTCATTGAGGCTTCGACCGCCGGCGCTGGCCTCCTTGGTGAAGTCGTAGAGGTCGGAAACGAAGGCGAGTGTCGCCGCGATGGCTTTCTGGGATTCCGCCGCGCTGAAGGTTGCGGCACCGCGCCCCGGAACGAGCTTTTCCGGTTTCAGTCTTTGCAGGTTTGCCAGCGTTTGCGGCCAGTCGCGAAGATAGGCATCGCCGGTGTATGGCGTCGCGCCAAATTCCACCAGATCGCCGGCGAAGAGAATCTTGTCGTCCGCCAGCCACGCAATCGTATCGCCCTTGGTGTGGCCTCTGCCGACCTGAGATATCTTCACGGAGACGCCACCCAGATCGACCGTTAG
>DASXFK010000165.1:0-10281 GCA_036489635.1 Rhizomicrobium sp. | reverse complement strand
AGCCCCGCGCCGAGGATAAGCGCGCCTTTGGCTTCGATGACGTTGTCGATGCGGCGCATCGCGCTTACGCTGCCACGCGCTGCTGCGGCATCTGCACGGCAAGCATCCGCATGACGGACTCTTTCGCTCGCGCCGCAATCTCGGGATCGACGATCACCTCATGCGTCATTGTTTCCAGAGAGTGCAGGATGCCTTCCAGCGTGATGCGCTTCATATGCGGGCAGAGATTGCACGGGCGCACGAACTCCACGTCCGGGTAATCGGCGGCGACATTGTCGCTCATCGAGCATTCGGTGATCATCACCACGCGTTTGGGATGATGCTTGCCGACATAGCCCGCCATCGCGGAGGTCGAACCGGCGAAGTCCGCTTCGGCGACGACTTCCGGCGGGCACTCGGGATGCGCCAGCACGATCACGCCGGGGTTTGACGCGCGGTAGCCGCGGATGTCTTCGGCCGTGAAGCGCTCATGCACTTCGCAATGGCCCTTCCAGGTAATGATCTTCACGGGAGTCTGCTTGGCGACGTTCTGCGCCAGATATTCGTCCGGGATCATGATGACGGTATCGACGCCCCATTCGCGGGCTATGTCTTCCACCACGGCGACGGCGTTGGACGATGTGCAGCACACATCGCTCTCCGCTTTCACGTCGGCGGAGGTGTTCACATAGGTCACGATCGGCAGGCCGGGATATTTCTGCTTGAGCAGGCGCACGTCCGCGCCGGTTATTGAAGCGGCGAGAGAGCAACCCGCGCGCAGGTCGGGAATGAGCACCGTCTTGTCCGGCGAAAGAATCTTCGACGTCTCCGCCATGAAGTGAACGCCCGCCTGCACGATCACTTTCGCGTCGGTCTTCGCAGCTTCGCGCGCGAGCTGCAGCGAGTCACCCGCGAAATCGGAGACGCAATGGAAAATCTCCGGCGTCATGTAATTGTGGCCGAGGATGACAGCGTTCTTCTGCTTCTTCAGCTTGTTGATCGCGTCGATATACGGCGCATGCACCGCCCACTCGATTTGCGGCACGACGTGCGAAACCCGGGCGTAGAGATCGCGCGTCGCGCTTGCGACTTGCGGTGTGAACTCTAGCGGTTTCATCCTCGTCTCCTTAATACTCTATTTGAGTATATATGTAGGACGAAATAACCGGCCTTCAATGGCCGGGGTCCGTCATTATGCTACTCCTAAGCATAATTCGGTCAAGGCATTCCCGATCCACTGTGGACCCTCTTCAGAGGCGATTAGGCCGTGAAAACCCGGCAATCGCCTGTCCATGTTCGCGGCCCAATGTGGCAGTTTGAACACAACGCGCCGCGTTGTGGCTTCCTGTAAGGCCTAACCCAATGGCAGAGCAATTTCAGCGCGTTATCTAAGCCGCGCGGGGAAGGGCGTATCGATTTGCGAGGGACTTCCTCGTCACGGAGGTTGATGTGCATAGCGTTGTCAAATTTTTCGGGATTCTCAGTGTCGCAGGCTTTTGCGCGATGCCAACCTTGGCGCAACCGTTGGGCAATTTCGACGGCGTGCTGTCGGGCGATTATGGCAGCAGCGACTTGAGCGGTGCCGGCCATGCCAACGACTGGGGGTTCGACGGCGCCGGCGCCCTCAATCTCGGCTGGTCCAACCTGGCGATACAGGGCGAAGGCGGCTGGCATGACTTCAACGATCATGATCTCGGCGGAAACTGGAACGACTGGAATGCCGGCGGTGCGGTGTACTGGAGCGGCCATTGGGCGCGCGTCGGCGCCACGGCCGGATATCAGTCTGAAAGCGGGCAGCTCACCGGCCATGCCACCAATTATGGTGGATTCGGCGAGCTCTATGCCGGCCCGATGTTCACGCTTGGCCTCAAAGGCGGCGGCTTCAGCGGCGATGGCGGCCTGGATGGCGGCAATGTCGGCGTCGAAGGCATCGTCTATCTCTGGCGAAACATCGCCTTCAGCGGCACCTACGACTACTACCATCTCAACTCGGCCGGGAATGAGAACGATTGGGGCGGTAGGCTGGAGTGGTTGGTGTCTTCGCGTCTGCCGGTCTCGCTCTGGGGCGGTTATGAGCATTCCCAGGTCGGCGGCCTCGGTCACGCCAATTCGTTCCTGTTGGGACTGAAGCTCTATACCGATGGCTTCGGTCCGGCGCCGCTGGTCGAGCGTCAGCGCGGCGGTGTCGAGCAATGGGGCACAAACTTCTCGCCCGCAGGCTATGTGTACTAAAGACAATTGACGTATCCAGGCAAACGCCGCGCGTGAGCGCGGCGTTTTGCTTTTAGAGCGCGGTTCGCCGACGTGGACACCGGTTCGGCGCAAGATCGCGCGACAATCGAGGAATCTAGAGGCGGCGGCCGCCCATGCGAACCCCTGGTGCAGGGCGCTCGCTGATGACTTCATGGCGAAAGCGAAACAATTCGGCAGGGCGCCCGCGCGCTGCGCGAGCCATCTTGCCGGTGCGCTCGACGAGCCCTTGATCCTCGACCAGGCGGCGGAAATTCTGCTTGTGCAGGCGTACGCCGGAAATCGCCTCCACCGTGCGTTGAAGCTCCAGAAGCGTAAACTGCGGCGGCATCAACTCGAAGACGACAGGGCGGTATTTCATCTTGCCGCGCAGCCGCGCGATCGCCGTCGCAAGAATTCTGCGGTGATCGAACATCATGCCCACGCCGAAGGTCTGTTGCGTCGCCTCGCCGACAGCGCGTCCATCGCGCCGGGTTTCATCGACGAGACCGGCCTCGTAGAGCAACTCGTAACGCTCCAGGACCTTCTCTTCGTCCCAGCTGGGTCCATCGAAGCCGAAAGCAAGCCGCGCGCGCTCGCGGCGCAATTCTGCTTCCGCGCCGCTTGCCCGCTTGGCAAAATTCTTGAGCGCGGGAACGATGGCGGTGTCGAGGATTTCGGGGCGCGCGCTCCGCCAGTCTTCCCACGGAAAATACAGATACCAGCTTCGCCATTGCGTGTCCGTCGCCTTGGGCTCGCCGCTGGCACGGGTCAGCGCCAAATAGCCTACGGATACCGTGCGCGCTTCGCCAGACTCGATCTGGTGGCGCCCGCGATCGCCGAATGTGTAGAGTTGCTCGACATAACCGAGCCTGGTCTCGGTCTGCTCGTTCACCCAACTGCGCAAACCGCTTTCCAGCGTGCGATGGCCGAGCGGATCGAACTGGCCGAAGGGCAGGGCATCGACGGAATTGGGGTGATGCACGACGAGCGCGCGGGGCTGTTCATCGGCAACCGCGACAATAGCCGCGGAAAGGCCGATGCGAACGACGTCTTTTTGCGCTACGCGGCTCACAGCAAGTCCGGATCGAGGGGAAATTCCACGCATTCGCCCACGCTCACGATCATGCCGCGACCGATCGATTGGGCTGCTGCGATCATGCGCCCCTCACGGCCGAGTGCCGTGTCGGCGTGGCGCACGATCAGCGGATTGGGAAACGCATGTGGCGCACGCGCGCGCATCGCCTGGGCGATTTCGTGTTCCATGCCCGGACGGAGCCTGTCGCAAAGCAGGGTGAATGCAGACGCCATGGAGCGGCTCACGCCGGCCCAGCAATGCACGAGGATCGGCGCCTTCGCGTCCCAGCCGCGCCCGAACGCAATCAGTTTCTTGACGTGATTTTCGCCGGGCGGCATTTCGCTCAACGCTACGTCGGGAACGTCGTTGACGCCCAGCTTCAGGTGCCGTGCCGGCTCGATGCCTTGCGGCGTGTCGATCATGTGTTCTGGCGACAGCAGCGTGATCATGTGCGAAGGGCGATAGCGCCGAATTGTCTCTTCGACAGCGGACAAGGGTGTGACAAGGATCAGCGGCATCAACTACTCCAGTGCCGGCTCTTGCTACAGCGGACCCCGGCAGGCATCAACCGGCGAGAGCCCGGAACCGGCCCAGAAACAGCGCTTGTGCTTCGGCCGGCGGCAATGGCATGAGCCGCGGCGCGCGCGCGCCCGTCGGCACACCGAAATAGCGCCGCGCCTCCTTCGCTTCGAAACCGGCGAGCTGGGTAGCCTCATGGAAGGCCGCCACTTGGTCAGCCCGCTTGATGAGCGAAAGCATGGGCGCGGACGGCCTTGCGGGAAGGCCGAAGCGGATGTGGATGGCGGAAAGCAGGCGCAATTCGAATGCCTTGTAGTCCAGCCCCACCGCCGCTTTGAACGGACTGATGAGATCGCCCACCACATATTCCGACGAGTCATGCAGGAGCGCCATCAGGCGCCCTTCGGCGGCGAGCAGCGGCTTCAACTCTCCGGCGATGCGTTCCACCAGCACGCAATGTTGCGCCACCGAGAACGCGTGATCGCCTTTGGTTTGTCCGTTCCAGCGCGCCACGCGGGCAAGCCCGTGCGCAATATCCTCGATCTCCACATCGAGCGGCGACGGGTTGAGAAGATCGAGCCTGCGCCCGGAGAGCATGCGTTGCCAGGCGCGGCTGGTGTCGAGCTTGCGGATCATGGGTGCATTCATCTAACGCCGGTCATCGACACAGTTTCAACCCCCGGTGCGTGCGCCTCGACGAAGAGTTTGCCTTCTGACATTCTTGGGCGTTGGAGGCGGTCATGGCGTACAAGAAATTCCTGGCTCCGCTTACGGGCGGCGCACGCGATGCCGGCGTTCTGGCGAGCGCCTTCGCGGCGGCGCGGCCGTTCGATGGCCATGTGGTGGCGTTGTTTGTGCGGCCGAACCCTGCCGAAGCCATGCCGTTTTTCGGCGAGGGTGTTTCGGGAAGCATGGTGCAGGAGATCGTCGACGTCGCGAAGGAAGCCGCTGACAAGGCCTCCGCGGAGGCGCGCGTCTCGCTCGAAGCTGCGGCAAGGGAGGCGGGCTCCGAAATTCTGGCAACGCCGACGCGCCGCAACGGCCTGAGCGTCTCGTTTCAGGAGGAGCGGGGCAATTTCGCGGATCGCGTGACGCTGGCGAGCCGGGTGGCGGACGTTGTGGTGTTCGGGCCGCTTCGAGAAGGCGACAAGCCGGGCCTCACCGAGGCGTTCGAGTCCGTGCTGCTGCAAAGCGGCCGTCCGGTTTTGCTGGCCGCGCAATCGCCGCCCAAGAGCTTTGCGCAGCGCATCGCGATCGCTTGGGACGGCAGCATCGCCAGCGCCCACGCGCTCACCGCGGCGATGGCCTATCTCGCGCGCGCGCAAAGCATCGAGTTCCTGATGGTGAAACGGCCGGGCGAAGAATTCGATTGCAACGAGCCGCGGGAATATATTTCGCTCTATGGACTGGCCAGTGGCGCGCGCGCAGTGGACGCCGGCTCCAAGCCGATCGGGCAGGCCTTGCTCGACGGCGCGGCGGCAGGGGGCGCCGATCTCCTCGTGCTGGGCGGCTACGGCCACAGCCGGCTGAGGCAGCTATTCGCCGGTGGCGTCACCAAGCACGTTGTCAGCCACTCGGAAGTTCCTCTGTTCCTGGTTCACTGATCGCATCAGCGGAAGAACCAGAAGCGCGCGACGACGAGCAGAAGGACAAGCGCGAGCGCCACACGAACTACGGTATCGGACGTGCGGGCCGATGCGATACTTGCGATGATGATAGCGGGAATCGATCCCACCAGCAGCGATATCAAGATATGCCAATCGATTGTGCCGAGAAAGGAATGTCCAAGCCCGGCGACGAGCGTGAGAGGAACGGCGTGGGCGATGTCTGAGCCTACGATGCGGCGCGCTTCCATCTGCGGATAAAGCAGCACCAGCGCCATGACGCCGATGGCGCCGGCGCCGACCGAGGACAGCGACACCAGAACCCCCAGCACCGCGCCGGTCAGGATGGTCATGCTGCGCACGAATCTCGGGTTCAGTTCGCGCACATTGGCGCTGTACCATTTCATCAGCGGCTTGCGGAACAGCAGCGAAACAGCCGTGAACAACAGCGCAGCGCCGAGAATGTTGGAGATCAGCGACTGTGTCGCTTTGCTGTCGATCTTCATCACATAGAGCATCAGGATCGTCAGCGCCGTGAAGGGAACGCTGCCGAGCGCCAGCAAGCCCACCACTTTCCAATCGATCGTGCGGTTGTAGCCGTGCACGAACGAGCCGCCGGTCTTGGTGATCGAGGCGTAAAGCAGGTCGGTGCCGACCGCGGTCGAGGGATGGACGCCGAACACCAGGATCAGGATCGGCGTCATCATCGAGCCGCCGCCCACGCCCGTGAAGCCGACAAGACCGCCGACCAGCACGCCGCAAAGGACATAGAGGGGATCCACATGCTGCAGAAGGTGCGTCACAGCTTTTTCCTGCGTCTCGGCTGAGGCGTGAATGTGGGCGGCGGGCTCGGAGGTTGGTGGAAGACAAAGGCTAGCACGGCCGCTCTAGGGAACGCTACCCATCAGCCGAGCTTGCGCAGAATGACGCTTCCGGCCGTGTATCCCGCGCCGAAAGAGCACAAATGGCCGAGGTCTTCCGGCTTGAGATCCTTGCTGTATTTGTGGAACGCGAGGATGGAACCGGAGGAACTGGTGTTGCCGTATTCGGCCAGCACGTTCGGCGCCTCGTCGTCAGTAGGCTCGTGGCCCAGCACCTTCTTGGCGATCAGATTGTTCATGTTGATGTTCGCCTGATGCAGCCATAGCCGCTTCAGTTCCTGAGGCGTGATGCGTTGCTGCGCCAGATGCTCAAGCATGAACTCCGCGACCATCGGCACCACTTCCTTGAAGACCTTGCGGCCTTTCTGGGTGATCAGCTTGTCGTCGTCGAACTGCGTTTGCGGATCGAAGCGGTTCATCGAACCGAAATTGTTGCGGATGTTGTTCGAGTAAACCGATTTCAGCCGTGTACTCACCATCTCCCATGCGTTTTCGCCGTCCGCCGTCTGTGCGCGCTCCAGGAGGCAAGCCGTCGCTGCATCGCCGAAAATAAAATGCGTCTCGCGGTCGCGCAGGTTGAGATGCATCGTGTTGATTTCGGGATTGATGCACAGGATCGCGCGCGCGCTGCCGGCCGTGATCATGTCGGCTGCCGATTGCAGCGCAAATGTGGCGGACGAACAACCGGCCAGCATGTCGAACCCGAATCCGGTGATGCCGAGAGCGTTCTGGATCTCGATGGCAATTTGCGGGTACGGGCGCTGGAAGATCGAGGCGGCAACCAGAATGCCATCGACATCGGCCGGCGTGCGATGTGCGGCTTCGAGCGCCTGCTTCGCGGCCTCCAGCCCCATCTCGGCGGACAGCGAGATCTGCTCGTTCGGCCGCTCCTTGAGGCGCGGAACCATGACTTCGGGATCTAGCATCCCGTCCTTGGCCACGACAAAACGCTTCTTGATGCCCGACGCCTTGACGATGAATTCGTCGCTGGATTTCAGCAGCGCGTGTGTAGTGCCTTCCGCGATTTCGCGGCGGTGCGTCTCGTTGTAGCGGTGAACGTATTCGTTGTAGGCGAGCACCAGCTCGGCGTTTGTGATGCTCTCGACGGGCGCGCAAAGCCCCGTTCCGCTGATCGCAATTCTCGTCACGCGGTACCAACCCCGGTTGCTGGACGCCTACGCTGAAGGACCGCGCCAGCAAAGGCAAGCGCCCATTAGTTAAGGCGTTTCAGGATAACGCTGCCTACGGAATAACCGGCGCCGAAGGAACAGAGAAGGCCCAAATCGCCCCGCTTCAAATCGCCGCTGAACTTGTGGAAGGCGATGATTGACCCGGCGGAACTGGTGTTGGCGTATTCGTTCAGAATATTGGGCGCCTCGTCAGGCGCGGGATCACGTCCCAGCACGCGACGTGCGATCAGCTCGTTCATGTTGATATTGGCCTGGTGCAACCATAGCCGGCGCAGCGCGGACGGCGCGATGCCGTTGTCGGCCAGGTGACCGACCAGAAGTTCCGACACCATGGGCACCACTTCTTTGAACACCTTGCGGCCCTCCTGGACGAACAGCTTGTCCGGCTTGCCGATGCCCTCGGGGGCGGTGCGGTTGAGGAAGCCGAAATTGTTGCGGATGTTGTTGGAGAACTTCGTCTTCAGTTTTGTGGAGACAATCTGCCATGTGTTGGCGCCTTGCGCCGTTTCGCTCCGCTCCACAATGAATGCGGTTGCCACATCGCCGAAGATGAAATGACTGTCGCGGTCCCGGAAGTTGAGATGGCCGGAACAGATTTCCGGATTGCAGATGAGGATGGCGCGCGCATGTCCCGCCGCCACCATATCCGCCGCCGCCTGCAAGCCGAACGTGGCAGAGGAGCAGGCGACGTTCATGTCGAAGGCGAAACCTTCGATGCCGAGCGCGGCTTGCACCTCGACAGCCATTGCCGGATAGGCACGCTGCATGTTCGACGCCGCGACGAGGACGCCATCGATATCTTCCGGCTTGCGGTCGGCGGCTTTCAGCGCATCGCGCGCGGCATTCACCGCCATTTCGGCGAGTATCGAGATCCGATCGTTCGCGCGCTCGGCGATGCGCGGCGCCATGATATCGGGATCGAGGATGCCAGCCTTGTCCATCACGTAGCGGCTCTTGATCCCTGAGGCCTTGAAGACGAATTCGGTAGACGACTGCGCCAGCGGGGCATCGGGATGGGCGAGATTGTGGCGGCGGACATATTCGTTGAACGATGCCACCAGTTCGTCATTGGAAATCGCCTGCGGCGGGGTAAATAACCCTGTGCCGGTGAGGGCCAAACCTGACACGCTATCCCCCTTGTAGTCTTGTTGGGCGGGAGGCTGTATGAGGCCCGCCGCAAAGGCAAGGTACATGGCGAACGACGCGGCATTGGTGCTGTTTTCCGGCGGGCAGGATTCCACCGCCTGCCTCGCATGGGCGCTCGACCGCTTCGCGCGCGTGGAGACGGTTGGGTTTGACTACGGCCAGCGCCACATCGTGGAGATGGATGCGCGCCCGCGTGTGCTCGCCGCAATGCGTGCGAAGTTTCCGAAGTGGATGAACAGACTCGGCGACGATCACGTGTTGCCGCTCGCGGTGTTGAAAGCTATTGGCGGCAGCGCGCTGACAGACGATCTGCAGATCGAGATGGGCGTGAATGGCTTGCCGACGAGTTTTGTGCCGGGGCGCAACATCTTCTTCCTCGCCGCCGCTGCCGCGTTGGGCTATCGCCGCGGCGTGCGCGATCTCGTCGGCGGCATGTGCGAGACCGATTTCTCCGGCTATCCCGATTGCCGGCAGGACACGATCGCCGCGACGGAAAAGGCGCTGTCGCTCGGCATGGACACGGTATTCAAAATCCACACGCCGCTGATGCGCCTCAGCAAAGCGCAGACGTGGCGACTGGCGAAAGAACTTGGCGGGCAGGCTCTGATCGACCTCACCATCGAAGAGACCGTCACCTGCTATCAGGGCGATAGAGCGCATCGTCACGCATGGGGCTATGGCTGCGGACAATGCCCCGCGTGCGAGCTGCGCGCGAAAGGTTATTCGGGGTTCGTCTCGCCGTGACGTATTCCGTGAAAGAAGTCTATTACACGCTGCAAGGCGAGGGCGCGCGGACGGGGCGCGCTGCCGTGTTCCTGCGCTTCGCGGGCTGCAATCTTTGGACGGGTCTTGAGCGCGACCGGCACAAAGCGACGTGCCAGTTCTGCGATACGGATTTCGTCGGCACCGACGGGCCGGGCGGCGGAAAATTCACAGACGCCGAAAGCCTCGCGTGTGCGGTGGCGGAGAAATGGCCGCGCGAAAGCCCGGCGCAGCCTTATGTCGTGTGCACGGGTGGCGAGCCGCTGCTGCAGATAGATGAAGCTTTGATCCGCGCGCTACACGCAGCGCATTTCGAGATCGGCATCGAAACCAACGGCACGCTTCTCCCGCCGCCGGATATCGACTGGATCTGCGTCAGTCCGAAAGCCAACGCGGAGTTTAACCTGAAGCGCGGCAATGAATTGAAGCTGGTCTATCCGCAGGAAAACGCGCCACCGGAGAAATATGCGGACCTTCCGTTCGATCATTTCTTTCTTCAGCCGATGGACAACGCGAACCGCGCCGCCAACACCGAGGCCGCGACGGCCTATTGCCTGGCGCACCCGCAATGGCGGCTCAGCTTGCAAACCCACAAGTTGATCGGCATTCGCTAGACCGACGCGACGACCGGGCGTTTGGGCGTTTGCTTTGGCGTATGGGGGCGCAGAGCGTCGAGCAGGTTGCGCTTTATCGCGGCGGCCGACGGTTCATCCCACAGATTGCGCCATTGGCTCGGATCGTTCTTCAGATCGTAAAGTTCGCCTTCGTCGCCTTCGTAGAGAGACGACTTACCGTAAGCGGTAATGGTCCAGCCGTCGCGATAGAGCGTGCGCAACGAAACCGAGACATCGCCGAATTCGGAATCCCATTCGGTGAATACCGCCTCGCGGTTC
>DASXFK010000157.1:0-2092 GCA_036489635.1 Rhizomicrobium sp. | reverse complement strand
GCGCGCCATCGCCCATTGCGAGAAGATCGGCGATTATGTGAGCCGCGAACTCTTCGTGCATATTCTCGAGAACGAGGAAGAGCACATCGACTGGCTGCAGACGCAATTGCGCCTTATCGAGCAGATGGGTATCGAGAACTTTGTGCAGCTCCAGACCAAACCCAACGAATGCGGCGCTTCTTCGTAGGGTTAGCGCGCCGAACACGGAGTAGGCAATGCCCGCGGATCAGATCAATGTCAGCGTGACCAAGGACCGCAAGCTCGCGCGCCTGACGGTGAAATCCGAAAAGGGCAACGGCGATGCCGTGCATTTCAGTGCCGCAGACATCGAGAAGCTCATCCGGCTGCTCGCCGAATCCCGCGCGCAACTACAGCCTGCCCGCGCGCCTGCCGCAAAGCCCGGCGAGAAGATCGACCTGACGCTCAATCCCGCGTTCGGCGTGACACCGCCGCAAAAGGAGGGCCCGGTCGCGAACATGGCCATCCTCCTGCTCGCCGATGTCAAATACGGCCTGCTCAGCTACGCCTTCGGGCGTGAGCAATGGGAGACGCTCGACGCCGCGGTGCGCGCGGCGTTGCCGCCCGTCTCCTGATTGAGAACTGTCCCGATCAGCGTTGCGCAAAGACGGCATCGTGGCGTTCGCAGATCGCGGGCCATAGCGATGCGGCGTGCGGAACATCCAGCGCGAAAGTGCTTTTCAGGGTCGCGACCAGTTCGTCCGCGCTCGCGATCAGATGTTCGCTCGTGCCTTTCGGCGTGAGCTTCTTCAGCACGCGCCCGCGCAGGATGGATAGCCCTGTGCGCGTATGACGCTGACACACGAGATTCTGCACGAAAGGCGACGCAGGATTGCTCTGCAGGAATTCGCATTTCGCCGCGAGCAGGTTTTCATCTGCTGCATCGAGATTAAAATCGAACGACGACGCGCCGCCGCGCGGATCGTTGTGCAGCCGCCACCAACCCTCGCCCGCGCGCGCCACTGAAAAATCGAAACCGTGCGAGGCGAACGCGCCGATGCGCACCGGAATGGCGTCGCGCGGCCCATCGCCGAAGCCGACATCGGCGAGAAAGAGCCCTTCAGGCAGCTCCACGCGCAAAACAAGATGATTGCCGTTGGAAGCCTCGCCGGCCGTCTCGCGCATCACCGAGCCGGTGGCGCGGCGCACGTCGAAGCCAAGCTCGCCCAAAGCCCAGCCGAACAGGCCGTTCATCTCGTAGCACCAGCCGCCGCGCCCCCGTTCCACCAGCTTCTCGTAGATCGGCTCCCGCGCGATGGTGACGGGGCGGCCGAGCTGGACGTCCAGGTTCTCGTAGGGAATCGCCAGCAAATGGGCGCTGTGGAGGATGGTCAGCCCCCGCAAGGTCGGCTCCGGCCGGGTCTTCAGCCCGATCCGGGCAAGGTAGCGATCGATGTCCATTTGCCAGTCCAGGTCCCCTGCCCGGGGGCTAACAACCGCAGAATCCTTGGGAAGTCACGCCCCGGGAGGGCAGAAACATGACTATCCGGTGCTATAGTCGCGACTCGGAAATATTTTCAACTTCCGTATAGGGCACTCTTGCATAGTGTGGAGTTCGTGCTAGATAGAACTTCGTAATAGCAAGGGAGGCGGAGAGTTTTGCGTCGTGGCTGAAGAAGACACCGATTACACGCGCAAATTCCGTAAAGAACTGATGGCCGGGCTGTCCTCGCTCGTCCTGCTGGCGGTGCTCGCACGCGCCAACCGGGAAATGTATGGTTACGAAATCGCCAAGGCCGTGAAGGCCGAGGGCGAAGGCGGGCTGATCTTCAAGCAGGGGGCGATCTACCCCGTCCTGCGCTCTCTCAACCAGCTCGGCCTGCTCAACAGCCGGGTCGAGGCGTCCGCCTTCGGGCCGCCGCGCCGCTATTACGACATCACCGGCGAAGGCCGCAAAGCCCTGGGCGAGTGGCAAGGCGCCTGGAAAGACATGCGCGAATTCGTCGACGACGCACTGAAGGCCCAGGGAGCCATGTATGAACACCGGCCGTCAGCCTGACACGGTCAAAGCGTATCTCGACGCGCTGACCGGCGCGCTGAAGGCCCAGAAATGTTCTCCGGGTCTGATCAGCGA
>DASXFK010000137.1:0-12129 GCA_036489635.1 Rhizomicrobium sp. | reverse complement strand
GCGATGATGCCGAAGACGATGGTCTTGCCCTTTGCCGCGCCGTCGGTCGCTTCGGAGAGCGCAAAGCAATTCGCGTCGTTCGCCGCGCGCACGGGACGTCCGAGCGCGGCCTGAAGGTCCTTGTCCAGTGGATGACCCAGCAGTTGCGTGGAGTTGGAGTTCTTCACAAACCCGGTGACGGTGCTGATCGTGCCGGGAATGGCGATGCCAAGCGTGCCGCGCTGCCCCGTCTTCTGTTCCGCCGCCATCACCAGATCGCGCAGGGCGCGCACGACATCGTCATAGGATGTTCTGGGCGTCGGCACGCGGTCGCGCAACAGCACACGGTCGCCGTCGCCGAGCGCGATGATCTCGATTTTCGTGCCGCCAAGGTCGATGCCCAATCTCATGAAAGACCACTCATAAATGCTCGCGAATGAAGGTTTCGGCGTCGTGCCAGGTTTCGGCGCGCAACTGCGCGTCGGGTGCTTTCGGCATGAGCGGCTTCAATCGTTCGTCGCCGATCAACTGGATGCGCCACACATCCGGCGCTTCCTGAGCCGCGGCGGAAAGATGTTGCGGGATGTCGTCCACAAAGAACACCGGCTTGCCCGCGCGGCTCGCCAGTGACTTCACCGCGCGGCCTTTCGGTCCGTTGTTCACCACCAGTGGATAAGCAAACCCCAGAATGTCCAGATTGCGCCGCCGCGCGGGCGCCTGCACCGGCGCGATGTTGGTGAGCACGACAATCGCCATGTCGCGCGCCAGCGATGCCAGCACCTCGCGCGCGTGCTCCACCGCGTCCAGCGAATCCAGATCCGAGCGGAATTCGTCCAGCAGCGCGGTGACCTCGATGTCGATCAGCGGCGAGCGGTCCTCCAGCCGCTTCACATTGCCGTGCAGCCGGTAGCTGACGAGATCGAGGAACAGCGCCCGCTCGCGCAGGAAGCGGTCGAACCCGGCGACAAAGGCGAGCAGCACTTCGTCCGCATCCACAATGAGCAGCGGCCGCTCGCGCGCGACGGCCAGCGTCGCCGGGTCGCTGTGAAAATCGCTCATCCGCCCTCCAGCACATGAGCGGCCATATGCACATGTTTATGATCGACCGACTCGGCCTCGCAAAACGCGCCGAGAAGCCCGTCCTCCGAGAGCAAAAACGCCAGCACCGCCGCCAGAAAAACCGGATCGGAGGCGCGGCGGCGCAACTCCTCCGTGCCGCACCCCGAAACGTTAAGGAATCGGCCCAGATCGTCGGGCGAATTTACCAGCCATGCCAAGGCTTTGAGGGCCAGCGTTTCGGCGGCGTCGAGGGTCATGGAACGGCTCATCGTCAAGGGAGCGTTAAGACATCTCACCTAATACTAGGCAAGTCCCGATATCGAATCGCGCGCCTTGCGAGATCGTCGGGCCGGCTGCTGGGTAGCGGAGAGCACAAGAACATGGATGCCAAGACAAAAACCGTCCTGATCGTGGAAGACAATGAGCTCAATATGAAGCTCTTCCACGACCTGCTCGACGCCAACGGTTACAATATTTTGCAGACCAAGGACGGCATGGAAGCGCTGGATATCGCGCGCGAACATCATCCCGACCTGATTCTCATGGACATCCAGTTGCCGGAAGTCTCCGGGCTGGAAGTCACCAAATGGCTGAAGGAAGACGATTCGCTGAAAGCCATCCCGGTGGTCGCCGTCACGGCGTTCGCCATGAAGGGTGACGAGGAAGTGATCCGTCAGGGCGGTTGCGAGGCTTACATCTCCAAGCCGATTTCGGTCGTGAGCTTCCTGGAAACCGTCCGCCGCTTCATCGGCTAGTGCCATGACCGCGCGCGTCCTCGTCGTCGACGATATTCTCTCCAACGTGAAGCTTCTTGAAGCGAAGCTGTCGGCCGAGTATTTCGAGGTCGTCAGCGCCTATAACGGGCAGGAAGCGCTGGCCAAGGTCGAGGAGCAGGAACCCGACATCGTTCTGCTCGACGTGATGATGCCGGGCATGGATGGATTCGAGGTTTGCCGCCGCATCAAGAACAATCCCAAATCCGCCCATCTGCCCGTCGTGATGGTCACCGCGCTCGATCAACCGAGCGATCGCGTGGCGGGGCTCGATGCCGGGGCCGACGATTTTCTCACCAAGCCTGTCGATGACGCGGCGCTGTTCGCCCGCGTGCGCAGCCTGGTGCGCCTGAAGATGATGACGGACGAACTTCGCATGCGCGAAGCCACCGGCCAGAACATGGGCTTGGTCGATCCGGCTGAGACTTTGGTTGAAGCGTCGCCCACCGGCCGTCTGCTGATCATCGAGGATCGGCCGGAATCCGTGGCGTGGTTCACACAGGCGCTGACGCCCGCCAATGAGGTGTTGTCGGCCGACACATTCGAGGAAGCGCTGGTGCGGGTGCGCGGCGGCGATTTCGACCTCATCGTGATCAGTCTAGGTCTGCGCGGCTTCGATGGCCTGCGTCTGTGCTCACAGCTTCGCTCGCTGCCGGAAGGGCGCAACGTGCCGATCCTCGTGCTGGTCAGCGACGGCGACCGCCGCAAGCTGACGCAGGCGCTGGAGATGGGCGTGAACGACTATCTCACCCGCCCCGTGGACAAGAACGAACTCACGGCGCGGGTGCGCACAAACCTGCGCCGCAAGCGTTATGCCGACAAACTGCGCCACAATGTGCAGCTCAGCCTGGAAATGGCGATCACCGATCAGCTCACCGGCCTGCACAATCGCCGCTACATGAGCCGCCATCTCGACACGCTGATCGCCAGCGCCCATCGCGCCGGCAAGCCGCTGGCGTTCCTCATCATGGACATCGACCACTTCAAGTCGGTCAACGACACCTACGGCCACGACATCGGCGACGAAGTGCTGCGTGATTTCGCCAGCCGCATCTCGGCCAATGTGCGCGGCATCGATCTGGCCTGCCGCTATGGCGGCGAGGAGTTCGTCGTGGTCATGCCCGACACCGACATCGACTTCGCCTATATGGTGGCCGAGCGCCTGCGCAAGAACGTCGAGGAAAAGCCTTTCCCCATCAGCCGTGCGCCGAACGCGCTCAATATCACGGTCAGCATCGGCATCGCCAATTCCGCCGGGGGCGATGACAACGCCGAAGCGCTGCTGCATCGCGCCGACCAGGCGCTCTATCGCGCCAAGCGCGAAGGCCGCAACCGCGTCATCAGGGATGCGGCTTAGCCCCAATGGCCGGGCGGGCCGTTTACACGAGATTCGCCGTCGGCGGCGCCATCCTGTTCGCTCTCTTCGAGGCCGTCTATTTTGCGACGTCGCATCCGCCTTATGACGCGGTTCATTACCTGCTCGGCTGGGACTTCGTGAACACCTGGATGGGCGGCCGCGCAGCGCTTGGCGGCCATCCCGAACAATATTTCGATTATGCGCACTACAATGCCGTGCTGCACGCGATGTTCGCTGCCAGCCTGCCGAAATACAACTGGTCGTACCCGCCGCACATCTTGTTGCTGATCTGGCCCTTCGGGCTTTTCCCGTACATGGCGAGTTACATCGCCTGGGTTGCGGCGGGCCTTGGCTTCTATTTGTGGAGCGCGCGAGATGGCGAGGCGGACGGCGGGCAAATCCTGTTCATCGCGCTTGCGCCAGTGGCGATGGTGAACATCCTCGCCGGACAGAACGGCCTGTTCACGGGCGCCGCGTTGTTCGCCGCGTTGATGAATTGGGACAGACGTCCCGTGCTCTCCGGCATCCTGTTCGGATTGCTGACCGTAAAGCCGCAACTCGTTTTGCTGGTGCCGCTGGTGCTGATCCTCACGAAGCGCTGGCGCGTGTTCGCGTTCGCGACGGCAACGGTCGCCGTGATGTTCGCGCTGACCTCGCTGATCTACGGCTTCCACATCTGGCGCGACTATCTGACCGAAGCGGCGCCGTTCCAGAACAACATGATGACTCATGGCATCGGACTGATGCTCGGCATGATGCCGACTGTCTTCATCAATGCACGGCTGATGCACGCACCGCTGCCGCTCGCGTGGACTTTACAGGCGATCACATCGGCATTGGCCCTTGTTGCAACAGTTTGGACGTTTTGGAAAAAGCGCGATCCGCTGCTCTCCATCGCGATGCTGCTCACAGCCTCGCTGCTGTTCACGCCTTACGCCTTCAACTACGACATGACGGCGCTCACCGCTGTGCTCGCGCTTATGACGGCCCGTGCCGACAACACGCGCGCCGACCGCGCCCTGATCCTCACCGTGTGGGCAATGCCTGTCGTGATGATGTTCGGCTTCTTCCCGGGCATCGCAGGCTCCGCGCTCGTCCTGCTCGCGTTCGGCCACCGCCTATTCCGGCGCTTGGGCGAAACTCAACCTTCTGCTTCTTCCGCGGGCGCCGCCAACTCCGCTGCGGTCTTGTCGATCACCTGAAGCAGGGCGTTTGGGTCGTGCGCGCCCGAGATCGCGTATTTGTTGGCGAAGATGAAGGTCGGCACGCCGGAAATGCCCATGCGGTGCGCGAGTTCGTCCTCGCGCTCGATCAGCGCGCGGTCGGCGTTCTGTTCCAGCAGGTCGGCGACGAGTGCGGTGTCCATTTCCGCGTCGCGCGCCAGTTCGACCAGAATATCCGGGTCGCCGATGTCCTGGCCTTCCTCGAAATAGGCGCGGAACAGCCGCTCCACCATCTCGTCTTGAACTCCTGCCGTGTCCGCCCAGCGGATCAGGCAATGCGAAGCGGTGGTGTTGGGCGTCTTGGCGATCTCGTCGAAGGCGAATGAGATGCCTTCGTTGGTGCCTGCTTCGCGGATAGCGGCGCTCATTGCGCTCGGACGTTCGCCATCGCCGAATTTTGCTTTGAGGTAGGCTTTGCGCTCCACGCCTTCGCGCGGGATCGTGGGGTCGAGGCGGAAGGCGCGCCACTTGACGTCGAATTCCATGTCGGGGCGCAGCGCGAGCGCACGGCTCAACCGGCGCTTGCCGATGAAGCACCACGGACAAATCGTGTCGGACACTACGTCAATCTGCATGCGCGCAGTCTAGCGTGTTTACCCGTCCGCGATCCACGGTTAAGATTTTTGCAAATGACATTCGCGAGGACAGCATGGGACCGCTCAAGGGCATTCGCATCGTGGAATTTGCCGGCATCGGACCGGGACCATTCGCCGCGATGCTGTTCTCCGACATGGGGGCGGACGTCATCCGCGTCGATCGCAAAGGCGGCCGCGCGCCGCACAAGACCGAGATCGCACTGCGCGGCCGCAAAACCGTAGCACTCGATCTGAAGAAGCCGCAAGCGGTGGAAGCGGCACTGAAGTTGATCGACAAAGCCGATGCGTTGATCGAAGGCTTTCGGCCCGGCGTGATGGAACGGCTGGGACTCGGCCCCGATGTCGCGCTGAAGCGCAACCCGAAACTCGTCTATGGCCGCATGACGGGTTGGGGGCAGACAGGAACCTTGGCGCATGCCGCGGGGCACGACATCAATTACATCGCGCTGTCCGGCGCGCTGCACGCCATTGGCCGCGCGGGCAAGAAGCCGGTGCCGCCGCTCAATCTCGTTGGCGATTTCGGCGGTGGCGCGATGTATCTGGCGTTCGGTGTCGCGTGCGGACTGATCGAGGCGCAGAAATCCGGCAAAGGGCAGGTGATCGACGCCGCGATGACCGATGGCGCCGCCTCGCTGATGACCATGTTCTACGGCTTCATGGCCAGCGGCTTCTGGCAGGACAAGCGCGCCTCCAACATGCTCGATGGCGCGACGCATTTCTACGACACTTATGAGACGAAAGACGGCAAGTACGTCTCCATCGGGTCCATCGAGCCGCAGTTCTACAAAGAGCTGATGGAAAAGACCGGCCTCAAGGACGAAGCGTTCATGGCGCAGATGGACCGCGATGCGTGGCCTGCGCTCACCGACAAGCTGGCCGACGTCATCAAGACCAAGACGCGCGACGAGTGGGACGCGATCATGCTCGGCAGCGACGTTTGCTACGCGCCGGTGTTGTCGCTGAGCGAGGCGCCGAAGCATCCGCACAACGTCGCGCGCAAGGCGTTCATTGAGGTCGATGGCGTGACGCAGCCCGCGCCGGCGCCGCGCTTCTCGCGCACCGCGCCGGAAGTGACGCACGGTCCGTTGGCGGTGGACAGCCCCAACGCATTGTCCGATTGGGGTTTCGGCAAGGACGAGATCGGCAAGCTCGAACAGGCAGGCGCGATTTGAGCACACTGCCGGGCACGACCGGGCGCCGCCGCATTTATCTCATGCGTCACGGCCATGTCGATTATTTCTCCAGGGAAGTACAGCGCACGCGTGCCTTCCGCGACGTGCCGCTGACGCCGCTCGGCCGCGAGCAGGCGGACGCCGCTGGCGTCGCGTTGGCACATGTGTCGTTGGATCGCGCGGTGTGTTCCGGCTATCCGCGCGCGCGTGAAACCGCGGAGTGTGTGCTGGCGCATCAGAAGCGTGCGCCGAAGCTGGAAGTCGAGCCGGATTTCGCCGAGATCGCAGGCGGATCGGCGGGCGAGGTGAAGAATCGCATGGAGATAGCCGCCAAGCTCGCATTCTCGTTCGACACGGCGCATGCGCCGGGCGCCCGGCAACTCGACGGCGGCGAGCAATTCGCGGCGGTGCTGGCGCGCAGTTCGCGCGGCATCAAGAAGCTGCTTGGTGAGCCTGGCTGGAGCCAGCTTCTGATTGTCGCGCATGAGGGCGTCAATCGCGTGATGCTGTCATGGATGGCGAACGCGGGCCTGCGCGCGGCGGCGGCGTTCGAGCAGGACACCGCCTGCGTCAACGTCATCGATTTCGACATGGTCCCGGCGGCGGATGGCTCACTGACGCCGGACATTGCGCGCACGATGCTGAAAAGCGTCAATCTCACGCCCTACAATTACGTCAAGCACGGCATGAACCTGACCAGCCTGGAATCCATCTTCGCCCGCGATCCGCATGAAGATGCGGGGACATTCTGAAAACAAAAAATTGTCATGGCCCGGCTCGACCGGGCCACCCAGTAGGAACGTGTCCGCGTTCCGCAAATGACTCTTTTCTCGCGCGCAGACGCGCGCTCGCTGGGTGGCCCGATTAAATCGGGCCATGACAATGTAGTGCGCTAAATATCCAGTTCGCACCAAATGGGCACGTGATCGGAAGGCTTCTCCTGGTCGCGCACATATTTGTCGATGGCGCAGGTTTTGAGTTTGTCGGCGGCTTGCGGCGACAGGAGGATGTGATCGATGCGGATGCCCTTGTTCCGCTGCCAGCCGCCCGCCTGGTAATCCCAGAATGTGTATTGCCCGCTCTGCGCATTGCAGGCGCGGAAGGCATCGGTGTAGCCGAGATTTTCCACCCGCCTGAGCGCTGCGCGGGTCTGCGGCTGGAACAGCGCATCGCTAACCCATGCTTTCGGATCGTAGCAATCGCGCGGCTCGGGGATGACGTTGTAGTCGCCCATCAGCGCCGTCGGCTCTTCGTTGGCCAGCAATTCTTTCGCGTGCTTCGCGAGCCGATCCATCCATCCGAGCTTGTAAGTGAATTTCGGCGTGCCGATGGGGTTGCCGTTCGGCGCGTAGATCGACGCCACGCGCACGATCCCCTTGTCGCCCGGAATGATCGCCTCGATGTAGCGCGCGTGATCGTCGGTATCGTCGCCGCCGGGCAGGCGCGGAGTCGCGTCCTCGATCGGACGCTTGGAGAGAATGGCGACGCCGTTATAGGTCTTCTGTCCGTGTACGGCGCAATTATAGCCGAGGTTTTCGAACGCCTCGCGCGGGAACTGGTCGTACTGGCATTTCAACTCCTGCAGGCACACCACATCGGGCACGGCCTGCTTCAGCCACGCCACCGCCTGCTCGGCGCGTGTGCGCACGGAGTTCACATTCCAGGTCGCTATCTTCACGGCTTGTTCCCAAATATGGAACATGTTACCACGGCCGTGTGCAGATCATAGCCAAGCGCACCCTGAAATTGTTCTGGGCACGCCATGCGCGCGCGGAAGGTCCGCTCCGGGCGTGGCATGCAACGGTCGATAAGGCGCAATGGAAAGGTCCAGCGGACGTGAAGGCGATGTTCGGGCATACGATAGATTTCGTGGGTGACAGTCGAATCATATTCGATATCGGCGGCAACAAATACCGCCTCGTCGTCCATGTCGCCTACGGGTTCAAACGCGTGCTGATCAAATTCGTCGGCACGCACGGCGAATACGACAAAATCGATCCGGAGTCGGTGTAATGAGAAAAATGGATATCCGGCCGCTGCGATCCGAAAAGGATTACGATTGGGCCTTGAAGGCCGTCACGCCGTATTTCGAGCGTGCGCCCAGGCGGGGTAGCCCCGAAGCCGACCGTTTCGACGTTCTGGCGGCGCTCATCGCGGCGTATGAAGCCAAGCATTGGGCCATCGCGCCGCCGGATCCCATCGACGCCATTCGCTTTCGCATGGAGCAGGCAGGCCTGAAGCAGGCCGATTTCGGCAAGCTTATCGGCTCGCAATCGCGGGCCTCGGAGATCATGAATCGCAAGCGGCCGCTGACGATGGAACAGGCCTACAGGTTGCACCGCGAATGGCAGATTCCGGCGGAAATCCTGCTCAAGCCGTTCGCTGCAGATCGATCCTGACCAAATCCGCTAGAACAGCAGCCGGCCGAGCAGCACGCCGATCAGGACGCTGGCGATGACGGCCTCAAGCGGGCGTTGCGCGATGAGGGCTTCGATCGGATGCGGGGCGTCTTCCATTTCTTCGTCTTCGCGTTCGGTCATGTCGTTCTCCTGTCGCCACGACGATAACGAGCGGAGCACGATCCGGTCGCATGTTGCGGCCCAGCCTATCCCGGTTTGGCGGCGGCGATGAAGTTGGCCACCGTGTCCACCACGCCGGGCGCAAGCGGCAGGTCGGGCTTGGCGTAAGTGGCGATATTGCCCGCGCGGTCCGCCGGGGCGTCCCGCAGGATGTGATTGACGCCGGGGAGGATCACCAGCTTGGCGTCGGGCTTGGCGGCCGCCAGCAGCTTGGCATCGTCCACCGAAACCTGGATGTCGTGGTCGCCCTGCAAAATCAAAACCGGAACCTTGACGGTCGCAAGCAGCGCAGCCGGATCGAGCGCCAGTTCCGCGATCATGTAGGGCTGCACGCTGGCGCGGAACAGCGGCGCCAGTATCGGCGGCACGTTGGGCACGGTCTGCCCGTTCTCCAGCGCGGAGAGGATGTTGTTGGCTTCCGATTTCACGTCGGCAGGATTGGCCGGATTGCCGTTGAGCTGCGCGCGGATGATGTCGCCGAGCTTGCGCCCCGGTCCGCAGATCAGGACCAGCCCGCAAATGTCGCCATTGTCCTGCGCCGCGACTTCTCCGATCAGCGCGCCCTCGCTGTGTCCGATCAGCCAGATACAGGGCGCGGCCGTCTGGGTACGAAGCTGCGCTGCCCACGCTTTCGCGTCATCCGCATAAGTCTGGGGCCGCAGATCGTCTTCGCTCTGCATCGCGCCCGCGCTCTGGCCGATGCCGCGCTTGTCGGTCCGCAAGGTTGCGATGCCATGCGCGGCCAGGCCTTGCGCCAGGAGCTTCAGCACATCGGTGTGAAGCCCCATCGTGTTGTTGCCGTTGCGATCGGTGGGCCCGGAGCCTGCCAGAATGAGCGCCGTGGCCACGGGGTTCGGCGGCTGCAGCAGCGTGCCGTACAGCGTGCCATGCGCGGTCGGAAGCGAGGCTTCGCTGTCGGTGGCGGCGTTCGCGGCCCCGGTCATGGCGAACACTGCGGCCAGCGCGAGGCGAGAAAGCATGGTTCCCTCAAACCGAAAAGCCCTCAAACCGAAAAGCTCGTGCCGCAGCCGCAAGACGACGTGGCATTGGGGTTGTTGACCTTGAATGCGGCGCCAATGAGATCGTCGGTGAAATCGATCTCCGCGCCCTTGAGGAAATCCAGCGACACTGGGTCGATCAGCACCGTGGCGCCGTCGCGCTCCACCACCAGATCGTCATCCATGCGCGCATCGTCGAGCGTGAAATTGTACTGGAAGCCCGAGCAGCCCCCCCCCGTCACCGCCACGCGCAGCATGGTGGGCTGGGGCTCGTCTTTCAGGATCGCCGCGATCCGCCTGGCGGCGCGGTCCGATACTTTCACGGGGTCTGCGGTTTCTGTGTCCATGCTCGTATAATAAGGCTTGAGTCTTATGTAGTCATCATGGACCCGACCGCAAAGCCAGCCGGACATCCGATTGCCCCCATTTTCGAGGCGCCGGCCAGCCTTGCGCCATTTGCTACAAAACCCTCCGAGAGCAGGGGCCGCTATTATCCGGAGCCCGAAAGCGCCACGCGCACCTGCTATGCGCGCGATCGCGACCGCATCATCCACTCCACCGCCTTCCGGCGCCTCAAGCACAAGACGCAGGTGTTCGTGCAGCACGAGGGCGATCTTTACCGCACGCGGCTGACCCATTCGCTGGAGGTGGCGCAAATCGCGCGCTCCGTGGCGCGTGTGCTGGCGGTCGATGAGGATCTGGCGGAAACGGTCGCGCTGGCGCACGACATGGGCCACACGCCGTTCGGCCATGCCGGCGAAGAAGCCCTCAACGAAGCGACGAAGGACATCGGCGGCTTCGATCACAATGCCCATGCCTTGCGCCTCGTCACCAAACTGGAGCATCGCTACGCCGATTTCGACGGGCTCAATCTGACGTGGGAAACGCTCGAAGGCCTCGTGAAGCACAATGGCCCGCTGGTGGGCGAGGGTGCCAGGCCGTTGCCGGCGCCGATTGCCTCGTTCGATGCGCGCTGGCCGCTCGATCTGGCAAGCTGGCCCGGCATCGAGGCGCAGATCGCGGCGCTGGCCGACGACATCGCCTATGTGAACCATGACATCGACGATGGCCTGCGCGCGGAATTGTTCTCGCTCGCCGATCTGCAAGGAGCGCCGCTGGTGGGCGCGCATGTGAAGGCCATCGGCGCGCGCTACGGCACGCTCGAGATCGGCCGGTTGATCGGCGAGATCGTGCGCCGGCTGATGAGCGCGCTGATCGGCGACATGACGGCCGAAACCGGCGCGCGCCTCGCCCGCGCGATGCCGCGTTCGGCGGCGCAGGTGCGGGCGCAACCCGGCGCGCTTGTCTCGCTTTCGGACGCGATGGGCGCGGAGCTTGCGGCGCTCAAGGGATTTCTCTTCGCCCGCATGTATCGCCACCCACACGTCATGGCGTCGATGGGCAAGGCGCAAGGCGTGGTCCGCGATCTGTTTGCCGCGCTGGACCGCGATCCTTCGCTGCTGCCGCCGGACTGGGTGGCACAATGCGGCAAGCCGAACGATTCGTTAACCGGAGGCGTGGTGCGGGATTACATCGCCGGCATGACCGACCGCTTCGCATTGGAGGAACATCGCCGAATCTTCCACACCGAAATCGCCCTGTGACGCGCTTGCGCCGTGATTCGCCCCTTTCGGGGTGCTAAGTTCATCGGGTATTTCCAGATTCGGCCCGGCCATGCCCAAAATAGAACCCGTCTATGAACCGCGCGGTCACGATGCTTTCGATGGCGGCGAGGACGACCTCGAACAGGAAGACGACGGCTCGCGTTTGCCGCTCCTGATCGTGATCGCGCTGCTGGTGCTGGTGGCGTTTGGAGGCGTGGTCTGGCTCGCTTATCAGCACGGCGTGGAGCGTGGCATGCTCAACGCACCGCGCGAGGTGGTGGCGCAGGACAATCAGGGGCCTGCGCAGAATTACGACAAGATTTATCAGAAGCCCGCGGCGTCCGACGACGACACCGCCAATGACAACACCGCGCCGCCGCCACCGGCGCCGGCGTTGAAATCCGTCGCAACTCCCTCGCCAAAGCCGGTCGCACCGGCGGTGGCGCGGGCTGCGGCCAAAACCGTCACGGCCGCACCGCTTGCGGCAGCGACCATCAAGCCTCCGGCAGCGACGACGAAGCCGCCGGCAGTCGCGACCAAGGCGCCGGCCAATCTCGTCTCCAGAACAGCACTGCCGAAAACTGTGGACACAACGCCGCTTCCCAGTACACCCGCGCCCAGTACGCCTGCGCCAAGCACATCTACGCCGGGCACGCCCGCGGCCAGCGCTGCTTCGGGCGATTTCGTGCTGCAGATCGGTTCGTACAAATCGCAGGACGAAGCGGAAGCATCGTGGTCCGCCTATAAGGCCCACCACCCGCTCGCCGGATCCCGATCCGACAGCATCGC
>DASXFK010000131.1:0-5760 GCA_036489635.1 Rhizomicrobium sp. | reverse complement strand
GCCAGCTTGTCGCGCACGCGCGGGAAACCCATGATCGGCTGGCCGAACTGCTGCCGCTCCAACGCATATTTCAGGCCCAGATCGAGCGCGTTCGTCGCCACGCCCACCGCGCGCGCCGCGGTCTGGATGCGCGCGGATTCGAAGGTCTGCATGAGCTGTTTGAAGCCCATGCCTTCCTCGCAGCCCAAGAGATTGGCGACGGGCACCTCGAAACCATCGAAGCCGATCTCGAATTCCTTCATGCCGCGATAGCCGAGCACCTTGATCTCGCCGCCGCTCATGCCTTTCGCGGGAAACGGATCGCTGTTCGACCCGCGCGGCTTTTCGGCGAGGAACATGGAAAGGCCGCGATAATCTTTCGTGCCGGGATCGGTGCGCACGAGCAACGTCATGACATCGGCACGCGCGGCATGGGTGATCCAGGTCTTGTTGCCGAAGACTTGGTAGGTGTCGCCGTTGCGCTCGGCGCGCGTGCGAAGCGAGCCCAAATCGGAACCCGTGTTCGGTTCGGTGAACACCGCCGTCGGCAATTTCTCGCCGCTCGCGAACAATGGCAGCCAATGTTCGCGCTGTTCTTTCGTGCCGCCGGTCAGCACAAGCTCTGCGGCTATCTCCGAGCGAGTGCCAAGAGAGCCGACGCCGATATAGCCGCGGGAGAGTTCTTCGGAGACGACGCACATCGCGGTCTTCGAGAGCCCGGCGCCGCCATATTGTTCCGGCACGGTGAGGCCGAATACCCCCAGCGCGCTCATCTCGGAAATCACATCGAGCGGAATAAGCTCGTCCTTCAGGTGCCAGCGATGGGCGAAGGGCGCGACCTTCTCCTGTGCGAAGCGGAAGAACTGCGCGCGCACCATGCTCATGGTGTCGTCGAGGCCGGGGTCGCCGAACGCCATCGCGCCCGCGTGCCGCGCCAGATGATCGGCGATGCCTGCCCGCGCTTCTTTCTTGTTTGCGCCTTCATCGACCAGTTCGGTCGCCACGCGCCAGAATTTCGCAAAGTCTTCGTCCGAGAGTCCCAGATCGCCCGGGCGCGCGATCTCGTTCTGGCTCATGGGGATGCCGCCGCCCATCTGCGCCAGATATTCGCCGAATGCGCATGTCAGAATGAGCCGCTCGATTTCGCCCAAGCGGTTTTCGCCGTCGAGCCGGCGCGCCCAACGGGCCATCTGGCGTAGCGCTTCGGCATAAGTGGCGTACCAGGACAGCGCATGGGCCGCGCGTTGCTCGGCATCCGCCGGCGAGGCTTTGACCATGACGGATACGGATCGCTTTGCGGCCTCGAGCAATCCATCGGCCGCGGCTATAGCGGCATCGCAACGATCCAGCAGGCGGGCGGTCATTCATCACTCTCTTCGCAGGGCGCTGGACGACCTTACCGAACTCCATCTCGCAGCGCACCATGCCTCGCGCTTGCGCTGCGGCGCCTCTTCGGCGATCAATTCAGGTCTTGTCGATAGGGGGAACCGTTCCATGAAAAATCTGTTGAAGCTTGCCTGCGCCGCCTTGTTCGTTGTCGCATCGGGCGCTGCACAGGCCGGTGGCGATCTGTCGCCCGCCGACAACAAGGCTTTGCACGATTACACGCTGTCGATGGACAAGATCAGGGCCATGCAGGCGACACAGGTGGAGCTCAAGCAGTTGGTGAAGAGCGATCCTGCGTTGAGCAAGCTCGCTGACGACACCGATGACAGCGCAAATCTCACGCAATTGGAGGCGAAGTTGAATTCGATACCGAAGCTTGCGGCCGTCTATCGCAAGCACGGACTGACGGCGGCGGATGCGATCCTCATGCCGTTGACGCTGATGGGGGCCAGCGTCGCGGCGCAGTACCCGTCCGCGGCCGCGAAGCTTGCGGCGCAGACTTCGCCCGCACAGATCGCATTCGTGAAGGCGCACGCCGCCGAACTGAAGAAAATGACCTGGCTTTCCGGCGACCAGAACTAGCCGCGCCGGACAGCCCGGCAAAGGCGACAACCGGCAATCTCCATCGATGGTTATGCCGCGAGGGATGCCCGACTTGCTCGGGCGGCCCAGCCGGTGGCGCGATGACCAGTCTTGTCTCTTGGCCTTCCAGGGCCGCATTCCGTGCTGGTCTTTTCCGCAAACTCCGTATATGAATGAACGTTCATTCAGTACCGAAAAAATGCAAGATACTGAAGTAAAAGATAAAACCTCAAGAACAGTCACGCCGGCCAGACCGGATGACAAGCGCAAGCGGCTGCTCGATGCGGCGTTGGATTTGTTCGAGACGCGGGGCTTCGATGGAGTGGCCGTGCCAGAAATCGCCGCCAAAGCCGGCGTCGCCACGGGGACGATCTATCGCTATTTCCGGGACAAGGAGGCGCTGGTCAACGCGCTCTTCCAGCACTGGAAGCGCTACTACAACACCATCGTGCTGGCGCCCCAGTCGGCCCGCGCCACCCCTCGCCAGGCCTTCGGCCAGTATTGGCAGCGGATGATGATGTTCGCCCGCACCTATCCCAAAGCGATGCGGTTCATGGATCTTCACCACCACGGTGCCTACCTCGACGACGAGAGCCGCGCGCTTTCGAAGGCCTATGCCGGCGAAGCCCGCAGCTTCATGGAAGGCGCCCGCGCATCGGGCGCCATCCGCGATCTCGATCCGATCCTCGTCGTCGCGCTCATGTGGGGCGCAGCGGCGGGGCTCACGAAATTCGCCGCCAGCGGCGCGCTCGACTTCAACGCCATCGCCGCCAACGACATGGAAGAGGCGTTGTGGCGCGCCATCGCAACCGGCAACGGAGGGACTTATGACTCGCCAAGGAAGAGGTGACGGACAAACTGCGCTCATCACCGGCGCCAGCATGGGCATCGGCGTCGATCTGGCCGCCTGCTTTGCGCAGGACGGCTACGATCTCATCCTCACCGCCCGCTCCGAAGCCGCGCTGAAAGATGTCGCGGAAAAGCTCGCCGCCAAATACAAGATCAAGGCGACGCCCATCGCCATCGACCTTGGCATCCCTGGCAATGGCGAAAAGCTCGCTGCTGACATCGCTGCGCGCGGGCTGACGGTCGATGTCCTCGTGAACAATGCCGGCTACGGCATGGCAGGCGCCTTCGACGGGTCGGAGCGCGCCACGCAACTCAACATGATTGACCTTAACAACCGCGCGCTGGTCGAACTCACGCACATCTATTGGCCGCGCATGATCGCCAGCAAGCGCGGCGGCGTCCTGAACGTGGCATCCACTGCGGCCTTCCAGCCCGGGCCGCTGATGGCGGTCTATTACGCCAGCAAAGCGTTCGTTTTGTCGTTTTCCGAAGCGTTGTGGAAAGAAGCGGAAAAAACCGGCGTGCATGTGAGTTGCCTGTGCCCGGGGCCTACGGTGAGCCAGTTCCGCGCACGCGCAGGCACCGGCAAAACGCGGCTCTCGCGCATGGGCACGCCGATGGCGTCGATGCCGGTTGCGGCGCTCGGCTATCGCGGCTTCCGCGACAACCGACGCGTCGTCATCACCGGCGCGCGCAACAAGGTGCTTGCAAGCCTTGCGCCTTACATCCCGCGCGCTACGCTCTTGGGCATGGTGTATAATCTGCAAAGCCCTGTATGACCGAAGAGTTGCTGTCACTTGCCGCGCGCGCAGGCGAGCGTCTCAAAGACCGCGGCGAGACAATCGCCGTGGCCGAATCGTCCTCCGGCGGGTTGATCTCGGCCGCGTTGCTGGCCGTGCCGGGTGCCTCTGCATATTTCCTCGGCGGCGGCGTGATCTATACGGCCAAGGCGCGCGCCGTGCTGATGGCTTTGCCGCGCGCATCGGTCGCCGGCATGCGATCCGCCAGCGAGCCCTATGCTCTGCTTCTCGCCCGCACCGCGCGCGCGCGACTCTCCGCAACATGGGGCTTGTCGGAAACCGGCGCCGCCGGCCCGACAGGCAATCCGTATGGCGACGCTGCCGGGCATTCATGCATCGCGGTCTCGGGACCGCACGAAGAAACGATCGTCTTGGAAACTGCAAGCAGCGACCGAGTTGCCAATATGGCAGCGTTCGCGGCCAAGGCCTTGAGTCTGCTGCTGCTCACGCTTGAGAAGCCGACAGATTGAAATTCCGCGCACGATGCTCGCGACAAGCCGGCATCCGGAAGCTACTTCGTAATCCGCATCGAAACTTCGGCGAGAAGAACGCGCGCGCCCTTCTTGTGCAATGCACGGTTCGTCACGCGCTGAAGCCGCTCGGCGATCTGCGTCACGTCGGGCTGCTCCGATGGCACCACGGCCGCCGAGCAATAGTTCATCAGGTTGCGAAGATAATCGTCGCGCAAAAGCGGCATCGCGCGGGTGGCGTCGCTGCGCAACTGGGAATTGGGTATGTCGAGCCCGATCGCCACCATCAGCATGCCGGATGGACGCCCCGCGTCGAACACGGTCGCGTACATCGGCTCGATCATCATGTAGCTTTCGGACTGCGTCTCTTTGTGAACGGGTGCCGCCTGCTCGCCGGCCAGCGCGGGCGCCGTCAGAGCCAGGAAGGTGCACAAGGCGGCCAGGGATCGCATTGTTCTATCCGCGCGTTACACGCGAGATTTAGACCAATCCGGTAAATTCACGGTTGACGGGCCGAATTAGGCGTGGCGCCACACGCCTGGCACGTTGGATTTGCTGGATTTCGGTCGCAGATTGGCGCCGCTGCGTCCGGCGTGCCGGGCGGCGCCTTCGCTTCTGGCGTTTGCAGGCGGGCTGTGATTCCTTCGCGCCCTGCTTTGGGGAGTTCATGAATGATTCGACTCGTGCCGGTGGCGCTTGTGGCCATCCTGCTGGGAAGCTGCAGCACCTTCAGCGACGACATCAAATCCTCCGACAAAGTGCGTGACGAAAGGACGGCTATCGAGATCGGCCAGAAAGAGTGCAGCCAGGGCGCAAAGGAAGGTTGGGCTTACACATGGCACGCCAAACTCGACGGCGACGATTGGAACGTCTGGTCGGGGCCCGAATATGACGGCCATCACGTCATGGAGCTGAAAGTCAAAAAATCCACTGGTGAAGCCTCCGATTGCCTCAGATACGCCGGCTAGGCGCGCTCGCCTTGACAGGGGTAGCCGCCCTTCCTAGATAGCCCGCCTTCGCCGGAGGAATCCGGCCCAGGCAATGGCTTGGGGCTGTAGCTCAGTTGGGAGAGCGCCTCGTTCGCAATGAGGAGGCCAGCGGTTCGATTCCGCTCAGCTCCACCACGCTTCGCTCAAGTGGGCTACGCGTGGCGCAGCCAATTCTGAATTTCGCGGCACGCTTGCCGGAGGACGATTTCGAATTAAGTAAGCCCCACGGTTCCGGCGCATTTTCAGAAGGCACGCGCTTTTATGATCAATCCGTTTGTCTGGCTCGTGCTGCAACTGATCTCGATTTACACCTGGATCGTGATCGTCGCGGTGGTGGTGAGCTGGCTCGTCGCCTTCGGCGTGATCAATGTCTACAATCATGTCGTGCGCAGCATCGTGCAGGCGCTGGATGCGATCACCGAGCCGGTATTCCGCCAGGTACGCCGCGTGATCCCGCCTATCGGCGGACTCGATCTTTCGCCGCTGATCGTGCTCATCGCGCTGCAATTCCTGAGCTATCTGATCACCTATTATTCCATCTATCTGTGAGCGCACGGCCGTGAGCGCGAAGGTCATCGATGGAAAAGCGTTCGCCTCGCGCTTGCGCGAGAAGCTCATAACCGAGACCGCGCGCCTGAAGGCTGAGCACAATCTGGTTCCCGGCTTGGCGACGGTTCTCGTCGGCAACGATCCGGCGAGCGAAGT
>DASXFK010000116.1:0-14920 GCA_036489635.1 Rhizomicrobium sp. | reverse complement strand
GCCGTCGATCATACCGACGGTCGCTTCTGCGCTTGCCGCATCGCGGTCGGCGACAGCCACGCTCGCACTCTCGCGCGCGAACAATACGCTGATGGCACGGCCGTTGCCGACAGGCACGTCGGCCTCGCCGATATCCATCTGCCCGCCGCCCACGATCAGCGCGCGACGCCCCGCCAGCCGCCCGCGGCCCTTCGCGTCGCCTTTGGACTCGGCTGGAATGTGTATGGTGCGTTCGGTCATGCGCTCCTCTTGACCGATTAGGGCGCGGGCGGCAGTTCTGCGCAAGGGCAAAGGGAAAGCACATGATCGAAGCGGTAATCTGGGATTTCGGGGGTGTGTTCACATCTTCGCCGTTCGAGGCGTTCGCGCGCTACGAGCGCGAGAAAGGCTTGCCGCAAAACATCATCCGCCAGATCAACGGCGCCAATCATCTTGAGAACGCCTGGGCGCGTTTCGAGCGCGCCGAACTCGATCTCAACGGCTTCGACGAGGCTTTCGCTGCGGAAGCTTCGGCGCTCGGCCATCGCATTCCGGGGCGCGACGTGATCGGGTTGCTGGCGGGCGATTTTCGGCCCGATGTCATCGAAGCGTTGCGCCGTGTAAAAGCGGCGAGGTTGAAGACCGGCTGTATCACCAACAACGTGCCGTCGAACCAGACGGGTTCCGCCGACGGCCGCTCACTCTATGCGCGCGAAGTGATGGAGCTGTTCGATCACGTCATCGAATCCGCGAAGACGGGCCTGCGCAAACCCAATCCGCGCATCTACGAGATGATGTGCGAGGCGCTGAAGGTGAAGCCGAACGCCTGCGTGTTCCTCGACGACCTCGGCGTGAACCTGAAACCCGCGCGCGCCATGGGCATGACGACGATCAAGGTTGAGACAGGCCCGCAGGCAATTGCCGAGCTTGAGCGGGCCTGTGGATTGCTCCTGCACTGATCGGTGGGGCCGCCCCGTAGCGAGCGACCTCGCCATCTGCTAATCCGACTTTTCCAAATGCGATAAAGGGGGAACAACAATGACCCATCTGAAATTCGCCGCGATAGCGGCCGCTCTCGCGGCACAGCTATGCACATCCGCGCAGGCACAAAGCTATCCGTCTTTCGCAACGCAAAAGGCGAGCCACGGCATTTCGACAAACGCGCAAGTCGCGCTGTTCTGGGATAATCTGGAAGGCGGCGTAAGAAAATCCAAAAACATCAGGAACGTTGACCATCCCTCGACGGGAATATTCTGCGTTCACACGAGCGTGAAACTCAACGCTGCCGCCACCTTTCCCATTGTAACGGTCGAGTGGCTTGATGCGACCACTCATGCGCCGCTTGGAGCGATCGCGGAGGATTTGCCGGGCTTCGATTGTCCCAATGGCAAGGTCAACGAGACCATCGCCGTGCGCACCTACGACTATTCGACCGGTACGCCGACGCTGAGCGACGACGTGCCGTTTTATTTGCTGATCATCTAGCAGCCGGTATGTGCCGAGTCCGCTGGGAAATCATGCTCGGACCTAAGCCGGGCTGAAATCCTTCGCCA
Source organism: Rhizomicrobium sp. (assembly GCA_036489635.1). Taxonomy (GTDB): domain Bacteria; phylum Pseudomonadota; class Alphaproteobacteria; order Micropepsales; family Micropepsaceae; genus Rhizomicrobium. The sequence continues at coordinate 13,388 of DASXFK010000116.1, read as the reverse complement.
GTTCGTCGCGCACCGCCGAGGGCAGCACCGCCATGTGGCCGTAGTTTGGATGGGCGATCTCCAGTACCACCTTGCCCATTTTGAACCTCGCGATCTGCGCGTCGGTGAAGCGGAAGCGGATCCAGTGCACCGACGATGTCTTGCCGTCCGGCGTGGTGCGGTCTTCATATTCGGTGGGCGCGCCCTTCACGGTTTCGCCGTCGATCGTCATCGACACCGTTTCCTCGATGCCGCCCAGGGTTTTGAGGATCTTGTCGCGCTGCACCGCGTCCTCGATCTCCAGCATGAAGGTCGCGATCAGTTCGTGGCCTTGCGGGATCAGCGGGTTGTAGGCCTCAAGCTCGCCTTCGAGCTGTTCGTCGCCGCCTTTTTCGATGTGCAGCATCTCCTGCACCTGCAGCCACATGGTGTCGTAGCTCTCGAAATAGAAGGTGGCGAAGGGGCCGACTTCCACGCGCCGGTTCTTCTTTACCGGGATCAGCCTCTTGCGAAACTCGGTGCGGCCTTCCGCATATTTCTTGTAGGGAAGGATGTCATTGGCGCTGATGCGTCTTGCCGTCATCATGATCACTCCACCAGTCCGTATGCGCGCGCCACGATCTGGATCGGATGTTCCGGTTCCTTCACGGACGCTATGTTGCCGTCTTTCGCGGCCATATCGGAAACGTTCTGCACGATATGCTGTGCCGCCAACGGGCAATCCGAGACAATATGCCCACGCGCCTGTTGCGCGGCGGTACGGAACACCGGACGACCGACTTTTTCAGCAACGGCATGTGTCGGCTTCACCACGCCGAAGGTGCCGCCGTGACCGGAGCAGCGCTCGATCACATCGACAGGCGTATCGGGAATGAGGCGCAGCATCTCGGCTGCTTTCGGCCCCATGTTTTGCGCGCGCGCGTGACACGCCAGATGCACGGTCACGCCCTCGGGCAATGGCTTCATGCCTTCGGGCAGACCGTTCTTCTTGGCGACGTCCACGACATATTGATCGATATCGAAGGTATGCGCAGCGACGCGCTGCACGTCTTCATTGTCGGGCACAACCAGCGCCCATTCGAATTTCAGCATCAAGCCGCAGGACGCGGTGAGTGCGACGATGTCGTAGCCTTCGTCGATCAACTTCACGAGTTCCCTGGAAACCTTCGCGGCTTGCTCGGCCACGCGCTCCATCTCGGCTTGCTCAAGGAATGGCATGCCGCAGCAGCCGGGATACGCGGCCTTGGTTTCGACGCCCAGATGATTGAGCACCGCGCGCGCCGCCATGCCGGTGTCGGGCTTGTTGTAGTTGACGAAGCAGGTCGCATAGAGCGCCGCTTTGCGCTTGCCGAACGCGGGCGCGTTGGGATTGGGCGCGATCGCTTTCGCCTTGTCGGCGCGCATAAAGGTCTGCGAGGCGAATTTCGGCAGGCTCGCGGTCTTGTCGATGTGCAGCACCGCATCCATCGCCGGCCGTGTCAGTGCGTTGCCGCGTTTGGCGCCCCAGTTCACCAGCGGTGCCAGCGGCACGGCCATCTTGCCGTTGCGATCCATCTCGGCCAACTGGCGGGCGACGAAATCCTTTTTTCCTTCCTTCGCCTCGGCCACGCGATGGCGCAGCATCAGATGCGGGAAGTCCACGTTGAACGGATGCGGCGGCACGTAAGGGCATTTCGTCATGAAGCACATGTCGCAAAGCGTGCAGGCTTCGACGATGGCCGGGAATTGTTCGGACTTCACGCCTTCGACGTCTTCGGTCGGGTTGTTGTCGATCATGTCGAACAGGCGCGGGAAGCTGTCGCACAAATTGAAGCAGCGGCGGCAGCCATGACAGATGTCGAAGATGCGCCGCATCTCCGCATCGAGCTTCGCGGAATCCGTGAAATCCGGATTCTGCCAGTCGATCGGATGACGCGTCGGTGCGTGCAGGCTGCCTTCTTGAGACATGAGCGAATAGCGAATAGCGAGTGGCGAACAGGGAAATAAGAATGGCGAGCGGCTTTAGCGATCCACTCGCTGTTCGCCACTCGCCATTCGCGTTTTTTACTTGCCCAGCGTATCGAGCGCTTTCTGGAATCGGCCGGCGTGGGATTTCTCCGCCTTGGCCAGCGTCTCGAACCAGTCGGCGATTTCGTCGAAGCCTTCGGAGCGCGCCGTCTTTGCCATGCCCGGATACATGTCGGTGTATTCGTGCGTCTCGCCCGCGATGGCGGCCTTGAGGTTCAGATCGGTGCCGCCGATCGGCTCGCCCGTTGCCGGATCGCCCACGGCTTCGAGATATTCCAAATGGCCGTGCGCGTGGCCCGTCTCGCCTTCCGCCGTCGAACGGAACACGGTGGAGACGTCGTTGTAGCCTTCGACATCGGCCTTTTGCGCGAAATAGAGATAGCGGCGGTTGGCCTGGCTCTCGCCGGCGAACGCGTCCTTCAGGTTCTGGGCTGTCTTGGAATCTTTGAGATGGGCCATGTCATTCTCCTTCGGAAACAATTTCCCCCGCGCGGCATTCCCTTGAATGCGGCGCCACTGCTTGAAACATGGGCCCGCGCGACCCCGGTGTCAACACATTAGAATTATTCCAAAGAAGAAAGTTTGGGGACGGTCAGACGCGCTTGATGCGCACCACTACGTCCACGCGTTCCACCGCCATGCCTTTGGGCGGGGTGGGCACGCCGGCAATGGCGATGGTCTCGCCCGGAATGTCGATCAGTTCGCCGTCGTCCTCAACATAGAAATGCTGGTGATCGCCGGTGTTGGTGTCGAAATAAGAGCGCTGCGCGTCCACCGTCACCTGGCTCAAAAGCCCCGCGCCGGTGAATTGGTGCAAGGTGTTGTAGATGGTGGCCAGCGAGATGCGGTGGCCGGCTTTGGTGGCTTCCGCATGCAGCGATTCCGCCGTCAAATGATGGTGACCGCCGCGGAACAGCATTCCGGCCAAGGCGACCCGCTGGCGGGTCGGACGCAACCCGGCCTCGCGCAAACGGCTGATTGCCGCCTCGCTGGTTTTCGCGCCGGAAACATTCTTGCTCGCCATTCGCCTTATACGCAGCTTTCATAAGGCCTTGCGCCGTTTGGGCACCAAGGCCAAGTTCCCCAACAAGGGCGCATGCTAACCGATATCTGGTTAGAATGCTTCTAAAAAGAACACATCGGGCGGACTGGCCGTTCTGTCAAGGTCGGCGCCCTACAGGGAATGGATGAGAATTCATGATTGGACGGCCATCGAGTTTCGATCTGCAGGGGCTTTTGTCCTGCGCGCGCGGTGAGCTGTTTGGCGAGGGCAATGCCAAACTGCCGATGCCGCCAATGCTGATGATGGATCGCATTGTGAACATCTGCGACAAAGGCGGCAGCGCCGACAAGGGCGAGATTCACGCCGAACTCGATATCCACCCGGGCCTGTGGTTCTTCAAATGCCATTTCCTCGGCGATCCGGTGATGCCGGGATGCTTGCCGCTGGATGCGCTGTGGCAGCTTGTCGGATTTTTCCTCGGTTGGATGGGCGGATTGGGGCGCGGTCGCGCGCTCGGCGTCGGCGAAGTGAAATTCGCCGGCATGATCCTGCCGACGGCCAAGAAGGTGAGCTACTATATCGACATGAAGCGCGTGATCCTGCGCAAGCTGGTTCTCGGCATCGCGGACGGCATCGTGAAAGTGGACGGCCAGCAGGTCTTCATAGCCAAAGACCTCAAAGTCGGTCTCGTCACCGACGAGCAAGCCGCCGCGGCGGCCGCGCGGGCTTGAGCATGACATTCGCAATTGAAGGAGAGTCGCCATGAGGCGCGTCGCCGTCACAGGCATGGGCATCGTTTCGCCGATCGGGAATTCCACGCAGGAAGTCGTCGCCTCGCTGCGCGAGGCGAAATCCGGCATCACGTTCGCGACCGATCAGCAGGAGATGGGCTTCAAGAGCCAGGTGCACGGCAAGCCCGTGGTCGATCTCGACGCCACCATCGACCGCCGCGCCAAACGCTTCATGGGCGACACGGCGGCGTATGCCTATCTCTCGATGGAGCAAGCCTTGCGCGATAGCGGGCTGGAAGAGAAGGACATCGTCAATCCGCGCACCGGCCTGATCGTGGGCTCCGGCGGCCCATCGGTGCGCAACATCGTGCAGGCAGTGGATATCACGCGCCAGAACCACAGCCCCAAGCGCATCGGCCCGTTCGCGGTACCGAAAGCGATGTCGTCCACCTGCTCGGCGGTGCTTTCGACCTGGTACAAGATCAAGGGTGTGAACTATTCGATCTCGTCGGCCTGCGCCACATCCGCCCATTGCATCGGCAATGCCGCGGAGATGATCCAGTTCGGCAAGCAGGACATCGTGTTTGCGGGCGGCGCGGAAGAGCTCGACTGGTCGCTTTCCTGCCTGTTCGACGCAATGGGCGCGATGAGCACGAAGTTCAACGATCGCCCGGCAACGGCTTCGCGCGCGTTCGACAAGAACCGCGACGGCTTCGTGATCGCCGGCGGCGGCGCGGTGGTGGTGCTCGAAGAATGGGAACACGCCAAGGCCCGCGGCGCGAAGATTTACGCCGAACTTGTCGGCTATGGCGCGACCAGCGACGGCCACGACATGGTGGCGCCGTCGGGCGAAGGCGCGATCCGCTGCATGCAGCAGGCGCTTTCCACCGTGAAAGGCGACATCGATTACGTCAACGCACACGGCACCTCCACGCCGGTCGGCGACGTGACTGAGATCAAGGCGCTGCGCGAAGTGTTCGGCAGCCGCATCCCGCCGGTGAACTCCACCAAATCGCTCACCGGCCATTCGCTGGGTGCGACCGGCGCGCAGGAGGCGATCTATTCCATCCTGCAAATGAACAACGGCTTCATTGCCGAGAGCGCCAATATCGAAGAAATCGATCCCGAAGTCGCGGACGCGCCGATTGTGCGCAGCCGCGTGGACAACGCCAAATTGGAGCGCGTTCTTTCCAATTCCTTCGGTTTCGGCGGCACGAATGCCACGCTGGTCTTCCAGCGCGCCGCATAATCCTTGCAGGATTCCGGCCGGAGGCCTGTAATGCGCTTTGAATCAAAACAGGCGAATCATGGCTGAGACGGGCCAAATGATGAAAGGCAAACGCGGCCTGGTGATGGGCGTGGCCAACGACCATTCCATCGCCTGGGGCATCGCGCGCGCGGTGGCGCACGCCGGCGGCGACGTCGCCTTCACCTATCAAAGCGATGCGCAACTGAAGCGGCTGAAACCGCTCGCGGCCTCCATCAAATCCGACATCGTCATGCCCTGCGACGTGGAAGACGATGCGCAGATCGATGCCGCGTTCGACACGTTGAATCGCACCTGGCAGGGGCTCGACTTCGTCGTCCATGCGATGGCGTTTTCCAGCCGCGACGAATTGAAGGGCCGCTACGTCAATACCAGCCGGGACAACTTCACCCATTCGATGGCGGTGTCCTGCTATTCCTTCACCGCGGTCGCCCAGCGCGCCATCAAGCTGATGAAGCAAGGCGGCTCGCTGCTGACGCTCACCTATCTGGGCTCGCAGAAAGTTACGCCGAATTACAATGTCATGGGCGTCGCAAAGGCGGGGCTCGAAGCCTCGGTGCGTTATCTCGCGGCCGATCTGGGCCCGGACCGCATCCGCGTGAATGCGATCTCCGCCGGGCCGATGCGCACCTTGGCCGGCTCGGTGATTGGCGAGTCGCGCTCGGTGTATCGCTGGAACAAGCATCACAGCCCGCTCAAGATGTCGATCGAGCTGGAGCATGTCGGCAACGCCGCGCTTTATTTGTTGAGCGATATGAGCACCGGCGTCACCGGCGAAATTCACTATGTCGATGCCGGCTTTAACGTTGTTTCCATGCCGTCCTCGACAGAGCTCGCCAGTTATGTTGCCTCATGTGGAGACGATGCGTAGAGGTACCACCATGCTGACCAGAGCGATTTGCGGCGCGGCCGTTGTTTCGTTGTTGGTATCGACTGCGGCATTCGCAGGCTGGCGCCAGGAAGCCAGCGCCTTCGATGCGCAGCGCCTCTCCCGGCTGCAGGAATCCAAGGCGAAGGGCCTGCAGGAAGCTTCCGCCGGTCCCGACATGGCGACCATCCACGAAGTCCTCGGCCCGCGCTCCAATCCGATCGGTGAGCGCGAAGCGCTGGGCGATTGGCACTGCCGCACCATCAAGCTCGGCGGCATGACGCCGTCGAAAGTCTATAGCTGGTTCCACTGCCGCGTGTCGCATCGCGGCGGCGGACTTTATCTTGAGAAGCTCACCGGCTCGGACCGCGTGAACGGCTATCTCTATCCCGACCGCTCAGGCGGACTGGTGCTGCTCGGCGCCAACACCGTGACAGGCGAGCCGGAACGGCATTACTCCGGCGACGGCGCCTCGGTCGGCGCGGCTGCGACGCCCGACGACGCGGTGGGCGTGATGACCTCCATTGGCCCCGGCCACGCGCGCGTGGAATTTCCCTATCCGGTTCAGGAATCCACCTTCGACGTTCTTGAGATGAAGCGGTAACGCTTTTCTCGCGCCAAATCAGGCGCGCGCTTTTGCAGCGTCCGCGAAACGGCCGAACAGGTAATGCGAATCCATCGGGCCCGGCGAAGCTTCGGGGTGGTATTGCACGCTGAAGACGGGCTGGCCCTCAAGCCGCAATCCGCAATTGCTACCGTCGAACAGCGAGACATGGGTCTGCTTCACCGAGTTGGGCAGGGTGTCGGCGTCCACGGTGAAGCCGTGGTTCATGGAGACGATCTCGACCTTCCCGGTTTCCAGATCCTTCACGGGATGGTTGGCGCCGTGGTGGCCCTGGCTCATCTTTTTGGTCTGTCCGCCCAGCGCCAAGCCCAGCATCTGATGGCCCAGGCAGATGCCGAACACCGGCAAATTCGAATCCACCAACGCGCGGATGGTGGGAATCGCGTATTCGCCCGTCGCCGCCGGATCGCCGGGGCCGTTCGACAGCAACACGCCATGCGGATTGTGCCGCATCAATTCGTCGAACGATGCATTGGCGGGAAGCACCGTGATGTCCGCGCCGTGGCCTGCAAGTTGGCGCAGGATATTGCGCTTGACGCCGTAATCGAGAACCACCGCTTTCCAGCTTGGGTCCTTCTGCTCTTCATAGCCGTTCGCCAGCGCCCACGGTGTCTCGCGCCAGGTATAGCTCTGGCGGCAGCTCACATCCTTGGCCAGATCGAGGCCGACCAGTCCAGGAAATCCGCGCGCGGCTTTCGTCAGCGCCTCGCGATCGAATTTGCCGTCCCTGGAATGGGCGATCACGCCATGCGGCATGCCCTGCTCGCGGATGCGGTTGGTCAGTGCGCGCGTATCGATGCCCGCAATGCCGGGAATGTTGTGCGCCTTCAGCCAGCGGTCGAGTTGCGACAGTGCCCGCCAGTTCGAGGGATGCTCCGCGTCCGCGCGCACCACCAAGCCGCGGATCGCAGGGTTCAGCGACTCGATGTCCTCGCTGTTGGTGCCGACGATGCCGATATGGGGGAAGGTGAACGCCACGATCTGCCCGGCATAGGACGGGTCGGTGAGAATCTCCTGATAGCCCGTCATCGCGGTATTGAAGCAGACTTCGCCGACGCCTTGGGTGTCCGCGCCGAAGCCCGTGCCTTCGAACATTGTTCCGTCCGCCAGTACCAGGGCGGCGCGCGAAAAGCCGGCCGCCGGCGTTGCGGCGGCTGCGGATGATATCTCGGTCATGGGGACTCCGGATTTGCCGGAAAATAGGAATGTGACACCGTTGGGTCAAGCCGTTAGATTGCGGCATTCCTGTGCATTTCTCGGAGAATCAGATGGGCCTGCGCGAGCAGTTCAACGAACAAATGAAAGAGGCGATGAAGGCGAAGGACCAAAAGCGCCTCTCGACTGTGCGCATGATTCTCGCGGCCGTGAAGGACAAGGACATCGCCGCCCGCACCGAAACCAGCCGTGAGGGCGTCAGCGACGACGACGTGCTCGGTCTGCTCGCCAAGATGATCAAGCAGCGCGAGGAATCCGCGGCGGCGTTCGACGGCGGCGGGCGCCCGGAACTCGCCAAATCCGAGCGCGAGGAGATCGAGATCATCCGGACCTTCATGCCCAAACAGATGTCGCCGGAGGAATCCAAGGCGGCGGTCGAGAAGGCGATCGCCGATGTCGGCGCCATCTCGATCAAGGATATGGGCAAAGTCATGGCGGCGCTGAAAGAGCGCTACGCCGGCCAGATGGATTTCGCCAAGGCGAGCGGGATGACGAGGGAAGCATTGAGCGGGAAATAACTATCACCTGCCCCTTGAGGCGGGTCGAAAGACGCAGCGCGTTTTTCGGGGCGCGGTGAAGCTCCGCGCTTTTCGCATGAGCCCTCCCCGATCCGTTTGCGCGGATCGACCCTGCCGCAAGGGGAGGGTAAGTAGAGCATGATGTTCCAAATCGAAGAAGCCACGACCGATGCCGACATCGCGCGGGTTTATCCGGTGATGCGCGAACTGCGTCCGCACATTAAAACCGAAGCGGAGTTTGTCGAACGCGTGACGCGGCAGATGCGCGAATGCGGGTATCGGCTGATATCCGTGAAGGATGCGGGCACGCCGGTCGCGGCGGCGGGGTTCCGGTTCACCGAATATCTCTTCTCAGGCAAAATTCTCTATGTCGATGACCTCATCTGCCTGGAAAGCCATCGCGGCAAGGGCTTCGCCGAGGCGCTGATGCGCTGGATGGAAGACCTGGCGCGCAAACAACGCTGTGCTCAATTCCACCTGGATTCGGGCACCCATCGCGTCCCCGCGCACAAATTCTATTATCGCCTCAAGCTTGCGATCACGAGCTTTCATTTCGTGAAGCCGCTTTAGGCCGCTGCCGCGCCCCTCATCGCATTGCCGACCGACGCCGCCAGCGCCACGATCGCGGCCGCTTCGTCTTCGGAGAAATCGCGGCGCTCGCTCCAATAGGCGCCGATCGCGGCAACACTCGTGTCCCGGCCCACGGGAGTCATGATGAGGCTCTTCACGAAGGTCCGGCGATAGACGTCATGCGGGATGCGGGCGTCCGTGAAGATGTCCTCGATGACCGCAGTCTTGCCGTGCAGCATGGCCCAGCCGGAAATGCAGGTCGCCATCGGAAATTTCTGGCCTTTCCACAATGGGCCGATGGCGTCTTCCTCCACATAGTGGCAGTGCGCCCCTTCGCGCAGCACGAAGGTCACGCCGTCGGCGGAGCAGATGGCGCGCGCGCTGGAACGCACAATGGCGATGATGCCGTCGAGGTCGTCCACGCGCGCCAGACGGTCCTGGGCAGCGGCGAGAAGTCTCCACCGCGAACCGTTCACCCGATCCGTGATAATGCTCAGCGTCATTATTTCGCAAGCCCCAGCGAATACTGCAGCCTAACCCCGGGTTCCTTAACAACATTACAAATTGCGTGGCGCCGGGTAAGGGATTGAAGACTCACAGATGAATTGCATATCTGGGTCTCGCCGCCCCGCTTTTCCGCGTAATCTGTCCCCATGCGCTTTGGCCCCAACCTGCTCGACGAAATCCTGCGCCGTACCGATCTGGTGCAGCTTGTCGGGCGGCGGGTGAAGCTTACCCGCAAAGGCCGGGTGATGTGGGGCTGCTGCCCGTTCCACAAGGAGAAATCCCCCAGCTTCAAGGTCGAGAACGAGCGGCGGACTTATCATTGCTTCGGCTGCGGCGCCGGCGGCGACGCCTTCAAATGGCTGATGGAAACCGAAGGCCTGACCTTTCCGGAAAGTGTCGAGCGGATTGCGGGCGAAGCCGGCGTCGAACTTCCGAAATGGACACCCGAAGAAGAAGCGCGCGAGGAAAAGAAGAAATCGCTTTACGACGTGGTCGAAGCGGCGTGCGTGTTCTTCGAGGAACAACTTCGCGCGCGCGGCGGCGAGGCGGCACGGGACTATCTGGCGTCGCGCGGCTTGAACGATGCGCTGGCGACGAAGTTTCGTCTTGGTTACGCGCCCTCCGGCAACAACACTTTGATCGGTCATCTCGCAGCGAAGGGAATTCCCCTGGACGACATGATCGCGGCGGGATTGGCGCGGCCCGCGGATGGCGACCGCGGCGCGCGCGATTTCTTCTTCAACCGCGTGACCTTTGCGATCACCGATCCACGCGGGCGCGCGATTGCGTTCGGCGCGCGCGCGCTCGATCCGGACGCCAAGCCCAAATACATCAACACAGGTGACACGGCGCTCTTCTCCAAGGGTCATCTGCTCTACAATTTCGCGACAGCGCGTCCCGCAGCGCTGAAGGCGCAGAGCATCATCCTGGCCGAGGGCTATATGGATGTGATCGCGCTGGTGCGCGCGGGTTTCGAGCACGCGGTGGCGCCGCTCGGCACCGCGCTCACCGAGGATCAGCTGCATCTTTTGTGGCGCACGGCGCCGGAACCGATCCTGGCGTTCGACGGCGATGAAGCGGGCCTGCGCGCTGGCGTGCGCGCCGCCCATCTGGCGCTGCCGCATCTGAAGGCCGGCTATTCGCTGCGCTTCGCTTTCCTGCCCGGCGGCGAAGATCCCGACAGCTTCATCAAGACCAATGGCATCGCCGCGATGAGAAAGGTGCTGGAAGACGCCGAGCCGCTGGCCAAAGTGCTGTGGCGCGTGGAGACCGAAGGCAAGGATTTCTCCACGCCGGAACGCCGCGCGGGTCTGGAGCGCGCGCTTTCCGAGATAGTGCGCGAGATCAAAGACCCGAAGGTCGCCGACTATTACAAGCGCGATTTCGACGACAAGGTGTTCGAGACCTTCAAGCGCCGCGTCTCCCGCGCTGCCGATCAGCGCGGCGGCGAGCCACGCCGCTTCGAGCAACGCCGCGGCGGGCGTGGGGAGAATCAGCGTAACTGGCGCCCGGTTCTGGAGACGGTTTCCTCCGAGGTGAAGAACAGTCTTCTGGCGCGGACCGGACGCAGCGGCGCGCGCCATGTGAAGGAGATCGAACTGGCGGCGATCCTCTTCCGCCAGCCTGAGCTTGCCGCGCGCCATGGCGAGGTTCTGGCGGAGTTGCCGCTCTCCGACCGCGTCCTTGACAGGTTCCGGCACGAACTCCTAAACCTCGCCGCCTCAAGCTCCAGGCTTGAAAACCGGGCTCTGGAGAACCATCTCGTCCGTCAAGGCATGGCCGAACTCGTCGAGCGCCTGAAGGCGCGCGCGGGTGGCGACATTCCGGCGGATGCGAACGCTGAGGAGGATGTCGAGGCGCGCTGGCTCCGGGTGGTCCAGCAATTGCGAGAAATCGCGCAGCTCGCGCCGGAAAGGTTCCGGGCGATGGAGCGTTTCAAATCCGAGGCAACCGAGGAGAGCTGGCGCGCCGCGCGAAAGCTTCTGGGAACGCCCATGGACACGAACGAAAACTGAACGTCTCTATTTCGCATAAGGTAGAGAAGCACTGCCGGGTCATCCCCCGGGCACGGAAGGACGAGTTGACAGGCGTGGCGACGAAGACGGCACCAAAGAGCAAGGCAAAGCTGAAACCCGCAGGCCGCAAAGTGGCCGCAAAGGCCGCGAAGCCGGCTGCGAAAAAGCCTCAGCCCAAGAAAGTGGAATTGAAGAAGCCGCTCAAGGCGGCGGCGCTGAAATCCGTGCCCGTCAAGGGCAAGGGCGTGAAAATCGCGCCGGCCCCGCTGCCGGCCAAGAAGGTCGGCCCGCCGGAAGTCGCCAAGCTCAACGGCAAAGTGCCGCCGAAGGCCGTGCTGAAAGGCAAGCCCGGAGAAGACACGCCCCCCGGTGACGCTGACAGTCCCTTGCTCGACATGAGCGATGTCGGCGTCCGCAAGATGATCCAGAAGGCGAAAACGCGCGGCTATGTCACTTACGACGAGCTGAACAAAGTCATGCCGTCGGAAAAAGTCTCCAGCGAACAGATCGAAGACACGATGTCGATGCTCAACGAGATGGGCATCAACGTCATCGAGAGCGAGGAACAGGAAGAAGGCGAAGGCGGCGAGGCCAGCGAAGGCGGCGCACTCGCCACGACAACCGGAACCGCGGTCGCCACCACGGCGACCGCCAAGGAAACCTACGACCGCACCGACGATCCGGTGCGCATGTATCTGCGCGAGATGGGTTCGGTGGAACTGCTGTCGCGCGAGGGCGAGATCGCCATCGCCAAGCGCATCGAGGCCGGCCGCGAATTGATGATCGGCGCGCTCTGCGAATCCCCGCTCACCTTCGAGGCGCTCACCGTGTGGCGCGACGAATTGAACGACGGCAAGGTTCTGCTGCGCGACATCATCGATCTGGAAGCCATGTATGGCGCCGGCCCCGACGGCCAGCCCAACGTGCCGCCGCCGGTCGGCCCCGATGGCAAGCCGCTGCAACAGCCGGCGTCCATCATCGCCGCGATCAACGGCACCTCCGTCGTCAACGGCCAGGCGCTGCCGCGCCCCGAGTTCAAGAAGCCCGAGCCGCCGAAGCCGCCGCCGCCCGCGCCGCGCCTGAATGCCGATGGCGAAGTCGATCCGGGTGAAGCCGCGGCCGCTGCCGACGCTGCCGATGCGGAAGCCGAGAGCGAGGACGAAGGCAATCTTCCTCTGTCGGCAATGGAAGCCGCGCTGAAGCCGCAAGTGCTCGAGACGCTCGACAACATCGCGAACCTCTACAAGAAGCTCGGCAAGCTGCAGGACGCCAGCGTGGAAGCCGCGCTCGGCGCCGACGAGCTGTCCACCAGCCAGGAACGCCGCTTCAAGAAGCTCCGCAACGAGACGATGGATCTCGTGAAGAGTCTGAAGCTGAACAACAACCGCATCGAAGCGCTTGTCGATCAGATGTACGGCATCAACCGCCGTCTGGTGTCGCTCGAAGGCCGGCTGCTGCGCTTGGCCGAAGCGCATGGCGTGGATCGCGGCGACTTCCTGAAAGAGCATTTCGGCAACGAGCTCGATCCCAACTGGGCGCGCCGCGTGGGCCGCCTGTCGCGCAACGGCTGGCACGATTTCATCACCGACGAACGCGATCGCGTGAAGCAGCATCGCGACGAAATTCAGACGCTGGCGCAGGAAATGCGCACGTCCATCGTCGAATATCGCCGCATCGTGCAGACGGTGCAGAAGGGCGAACGCGAGTCGGGCGTTGCAAAGAAGGAAATGATCGAGGCGAACCTTCGTCTCGTGATCTCCATCGCCAAGAAATACACCAACCGTGGTTTGCAGTTCCTCGATCTCATTCAGGAAGGCAATATCGGGTTGATGAAGGCGGTCGATAAGTTCGAATACCGCCGTGGTTACAAGTTCAGCACCTACGCGACGTGGTGGATCAGGCAGGCGATCACCCGCTCCATCGCCGATCAGGCGCGCACCATCCGTATCCCGGTGCACATGATCGAGACGATCAACAAGCTGGTGCGCACCAGCCGCCAGATGCTGCACGAAATCGGCCGCGAGCCGACGCCGGAAGAACTGGCCGAACGCCTCGCCATGCCGCTGGAAAAAGTGCGCAAGGT
>DASXFK010000123.1:0-29887 GCA_036489635.1 Rhizomicrobium sp. | reverse complement strand
GTTCTTGCCGGGAAATTGCGCAGCCAGCTTCTCGCGCATCTCCGCGGCGTCGGCCCTGATCTCCTCGACCGGCTGCGGACTTGCGAGCGCTTCGGCCAGCACGGCTGCCACTCTCGCGCGGATTGCGTCACTGCCGCAGACAATCCGCGCACGGGTGAGCGCCATGCGCTCCCATGTCCACGCCTCGCTGGCGTGGTAGCGCGCGAAGGATTCCAGGCTGACGGCCACCGGACCTTTGTTGCCGGTGGGCCTGAGCCGCATGTCGACCTCATAGAGGACGCCTTCCGACGTGGGGACGGTCAGGGCCGCGATCAGCCGCTGTGCGAGCTTTCCGTAATACACGTTGGCGTTGAGCGGCTTGTCGCCATCGGAGATTTCGACATCCGCCGCCACTTCGTAGACAAAGATGAGATCGAGATCCGACGATGCCGTGACCTCGCGCCCGCCGAGCTTGCCCATGGCTATGACGGCGAACGCACCGCCGGGCACGCGGCCCGCGCTCGCGGCTAGTTCGTCCTGCGATTTCTCCAGCAATCCGGCAATCACACACTCGGCCACGTTGGCGAACGCCGGACCGGCCTGCTCCGCCGTGATCGTTCCTTCGATGATCTGCACTCCGACGCGGAAAATCTGTTCCTTGGCGAAACGCCGCGCCGCGTCGAGCGCGGTTTCATGGTCCGTTGCGGCGGCGAATTGCTCGTGCAGCGAACGATCCAGTTCCTCACGCGCGGGCAAGCCGACCAGAAAGCCCGGATCGAGCAACGCATCCAGTACGCGCGGCGAGCGAGCGAGATAGTCGGCGAGGCGCGGCGCCGATCCGCAGATATTGGCCACCTCGACCAGCAGATGCGGGTTGGCGAGGAACAGCGAGAAAAGCTGCACCCCCGCCGGCAGCCGCGAGACGAAGCGATCGAATTGCGCGAAGGCGGCGTCCGGATCGGCGGTGGCCGCCAGCGCATCGAGCAGAATCGGCACCAGGCGCGTGAGCAGCTCGCGCGCGCGGGCGCTACGCGTGGCGCGGATGCGGCCGTGGTGCCAGCCGCGGATGGCACCGGCGATGTGACGCGGATCGTGGAAGCCCAGCCCGGCCAAAGTTCCCACGGTCTCCGGATCGTCCTCGACGCCGGTGAAAACGAGGCTGCCCTTGGTACTCGCAAGCGGCGCGCTGGCTTCGAAGAGGTGAAGGTAATGCGTCTGCACGGTCTGCAGCGTGGCTACGACGTCCGCGCCGAAGGCCTCGATATTGTCGTAGCCCATGAAGCAGCCGATATGCGCCACGCCTTCGTCCGATTTTGGGATCGCATGCGTCTGTTCGTCGTCGATCATCTGCAAACGATGCTCGAGCGTGCGCAGAAAGCGATAGGCGCGCGCCAGGTCTTCGGCCGTCGCCGCTGTCACCAGGCCGCGCGCGCGCAAAGCCTCGAGCGCATCCAGCGTCCGCGCCGGGCGCAGCGCCCGATTGCGGCCGCCCAGAATAAGCTGCTGAGTCTGCGCAAAGAACTCGATCTCGCGAATGCCACCGCGCCCGAGCTTGACGTTGTGCCCCGCGACCACGATGGCGCCGTGGCCGCCATGCGCGTGAATCTGGCGCTTGATGGAGTGGATATCCTCGATGGCGGCGTAGTCGAGACTGCGTCGCCAGATGAACGGCTCGATCGCTTTGAGGAAATCCGCCGCCGCATTCCGGTCGCCGGCACAGGCGCGCGCCTTGATAAAGGCGGCGCGTTCCCAGTTCTGCCCCATGCCCTCGTAATAGGCTTCCGCAGCCGCCGTCGAGATCGCGACTTGGGTGGCGCCGGCATCGGGTCGCAGACGCAGATCGACGCGGAAGACATAGCCATCCGCCGTCACTTCGCTCAGCATCTTCACCAGCCCCTTGACGATATCGACGGCGGCGGCGCGCGCATCGTCCTTCTTGCGGAACGGGAAGCGTTCGCTGTCGTAGAAGACGATGAGATCGATATCGCTGGAATAGTTGAGCTCAAACGCGCCGTATTTGCCCATCGCCAGCACGACAAGCCCGGTTTCGGCTTCCAGCGCCGCGGGGGCGGTGGCGTCAAGCTGTGCGCGTTCGGCCGCTTGGCGCAGGAGAAAGCGCAAGGCGCTCGAAACGCAGATATCGGCGAATTCGGTGAGCGCGCGCGTCACCTGCTCGATTTTCCATTCGCCGGAGATATCCGCGAAGGCGATGGCGAGCGCCGCCTGGCGCTTGGCGCGGCGAAGCGCGGCCATCGACGACGCCAAATCCGCAGCATGGCTTGCGTCCTGCGCGCCCGCTTGCACCGCGGCCAGCATCGGCGCCACGCCTCGCGCGATCAGTGCCTTCAGGAATTCGCTTTCGCGCACGGCGGATCGCGCCAGGTAGGCGCTGTTGCCGAATGCCGATTCCAGCAACGCGCGGGCGGAATCGGGAACCACCACGCCGTCTTCCGCCAACGTTTCGAGCGTGCGCCCCGCGCGCGTGGGATCGAACGGCCTGGGCAATGCCGATATCATGGCGGGCAGTCTAATCGGCAATGCCCCGAAAAGAGAAAGGGCCCGTCCAGCCGGACGAGCCCTTCCGCCGCAAGAGGAATTGTTCTCTCAGCAGCCGGCGGCGTGCTTGAGCTGCGAGGCCGGGCGGAAACGCAAATTCTTCGAAGCCTTGATCTTGATGGCTTCGCCGGTGCGCGGATTGCGGCCCATGCGCGCGGCGCGCTTGGTCACGCGGAACGTGCCGAAAGTGCCGATCTGGAGCTTGCCGCCGCCTTTGATGGTCTTCAGGCCCGCTTCCAGCGCGCTGAACACCGTTTCGATTGCCCGCTTCGCGTCTGCCTTGCTGAGTTTGCCCTCTTTGGCGACTGCTTCGACGAAATCTGTTTTGCTCATTGTTTGCCATCCCTTTCATGCGGCATTGGTGTAGCGAGGTATAGCGAAGCCGCCTGCCAGCGCCTACTGAAATTGTTGCACGGCATTGGGATTCGGCAAGGCGTTGCGCAAAAATCCTTATATTCATTAGCTTTTACGATGTTCGGCCCGCTCGGGTTGGAACTCGCTCATGACCCCGTTTCGGCAACCGGACTCGCAAACTGTGCGAATCACTGGCGAATCAACCGACGTGCTTGCGATTCGAAATGCCCGGAAACAGAAGCGTGGCCTTGAGGCCGGGGGTGTTCTCCGCGAGATCCAGCTTGGCGTCGTGCATGCGCGCCACCGCCGCGACCAGACTGAGACCCAGACCCGTTCCCGGCGAGTTGCGGCTGGTCTCCAGCCGCACGAAGCGCTCGAGCACGCGCGGTCGATCCTGCGCCGAGATGCCCGGGCCGTCATCCGCGACGACGAGGGCGACGCCCGAGGGTGTGTCTTCGATCGCCACGCGCACATGACCGCCCGAAGGCGTGTATTTGATGGCGTTGTCGAGAAGGTTCGCCAGCGCCTGGGTGATGAGGCTCTTGTTGCCGCGAATGGTGGCCGCGCCGCTGGGCGCCAGTTCCAGCGCCACGCCTTTTTCTTCCGCCAACGGCTCATAGAGTTCCACCACACCCGCGACCAGCGCGGGAAGCTGAACCGGCGCCATCGCCTCGCGCACGATTCCGGCTTCAGCTTCCGCGATCATCAAGATGGCATTGAAGGTGCCGATCAGCCGGTCGGTTTCGCCCACGGCCGCCTCGATCTCGATCCATTGTTTGCTCTCCGGCTCCAAATCGCCCAGCGCGCCTTCCAGCCGGTTGCGCAGGCGGTTGAGCGGCGTGCGCAGATCGTGCGCAACCGAGTCCGTTACTTCGCGCATGCCCTTCATCAGACGCTCGGTGCGCTCCAGCATGCGATTGAGATTCGTGGCCAAGGTGTCGAATTCATCGCCGGCGCGCGTCAGCGGCAAGCGCTGCGAAAGATCGCCGGCCATGATCTCGTGGCTTTTGCGATTGATGGCGTCGAGGCGGGTGAGGAGGTTGCGGCTCATGAAGTAACCGCCGACGATCGCGAGCCCCAGCATCAGCGCGGCGCTCCACGGCAAGGTGGTGGTGAACAGGCGCTCGGCGTCGCGCCGCTCGGCGACATCGCGCGCCACCAGCAGTTTGAAGCCGCCGTTCAGATCGAACACGCGCCCGCGGGCGCGGTGTTGCTCCAGCTTCGCGCCGCTGTGACGATCGTAATCGAACTCGACGAACTTGCCCTCCTGCACCGCCATCTGCGGCCAGCCGTCGAGATTGCCGGCGATGGCGCGGTCGTTGTCGTCAGTGAGAAGATAGATGCCGAAGCCGCCATGCTCGGAGCGATTGATGATGGCGTCGGTGAGGCCGGTGACGCCGAGCTGCTGGTATTGCTCGGCGAGCCCGGTGATCTCGGCCTGGATGGTCTGGTCGGTCTCCGAGTCCAGCGCGCGCGCGGTGTTCCAATAGGTGAAGGCAACGAGCACGGCCGCCGAGACGGCAAAAATCGCGGCATAGACCAGAACGATCCGAAACGACAAAGTTCCGAATATTCTAGGCGCGCGCACGGATCATGTAGCCGGCGCCCCGCACGGTGTGCAGCAGCGGAACCTCGAAATTCTTGTCGATCTTTGCCCTCAGCCGCGAGATGTGCACGTCGATGACGTTGGTCTGCGGATCGAAGTGATATTCCCACACGCTTTCCAGCAGCATAGTGCGGGTGACGACCTGTCCCGCATGACGCATGAGATATTCCAGCAGGCGAAACTCGCGCGGCTGAAGATCGATGGCGGTTTCGCTGCGCTTGGCAGTGCGCGTGAGAAGGTCGAGCTCCAGATCGCCGACCTGCAACCGCGTCTTCACCGACGCCGGATGGCGCCGGCGCATCAAGGCGTCGAGCCGCGCCAGCAACTCCACGAAGGCGTAAGGCTTGGTGAGATAATCGTCGCCGCCGGATTTCAGGCCCTTCACGCGATCGTCGACGTCGGACAGCGCGCTCAAGAACAGCACCGGGGTGACGTTTCCGTGCTCGCGGATTTCCTCGACCAGCTTCAGGCCGTCGAGCTTGGGCAGCATGCGGTCGATGATGGCGATATCGTAAGGCCGCGACAATGCGAGCGTCAGCCCGGTGTCGCCGTCCGCAGCGTCGTCCACGACATGCCCGGCCTCTTTCAGGCCGTTGACGAGGTAACGCTGCGCTTCAAGATCGTCTTCCACGACGAGGATTCGCATAATTCGGCTCCTGTCCCGTCGACACCTTCAAACAATACTCAAAAATAGGGTCCGCGCCGGCGGCAGCAACGGGGGGATGGGGCCGCCACCACCGGCGCGGGGGCCGGACGCGGCAGGCCGGAACGACCTGTCACGTCCGGTACTTCGCAAACTCATCCCTGTCCGATCTTCAGCGCCACGAAGCGCTGGCCGCCGTTTCCGGTCACCAGCATCAGCACGGTCGAGCGACCCTGCGCGTGCGCCGCGGCGATCAGCGCCTTGACCTGCTCCGGCGTATGAACGGGCTTGTTGGCGATTGCCAGCACCACATCGCCGGTCTGCAGTCCCTTATCGGCGGCGTCGCTGTCGGGATCGACTTTGGTGATGAGCACGCCATTCACGGCGTTGTTCAACCCGTATTCGCGCCGCACGTCCGGCGTGACCGCGGCAAGGCCCAGCCCCATCGCTTCGCCGGTCGTGGCCGCGGCGGGGGCATGAGGCTGACCGTTATTGAGCGCGATTTTCTGGTCGTCGCGCTGGCCGATCTTCGCCGTCAATGTTTTGGCCGCGCCGTTGCGCGAGATCGTGAACGTCGCGTTGGCGCCGGCCGGAATGCCCGCGACGCGGCGCGTCAGATCGCGCGAATCCTCGATCGACTTGCCATTGATCGCGAGCACGATGTCGCCTTGCATAAATCCGGCTCTTGCCGCCGGACCGCCTGGCACCACGGACGCCACGATCGCACCTTTGCTTTCCTTCGATCCGATGCTGGCCGCGATTTCCGGCGTCACGCTCTGGATGTTTACGCCCAGATAGCCGCGGCTGACGTGACCGTGCGCCTGAAGCTGGTTGACCACGTCGTGAACGGTCGACGACGGGATGGCGAAGCCGATGCCGACGCTGCCGCCCGACGGCGAATAGATCATCGAGTTCATGCCGATGACGCGGCCGCGCAGATCGAAGGTCGGGCCGCCGGAATTGCCGCGGTTGATCGGCGCGTCGATCTGCAGGAAGTCGGTGTAAGGCCCATTGCCGATGTTGCGGCCGATCGAGGAGATAATGCCCGCCGTGACGGTGTTGCTGAGGCCGAACGGATTGCCGACCGCGATCACCCAGTCGCCGACGCGCACCTGGCGGTCGTCGCCGAATTCAACCGCCGGAAGCGGTCCTTTCGCTTTCACCTTGAGCAAGGCGATGTCGGTGTCCTTGTCCGTGCCCACGAGATGGGCGTCGAACTGGCGGCCGTCCTGCAGCTTCACGGTGATCTTCTTGCCGCCCGCGACGACATGATTGTTCGTCACGATGTAGCCCGACTTGTCGATGATGAAGCCGGAGCCCATCGCGATGGCCTTGTGCGGGCGCATCTGACCGCCATTGCCGAACTGGTTGAAGAAGTTGCGGAACGGCTCGGGCAGGTCTTCGGTGTCGAATTCCGCGCTGGGCTGCATCTCTTCTTCGACCGTGACGGTGACGACGGCGGGGCTTACGCGCTCGACCAGATCGGCGAAGCTGAACGGCGCGCCGTTCTCGAGCATGCGCGGCGGCGTCGCTCTATGCTCTTGCGGCGGCGGTGCCGCCGGACGCGCGGGCGGCGGCGCGATGTGAGCCTGCGGTGGCGCCGCGGCGGCGGACTGCAAATCCATCAGGCCGAATACGCCCAACCCTCCCAGCAGCAGCGCCGCGGCTGAGACAGCGGCGAGCAACCTCTTTTTGGTGCCGAATTTTTCAGGGTTCTTGTTGTTGTCGTCGTTCATCGCCGTCTCCGTGGACATTGCTTGCGTCCCCGACGCATCTGCATCGCTCGCTGGCCGTCTGTAGCCCTAAACTACCGGGATTACGCCTTTCTGTCCTAAACATTAAAAGGCCGCAAGCTCTTTTGGGAACGGTATTAATCGGCGCGTTCCGCTATCCTTTGTCGCGCCCGCAGGATCACCAAGGCCACCGCTGCGCCGCCGATTCCCAGCAGGACAATCGGCCCGAACCACAGCAGATAGGTGTCGCGCTCCAATGGCGGCTTCATCAGGATGAAATTGCCGTAGCGGGATACCAGATAGCGCTGGATCTGTGCGTCGCTGTCGCCCCGTTCGATGCGCGCCCTGATGAGGCGGCGCAAATTGGCGGCGAGCAGCGCGTTCGATTCATCGAGCGATTCACCCTGGCAGACGAGACAGCGAAATTCCTTCTGCAGCGCGACCGCCCGCGCTTCCTGTTGCGGATTGGAAAGTGTTTCCGGTCCTGACTGCGCGAACACAGCACTGCAACACAAGCAAACGATCGCGATGAGGATTGCGCGAATCATTCGGCAGCGACCGGCCTGGTGCGGCTCCGCGCCAAACCAAAGCGCAGCCGCGACCACAGGCTCGCCAATCCGCCCAGCGCCATGATGACGCCGCCGAGCCAGATGAACGGCGCAAGCGGATTGACATAGGCGCGGACGACATAGCGGCCGCCGCCGCGATCGTCGCCCAACGCGACATAGAGATCGGAGAATCCGGTGGTGCGGATCGCGGTGTCGCTGACGGTCTCGCCTTCGACGGGATAGGCGCGCTTTTCCGGCGCAAGCATGGCGACGATGCGATTGTCCCGGATCGCCTCGATGTCGGCCCGCACCGCCTGATAGTTCGGGCCCTGAACGACAGACGCGCCATCGAAGCGCAAGGTGTAATCGCCGGCTTGCATGCTCTGGCCGGGAGCCAACACTTGCAGCGCCTCGGTGCGCCACACCGTCGTGCCGGTGACGCCGAGCAGCGTGATGCCAAGACCGGCATGCGCAAGCATCGAGGCGAACGCTGCTGCCGAGAGCGACCGGGCGCTGCGCCGCTTGAGGAAATCAATCGCACTTGCCGCGATCACCCAGGCCGCGAGCGCGAAGGCGCCAGCGGTGGCGAGCGAGAGCGGCGAGGTGAGCGCCAGGATCGCGATGGCGGCGAGCGCCGCAGCTCCCAGGCCCGGCAGCAACGCGCGCAGCGCCGCTTTCAGGTCGCCGCGCGTCCAGTTCAGCCGCGGACCGAACGGCACAAGGATCAGAAGCGCCACAAAGATCGGCGCAAAGGTGATCGCGAAGAACGGCGGACCGACGGAAATCTTCTCGCCGGTGAGCGCATCGAGTGCCAAAGGATAGAGTGTGCCGAGGAACACGGTGGCCGCCGCCGCCGCGAGCAGGACATTGTTCAGCAATAGCGCAGTCTCGCGGCTCACCGGCTCGAACGCGGCGCCGCCTTCCAGCTTCGGGGCGCGCCACGCGAACAAGCCCAAAGCACCGCCGATGGCGACGAAAATCATCACCAATATCCAAAAGCCTCGCGTCGGATCGTTGGCGAAGGAATGTACCGAAGTCAGCACGCCGGAGCGCACCAGGAATGTGCCGATCAGGCTCAACGAAAACGAAACAATGGCAAGCAGCAAAGTCCAGGTGCGGAACGCGCCGGTGCGTTCGGTGGCGAGCGCGGAATGCAGCAGCGCCGTCGCCACCAGCCACGGCATCAGCGCCGCGTTCTCCACCGGGTCCCAGAACCAGAAGCCGCCCCAGCCGAGGTCGTAATACGCCCACCAGCTTCCCAATGTGATGCCCAGCGTAAGCGCGATCCACGCCGCGAGCATGAAAGGCCGCGCGGCACGGGCCCACGCCGCATCGGCTTCGCCGGTGATGAGCGCGGCGGCGGCATAAGCGAACGACGCGGACAATCCGACATAGCCGACGTAAAGCATCGGCGGATGCATCGCGAGGCCGGGATCCTGCAACAACGGATTGAGACCCGCGCCTTCGAACGGCGGCGGATCGAGCCGGAAGAACGGGTTCGATGTGAAGAGAATAAAGAGAAGAAATGCGATGGCGAGCAGGCCCATCGTGCCGAGCGCGGCGCTGGTCAGCCGCTCGCCGCCGCGCCGCGCGAGCGCGATGAACAGCGTATAGATCGCCAGCACCAGAATCCACAAAAGCATCGAGCCTTCATGGTTTCCCCACACGCCGGTGATCTTATAGATCATCGGCTTCAGCGTGTTCGAATTGTTCGCCACATCGACGATGCTGAAGTCCGAGGTGACGAAGCCGTATGTCAGCGCGCCGAACGCCAGCGCGACAAAGACAAAGAACCCCAGCGCGGCGCTGTTGGCAATGTCGCGCGAGCCTTGTGCCGTGAGGCGCGCGCCCATCAGGCCCGCCACCGCCATCACGCAGGACAACGCCAGCGCCAGGGTAAGCGCGAGCTGGCCGATTTCGCCGGTCATTTCGTCTCGTCCGTCATTTCGCCTCGCCTTCTTTCCAACGGCCGGCGCGCTTCAGCGCATCGACCACTTCCGGCGGCATGTATTTCGCGTCGTGCTTGGCCAGCACTTGCGTGGCGACAAAATCGCCGGATCCGTCCAGCGCCCCGAGTGCGACCACGCCCTGTCCCTCACGGAACAGATCGGGCAGCACACCGTCATATTCGACTGGCACCGTGGCGCGACCATCCGTGACGGCGAAACGCACCTCCGCGCCGGGACCGCGCGCGACGCTGTGGGTCTTCACCAAGCCGCCGATGCGAAACGCAACACCCGGCGCCACATGCTTGGCGCCAATGTCGCTGGGGCTATAGAAGTAGAGCACGTTGTCCTTGAGCGCGCCGATCGCCACCACCGCGCCGACGCCGCCGGCCACCACCAGCGCACAGGCGAAGGCAAGTCTTCGGCGCTTTTTCGGGTTCATTCAGGCTCCGGGCAGGTTGCACGAATTATAGAGGCCGCCAAGCTGGCGCGAAACGCCATGCGGCAAGCCGCCCCGCTTCCGCCAAAATCGCGCGCGACGCTGGCGTTCGGGTGGCGAAGGAGCGCGTCATGGGCATCGTCCGATTGCTGGGGGTCGTTTGCGCCAGCTTGTTTGCGACCGCGTGCTTGCCGGTAACAACGGCCGCACCGGTCGGTTCCACCACGGCGATGGCGCCCGATCCCGCGCTCACCGGCATGTGGAAAGGGCGGCCGCCGAAAGAAAGCCAAGACGTCTATTTCACCTTCCTGCCACAGAGCGACGGCACCATCACCGCCGTCTTCACCGAACCCAACGGCAAGGACGCGGGCTGGGGCGTCTATTCCCTCAAGACATCCATGCTTGGCGCCTATCGCTATATGAACGTGCATGACGTCAGCGCGGATGGAAAAGCCGCCGGCGATTCGGAAGCACAGAGCAACTTCCCCGTCCTCTATCGCATCAACGGCGATGGCGCATTGGTGATCTATCTGATGGACGAGAAGCGCGCGGACGCGGCGATCAAGGCCACCAAGATCGCGGGCACCGTGGACGCTTCCAAGTATGGCGACACTTCGATCACAGCCTCCGCGTCCGATCTCGACGCCTTCATGGGATCGCCCGCAGGGCGCGCGCTGTTCAACGCCCCGCTGCTCATTCTTCACAAGATGAAATAAAAAAATTGTCATGGCCCGATTGAATCGGCCCATGACAATTTTTTGTGGATTGCTAGTGCGCGCCGCCGCGCAATATCTCCTGCGCCTCGCCCGTATCGTAGCCAATCCCTTCGCGCGTCAGCGCGATGCGATGCGGCCACTCGGCGCGCGCCACGCCTTTGCGCTCCAGTGCGTGCCAGACTTTCTCATTATAGAGTCCGGTCGCATCCTTGCCGGCGACAACATGCTCGCCCAGGTGAAAATGATCGCCATGCGCTTGCGGAAAGCGCTCGATGGTGACTTCGCCGTCGCCCGGTCCCTGTACCGCCAAGCCTTGGACGCGCGACAGCGCCTGCAACAAGGTCAGCGTGCGAAGCTGAAGCGGATTGAGCTTCAGCGGATTGTGTTTCGGCGGCATCTACCCCTCCAGCCAGCGCGGGCTGTCTGCTCCCGGTTCGGGCGGCGGATTGCCCCAGCCCGGCGGTGTTTTGTCCATGCGAACGACCGGTCCCAGGTAATCGAGCCGGCCGCGGTCCGTGTCGCACGATTGGAAATACCCGTCGAGTCCCTGGCGCGGATTCCATGCGTCGGGCACATCGGCGAACGCGATCTTGCCCAGCGACTGAAGCCACATCGCGGTGGCACAAAGCGAAACCTCCACCAGCCAGCTTCCCCCTTCATGGATGCGCCTCAGCAGCGCGGCAGTCGCGCCTGCCGCCGCGAGATAGCCCGTCGTGTAGTCGCAGGCCGCGGCCGGAATGAGTTGCGGAACGGTGTCGCGCCGATGGCCCGCGCGTGCGGCGGCGAAAGCCCCCTGATCCATCGCCAGGCCAGTTGCGCATTGCGCGAGCTGTTCCCAACCGCGACGCCCCGCCCATGCGCCGCGCGCGCCGTAGCAGGATAGCGAGACACACACGATGCCCGGCGATAGCTGCGATAGTGCGGCGGGCGAGAAGCCAAGCTTATCAAGCGCCCCGGAACGGTAGGAATCGACAAAGACATGCGCCGAACGGGCGAGGTTGCGCAACGTTTCCGCGTCGCCCGGCCTGGCGAGATCGAGAAAGGTGGAACGCTTGCCGAAGCCGGTGTCCAGATCGAACAACTCGATGGTCGGCAATTTTTGCGCGCGCACCGAAAGCACGTCGGCGCCATGCGACGCCAATGTGCGGGCCGCGCTCGGCCCTGCGAGCACGCGCGTCAGATCGAGCACGCGGATACCGCTCAGCGCCTGCGCCGCATCGGGCAAACGCAGCGGCGGTGCATCGCCGATGCGAGTGAGCCGGATGGGCGGCACATCGCACAGCGTCAGGCCCTGCGATGTGGCGCGCCATTCCTCATCCGTGCGCACCACGGCTCCGCACAGGTTCATGTAAGCCAGCGCATCTTCAAGCGCGGCGGCATTCCAGTGCGCCACGCTCTGCGCAATCGCCTCCTTCGTGTTCGCCGCGTTAAGCAGATCGAGCGTGCGCTTTTGCAGATGTGGAAAGCCGCCATGCAGATGAATCCAGCGTCCGTCCATGGTGCGATAAAGCCCGACGGTCGGATTGCTTTCCGCCGGCCTGCGCATCGCTTCGCCGCCGCGCCGCAGCAAGGAGAACGAGACCAGCGATGCAGCGGCGGCTCTTATATCGACGGACATCGCCTGCGCTTCGCCACCGCGCAGCCGCCAGACGTCGCCGGCCGCGGCTGCCGTCAGACCGAGCGCCGCAGCCGCTGCCGCGCCGGCACGAAACGGTGTCGGGACGATGGGATCGTCGTTCACGAATTCCGGAGGCGTGAGCGCTACGTCAACCATCCGATTGAGGGAGGTGAAAGCCTCGCGCGCCTGCATGCAAATCTCCGTGGCACCGGTATAGTCCGCCCGCAACGCCATTCGCAATTGTGGAGAATGTCTCATGCCGGGTCCGCTCGAGGGCATCCGTGTCGTCGACTTCGGTCGCTACATCGCCGGGCCTTATTGCGCGGCGCTGCTGGCCGACTTCGGCGCCGACGTGATCCGCGTGGAGAAGCGCGACGGACGCGAGGACCGCACGCTCATCCCCTTGTCGCAGGATGACGCCGGCAATCCCCGCGAGGGCGCGCTGTTCCTGCAGATGAACCGCAACAAGCGCTCCCTCACGCTCGATCCGGCGAGTGCCAAAGGCCGCGAGGTGGTGAAGCGACTGGTGGCGAAGAGCGACATCGTCGTCGCCAACCTTCCCGGCGAAACGCTGAAGAGCCTCGGCCTCGATTACGACAGCGTCAGCGCGATCAATCCGCGTGTCATTTTGGCTGCCGTGTCGGCGTTCGGACTCGATGGACCCTATTCCAAGCGCGTCGGCTTCGACGGCATCGCACAAGCGATGTCGGGCTCCACTTATTTCTCCGGCACAGAGGACCAGCCGGTGCGGGCGGCAGCGCCGTACGTCGATTTCGGCACGGCGTCCCTCACCGCTTTCGGCTTAATGGCGGCGTTGCGCGCGCGCGACCAGACCGGCAAAGGACAACTCGTCGAAGGCGCATTGTTGCGCACCGCCACGACATTCTTCAGCACCATGCTGATCGAGGAAGCGGTGCTGCATCCGGGCCGCGAGCCGACGCTGAACCGCGGCCAGACGTCGGGGCCATCGGACATTTACAAGACGAAAGACGGCTGGATCACCGTGGCGGTGAATGGCGACCCGCTATTTCGCCGCGTGGCGAAGCTGATTGGCGCGCCGGAATGGATTTCCGATCCGCGCTTCGCTTCCGACAAGGCGCGTGGCGACAATGGCGCCGTCATCAGTGAGCGCCTGGCGCGCTGGTGTTCGCAGCGCAGCAGCACCGATGCCATCGCCGCCTTCGAAAGCGCGCGCGTGCCGGCAGGACCGGTGTATCGCATGGCCGAGACGCTCGCCGATCCGCATGTCCGCGCGAGCGATTTCTTTACAACCGTAGAATTTCCCTGGATCGGCCGCGCGCCGATCGCGTCCACACCGATCAAGCTGCACGCCACGCCCGGCGAAATCCGCCGCCGTCCGCCATTGCTCGGCGAACACAACGACGAAGTCCTGCGCGAGTTGGGATATTCGCCGGACGAGATTGTTGCGCTGAAGGAAGAGGGTGCTGTCTAGTCAGAGGTGACTGTCAAAATCCATTCGCCGATGCACGATACGCACAACGGTGATATGCATTTGCGCTTTCTTGTAAAACATCACATGCGAGCCAACTGGAAATTTGAAATAGCCCTGTCGAATCTCGTCACAGGAGCGTCCAATTTCCTGGCCGATCTCCGATGAGTTCGATGGTCTTCCAAATCTCGCGGATATAATTGTCGGCCTGTTCGGCATTCCATTTGTCGGCGGTATATTCCCATATCTCATCGAGATCGGTGCGCGCCCGCGGCGAAAGAAGTTGCGCCTTCATCGAGACGTGCGTCGACCCTTGTGCTTACGTGCAATGAATGCCTCGAGATCGAACGGCTTCGCCGGGCCGCTGTTCTCGCCCTCGATGAGCGCGGATCGCAGCACCTCGAGTTTCGCTTCCTTTTCTTCGAGAAGACGCAATCCTGCCCGTACAACGTCGCTGGCCGAGCCGTACCGGCCTTCTTCGACCTGATCGTCGATGAATGCGGTGAAGTGTTCGCCGAGACTGAATGACGCGTTCTTGGGCATGGATATAAAGTACAAAGATTAGGCACTTTCCGCAACGGCCTCTAAGCTGCTACGGCGTAGCCCATCGCGGCGCGGCCGCGGCGGCGCAGGAAATCGCCTTCCTCGACGCTGAACAAAATCGTCACCAGCTCGACGGCGATGTTGAAATAGGATTCGGCGTTGGCGCGCTTGTCGCTTTCGGCGGCCCGCAGCTCCTTCACGATGTCCTCGCTATAGCTCTTCAGCATCACGGTCAGGAGGTCGCAGGTTTCCTTCTGGCGCGCGCCGAACGACGCGGCAGAGGCAATCGGCCGGCATCCGGTGACGAGCTTGGCGAAGCACAACGCGCGATGGATCTTTTCCGGATCGGGCGCGCGGTTGACATCGGGGGCGCGCGGACCGCCGGCATAGGCGCCCGTCTTCAAGGTCGGGATCGCGGCGGAGACTTCGCGTTCGGCGCGCTCCATGAAGCTTTCCATGGTTTCGGCAACGTCGCTGCGATCCTTCATCAAACGCTGGCCCCATTTGCCGTCGCGCCGCATCTCGATCTCCTTCACTATGCCGTTGGATACGGCAGTGAATCCCGCGAGGTGCACGAGCAGATCGTCCGGATCGAAGGGCGCTTGCGGCTTGGCGGCCCGCAGCGCCTCTGCGTGATTTTCCAGATCGCCGAACAGCAATTCGCCGACCAGCCCCATGTCGGTGGAGCTGATGAGCGTGTCCTGCGTCTGGCGCGTGATCGCCAGCGGCAGTTTCAGCGCCATCCACGGCTTTGCCAGACGGTTCATCGTCGCCACCGCGACATAGGGCGCGGCGTCGGGAATCTCCGCGATCAGCCGGTCATAGAACTCCCGCAAGGTCCACAGCATGTCCTCGGACAGCGTCGGCGCGCCCCTCGGCAACACCTCCTGGAGACTCCAGAACTCGTGACCGGCGCGCAGAATGCACGCGATCTCCTGCGCATCGGCCACCGCCATCGCGTCGCCGAGGATTGCACGCGCAGCCTTGCGCTTGGATTCGCTGTCGAGCGCCGCATCGATCGCGTTCGCGGCGACAGGCCAGAACTCCAGGGCGTGCCGCGTGATCTCCTCGATCTTGAACGTGAGCACGCCGGTCTTCACGCCGATGGCGTATTTGTTGAGCGCGCTTGGCACCAGCGAGTGGCCGAGCCAGTTCCACACCGGCAGAACGGAACTGCGCGCGATGCGGCCCTTGTGTTTCTCCTTGCGCGGCGCGGAAGACAGCAAATCCTCGAACGGCCGGCAGAACAGCCGCAGCGGATTAAGGGTGCGATCGCCGTGATGCACGCGCTGCAGCGCGGGCCTGAGCGCTTTCAGGATGAGTTCATGGGGAAGCGCGCTGCCGCCGGCCAGCCAATCGACTTCGATGGCTTTGGCCAGACGCGCGGCCATCGGCTCCGGCAACCTCGCCAGAAATTCCGTCAGCACTTCGATCTTTGCAGATCCAACCATGCGCGTTCCCGAATGGTGCCGGCATTTGCGGCCCACACTGGTACAGTATGATGACATCCTTAACGGCTGCTTTCGGCCGCGCTCGATGCAATCAGTGGTAGAGTAAGGGTGACTTGCAGACCGCCAAGCGGACTGTCGCCCAAGACCATGAAACCCCCGTAAAGCTTGGCGATATCGCGCACGATGGCCAAGCCAAGCCCGGTTCCGGGGACACTTTCGTCCAGCCTTTCGCCCCGCTCGCCGACCCGTTCTTTCTCTTCCGTGTCGAGGCCGGCGCCATCGTCGCCGACCGCCAGGGTTAAGCTGCCGTCGCGCTTGCTCGCTGAAACGAGCACTTTGCCGAGGGCCCATTTGCAGGCGTTGTCCATCAGATTGCCGACCATCTCTTCGAGGTCCTGCTTCTCGCCGCGGAAGTAGAGACTTGGCGCACAATCGACCGAAATGGCGATGGCGCGCTCGGAATGGATGCGCGAAAGCACCCGCGCCAGATCCTCGAGCACCGGTTTGACCTGCGTGCGGCTGCCCAGGACGTCGAGCGCACCGGCAGCGCGGGCGCGGACCAGATAGTGATCCACCTGGCGGCGCATCGCGGTTGCCTGCTTGTGCACCGTATCGGCCAGCAGTCCGGGATTGGCGGCCGCTTCGCTTGTCAGCACCGTGAGCGGGGTCTTCAGCGAGTGCGCGAGATTGGAGACGTGGGTGCGCGCGCGGCCGACCACCTCCTCGCTGTGCCTGATGAGGCTGTTGAGTTCGCCGGCGAGCGGCGCGATCTCCGACGGGAACTTGCCTTCGAGACGGCGCGCATCGCCGTCGCGGATGCGCGCCAGCGCCTCGCTCACCCGGCGAAGCGGCTGAAGACCGACGCGAACCTGGATGAAGATCGCAAGAATGAGCCCCAGCCCCAGAAGCGCGAACGACCAGATCAAGGTGCCGTTGAAGCGCTGCACCTCGGCCTCGACTTCCGAAACATCGCCGGCGACGAGAAAATTGTAGGCGCGCATGTCATTCGGATTCTTGGTGGCAGCAACGGGAAACTCGATGCGCTGGAAAACCACGCGGACATTCTGGTCGTCCGGTCCCACGCCGTGACCCCAGTTCTGCTGACCGATGCGATAGGAATCGGTGATCTTGATCGTGCGGTCGAACAGCGAGCGCGAGATCTGCGAATTGTTCGGATCGGCGCCTTTGGCGTCTATCGGCATGATTTGCCAGTACCAGCCCGAATAAACGCGCTCGAAACGCGGATCGGCAAAGCGCGTGCGCAGCGAGACATTGCCCGACGGATCGACTTCGGCGGCGGCGATCATGTCGTCGAGATCGAACTTCAGCCGCGCATCGAAGCTCGACTGCACCGAAGTGCG
Source organism: Rhizomicrobium sp. (assembly GCA_036489635.1). Lineage (GTDB taxonomy): Bacteria > Pseudomonadota > Alphaproteobacteria > Micropepsales > Micropepsaceae > Rhizomicrobium. Next base: position 12,944 of record DASXFK010000123.1, on the reverse strand, counting down.
GAACACGTCGGAGATGAGGAGGCCGCCGCCGACCAGGCCGAGCACGATCCACACCGCCGCCGCGGCGATCAGGCGGCCGGAGAGCGAATCAAGCCTTGGCGCGATCCGCGCCGGAAGCGGAGTCCGGGTTTTCGAGGCTGTAGCCAAGACCACGCACCGTTTGAATCAGGTTGGAGCCTAGCTTCTTGCGCAGCCGGCCGACAAAGACTTCGATCGTATTGGAATCGCGGTCGAAATCCTGATCGTAGAGATGCTCGACCAGTTCGGTGCGCGATACCACTTTGCCCTGATGATGGGCGAGATAGGAAAGCAGACGGTATTCCAGCGAAGTGAGCTTCACCGGGTTGCCGTCCATCGTCACGCGGCTGGCGCGCGTGTCGATGCGCAAGGACCCGATCTCGATCTCGCTGGTGGCCAGGCCCGCCGCGCGGCGCAGCAGCGCGCGCACCCGCGCCAGCAGCTCTTCGGTATAGAACGGCTTGGCGAGGTAATCGTCGGCGCCCGCGTCGAATCCGGCGACCTTGTCGCTCCAGCGGTCGCGCGCGGTGAGGATGAGCACCGGCATCGAGCGCCCGGCCTTGCGCCAGCGCTCCAGCACGCGCACACCGTCCATCTTCGGCAGGCCCAGATCGAGGATCGCGACATCGTAGGGCTCGGTGTCGCCGAGGAAATGGCCCTCCTCGCCGTCGGCCGCGGTGTCCACAACATAGCCGGCGTCGCTCAGCGCATGCTTGAGCAAACGCTGCAAATCCTGATCGTCTTCTACGAGAAGAACGCGCATGTCTTCCTCAATGGCGGCGGCCGCCGCGATAAAATCCGCCGTGCGGTCTGAAGGGGTGGCGCCGCGGTCCGCCATCGAAGCGGCGCGGTCCATAAAACCCTTTCGGCGCTCTAAAAGCGCGTGGCACGGCATAACCCGGCGGCGCCGGTCCGAACAGATAGGGGCGCGCGTTGCCTGGCAAGCCGACGATGCGCCCCGAGCGCGCGTCGGCATCGAACCAGATAACGCGGCCGCCCGGCGTCAGCCATTTCACGCGATAATGCCAGCCGCCAAAGGGATCGGCGAAGGGGCCTTCGGCATCGTAGAAGCGGCCGGGATGGCCGCTGCGGATTTGCGGCAGGATGCGATCGAGCGGCTGGACCCCGTGGCCGTAATAACCATGCGGATGGCGAATCTGTGCGGCAGCCGGGACGCAAGTCATTGCGAGCGCAGCGAAAATCACGGCAAGGATCAGGCGCATCCGCATCGGAACTTCTACTGCCAACAGCATGAACCTCGGATGAATACCGTGTCCAGAGTCCGTTCAGGCCGGCACTGACAGATTGTGCCTCAGTGATCTTGAAGGCACTGGCCGACGGTAAGCCCCTCCCCGGCAGCCAGCGCATCTCAAGCGAGAACCCCGCGCCCGCGAGTTTCCGGACGCGGGGTTTCTCATTTGAGCCGGCAAGAATGGCGCGCGAACGGCTGCGTTACGGAAGCGCAGCAGTGATCGTTTCCACCGCGATCCAGAGCGTCTTGGTATCCGTAGGAAACGGCCGGAAATCAAACCCGAGATAGAACGGAACAACCTCATCGTCTATCGCATGAACGATTACGGCTCTGGTACCGACCGTTTGCGATGCAAATAGCGCGCGCCGCAGAGCGTCTTGCAGCATGCCGCGGCCGATGCTTCGACCGTGATATCCCCGATCGACGGCCAAGCGCCCGATGACGGCGACGGGCACCGGATTGGGCGTGTTCTTTTTCAATCCGCGCGGCGCGCCTGTGTGTGCGACTGAGCCCATCGAAAGCGTATAATACCCTACAACCGTATTCCCCTGGTTGACGACGTAGCAGCGAGATGAGCGCCCTTCGTTCTTGAGAGCGCGCGTCTTTAGCCAATCGTTCAATGGCTCTTTACCGCAGTCGAAGACGCTCAGATCGTGTTCGGCGGTTAGCGGCATCGGCGCTTTGATTTCGAACGCCGATGATGCTGGATGCCGAACTATGCCTGCCATGGCGCGTTGCTTGCCATCAGGCTCTTCAACCTGTCACTCGGCGGCGGCGGGTTATCCAAGGCCCGCAAGAACGCATCGTAGGCGCTGCCTTCCAGACCGAAGAATCGCTGGTCCAGCAGAACATCGATCGCGTGCTGCTGCGCGCTTTCCACGATGAAGTCGGTTCTGGTTTTCCCCAGCACGTTCGCAGCCGTATCGATCAGATCGCGCCAGAGAGTTGAGACGCGGACATTGATCGTCGTATCCACTCTGCGGCGCACGAACGTCGCCTTCGGAGGGACAGGCTTCTTTTGTCCCTTTCGCGCCAATCGCACCGTCTTTGCCGCAGTGACATTCATGCCCGCCGTCCTTTATCTCGATCGACGATATATATACACACTGTGTATACAATGTCAAACAACTGTCGCGGGCCGAAACCTTGCCTCCGCGCGGCTATGTGCTTCTTACCGTTACATATTCCGTCAGCGGGGCGCGTTCCGTTTCCAGGGCGTTCACCGCCGCCGCACCCTCTGCGTAGCCGATGGCCATGCCGCAGAAGATCATTTCGTTTTCGGGAACGCAGAGATACTCGCGGATCACCCGGTGCCAGACCGCCCAGGCTTCCTGCGGGCAGGTGTGCAAGCCGTGCTCGCGCGCCAACAGCATGATCGACTGCATGTACATGCCCAGATCGGCCCATTGGCCCTGCTGCATCTGGCGGTCGATGGTGAAGATCAGCCCCACCGGCGCGCCGAAGAATTCCCAGTTGCGCGAAAAGAATTTTAGCCGCGCCGCTTTGTCTTCGCGCGGGATGGCCATTGTCGCGTACATCATTTCGCCCACGCGATAACGCCGCGTGCGATAGGGCTCGCTGAGGTGCAGCGGATAGATGTGATATTCCGGCGCCTCGCCCATCGGATGCTGCTTGCGCGCTTCGGCGACGCGGCGCACCAGCTCGTCGCGCGCGTCGCCAAGCAGCGCATAGACGCGCCACGGCTGCACATTGCCGCCGGAAGGCGCGCGCGCCGCGGCGGTGAGAATCTGCTCGACCGTTTCGCGCGAGACCGGATCGGGCTTGAACGCGCGAACCGTCTTGCGCGTCGCGAGCGCTTCGGAAACTTTCATGGCGGCCTCGATGCTGTCGGCGCCGAGAATGCCTCAGCTTTGCGGCGCGCGCGAGCGCCTTTCGCTTTCCGCTTCGTCAACCGTCTCGTCGAAGAATTCCCGCAACTGGTCGAGAGCGGACTGATGGATCTCCTCGCCCATGTAGAAGTTCATCACTCTCAGGACGACGCTGTATATCAGCCGGCTTTCGGGAGAGCCGGACGGCCACAGGCAATCGAGCGCCGCGCGAGCTTCCCTGAGATAGACTGCGAACTCCAAGACTGGATCGCGCGCGGTCATCGGTCTTGGTCCGTGACGACGAGGCGCGCGCCGCCGCTCTGCATCGCGGCCGACAGCGCCCGATAGGCGCGCAGGAAGGCCGGCTCGCTTTCGCCGCCGGGAATGACGAAGCCGCGCGGCGTGGCGAGCACCCGTTCGCCGCATAGCACACAGCCTTTGCTGTCGGCGGTGCTGTTGCCGCAATGCAGCAGCACCGCGGCGAAATCCGCGACACCTTCGATCTCGATCATGCCGCGATAGACTTGTCCGGCGCCTTTCACCCGCCGGCGATACACGGCATCGAAATGGCTCGCGGCGCGAAAGCCCAGCGCATAGTGTCCGGCCGGAATGCGCGTCTTGTCCGCGATCTTGGGCGCATGGAACGCCAGTTCGAGCGCGGCACAAAGCTGCGTTGCGCCTCCGAGCGCGCTGCGCGTGCCGACGCCATCCGATGTAAGGCGTGTCAGCGTGAAAATCTCCATAGCGTTCAGCCTTCCAGCACGGCGACGCGCGCGCGCAATTCGCGGATCGCGGCGACGAGATAGGGAACGAGTTTGGAATGATCGACGCTCTGATAGACCGCCGCGCCCGCGCCATCGACGGCGCCGGGCCCGCCCGTCACCGCTTCGGGCACTACGGCCTGCAATTCGTCGGCGATGAAGCCGGCGCCGCGCGCGCCGTCTGCTTTCCAGGCGAATGTCACCGGTGCGAGCGCGTCCATCAACGCGCCGGCGCACAACGGTGCGATGTCCGTCTTGAGCCGCCGGTCCGACGACGTGTTGAACGACGTCGCCGATCCGGACGTGGAGATCGAGCCGACAACACCGTTGCCGTTCTCGAAGGTCAGATGCTGTCGCGAAGCCGCGGAGGAGGCGAAGAGCGCGATGGCGCAACTGCCGGAGCCGCCGGTGTTCATGCATAGGGCGCCGGCCGCGCCCTGCGTGCCGCCATAGGTTGTGGATTTGAACAGTCCCCCGCCCTGCACGAACGAGATGCCGGCGGAGGTCCATGCCCCGCCATCGGCGAACGTCGCGCCGCCCGTGGCTTGCAAGGTGGTGAACTTGCCGGTCGATGGCGTGCTGGCACCCACCGCGGCGCCATCCAGCGTGCCGCCGTTGATGTCGGCCGTCGTCAACACCGCCGACGCGAGGGTGACGACGCCGGTGCCGGCGGCGATGTCCATGCCGTCATGCCAGGTCGCGCCGTCGGGGGAGACCTTGAAGTGGAAATTGTCGTCGCCGGTGAGTCCGATTTCGGCGCGGCCGGAGAAGTTGTCCTGGAACAGGAACGAGGCGGTGTTGCCGCTGGCCTGCTTGGAGAGCGTGGCGCGGATATCGCCGCTGCCGCCGCTCGACGTGGCGACATCGCTGAACAGCACCGCGTTGGATTTCACCGAAAGCTTGTTGGTGGCGTCGGCGGTGGTGTTCACGCCCACCATCGGCAGGCTTTGCAGCGCGATCATGGAGGCAAAATCGCACCAGGCGCTGCCCGACCAGACGATCAGCTTGTTCTCCGCCGACACATAGGCGGTGAGCCCGGCGAACGGCGCGTAGAAGCGCCACGCGCCATCGACGCAATAGGCAACTTTGCCGTCCTGCCCCAGCCAGGTGCCCGTGGCGCCGGAGACAACGAGATAACCGTCGCCGTCGCTGGGCGATGACGGCGGCGCGGTGTGCGTGCGGTCGATGAAGCGCGCGCAGAGAAACGCGTCGAACTGATAGAGCGCTTCGTTGTGGGTGACGCTCTTCTGCGCCTGGGCCGCCGCAAGCAGCGGCACGCCCACGCGCGGCGTGGTGTCGGTCATAAGATTCTCCGAATTAGCCCTCCCCTTTGAGGGGGAGAGGGTTGGGTGAGGGGGCGCCGATGGCGGGCGCGACGCCTGACGCAGAGTGCAGGCGGACCAGCCCTCACCCTGCCCTCTCCCCCTGCGGGGGCGAGGGTAATTTAGAGGTAGAAGCTCCCCGTTTTGCCCGGCCCGCGGCCGAAGACGGAGGAAAGCTGGTAGGCGGTGAAGCGGAACGGCGACGGCAGTCCGGCCGAAAAATCCGCGGCGATGTTCGCGGCGGTATAATTCACCCCAGGCGAGGAGACGGCGGCGAATGTGCGCGCCACAGCGCCCGAGGCATCGAGAATCTCGACATCATAGCTCTCGCTGGTTTCGCTCATCGGGATTTCGCTCTGCTCCCAATTGTCGGCGGCGGGCGAACGGTCGCGGCGGATCCAGCTCAGGCAAAGATCGCCGCTTGCGCCGTACAACGCGCGCAACTGGCAAGGCGCGTAAGGCCGATAGCCGACACCGGCGAATTGCAGCGACGCACCCTGATACGCCGAATCCGAGATCGGCTTGCCTTGCGGTCCCCACAGATAATTGAACGGCAGCGCGAATTGATCCGGCGGCACGCCCAGTTGCCGCATGGCGCGCGACAGCACCAGCACGCGCGCGCCGGACGCCGCGCCCATCGCGTTCTCGCTGCCCGCCTGGCCGCGCAGGAGTTTCGAGAGCGACCATTCGCCGGGCGCGGTGAGCGTCGCGTTCTCGAACTGCAGCACTTCCCAATCGCCGCTTGCGTTCTGCACCGCCAGCGCATTGGCGCCGCCGAACACCGACAGATCGTCCAGCGATGACAACGTTCCGCTGTAGAGCTTGACGGCGAGCGTATTCACCTCGTCCCAGCGCCAGGCCGGACCGGAGGCGAAATCGCTTGTCGTCTCGCCGATGGCGGTGGCGATGGCGAGCGTCGTATCGAGCTTGTAATTGCTATCGCCGGCGCTGCGGAAGACCAGCACACTGCCGGGCCACGGACTCGCGAACGCCGCGGCGAAGGCATCCCACGGCGTCTGTTCCGCGGTGAGCAGCGGCAGATCGGCGAACACCACCAGCGCGCGGCCGGGCTGCGGCGTTTGCTGCGCCACGCTCGCGGGCCGCGCGGGACCGGCGATGGTGTCGTAGATCGACGGATCGGTGGCGCAGGCCTGGACGGCGCGGCTCGTGGTGTCGTCGATTTGCGCGATACGCAGCCGATAGACGCGCGCGCCGGCGCTGAGCTGCACTTCGTCCGTGGGATCGAGCGCAAGTTGCGACGGGGCGAGCGCAAACGATGCGGTCTCGCGCATCGTCCACGCATCCATCAGCAGGCGTTCGCCGATGCCGGCGGCTGTCGCTTGGTCCATGACGATGGGAAGCGACGAAGCGGCCACACGATCGGCTTCGCCAATCAGGCGGCGCGCTTCCACCACCGCCTGGCGATAGTCATTGTCCACGTCGATATAGCTGACGCGCGAAGCGAGCGGCATGTCCGTCTCTTCTGCGCGCGTCAGCGTGAAGCCGAAATTGGCATCGCCGCTGTCGGACAGCACCAGATCGTCCGTCGTGCAAGCCAACGCGCTGGGGCGCCCACGCGAGACGAATTTGATTTCACCTTCGCTCTCCACCGCATCGAACTGATAGCCCACCGACAGCGGCGCCATCGCATCGCGCGGGCTCATCGTGTCGGTGATGGCGTAGCCGGTGACCAGGCCACCCAGATCGCTGACGTCGATCGCCGCGAAGCCGGCTTCGGCGCAGATGTTGGTGACGAGATCGGCAAGCTGCACTTCGCCCAGCCGCCCATTCAGCCAATGACCCAGCGTGTAGTTCGCCGCATCGCCCCACACATTGGCGTAAGCCGGAAAGAACGGAAACGGGCGCGCATCCCAGCACCACGCGTAGATATTGGCAGTGTCGAGCATCGGCGCCGAATAGACCGTTGAGACCGGATTGTTCGCGCTTTGCGTCCAATAGTTCAGATGCGCTTCGAGGAAGCGGCGCTGCATGAGATCGTCGCGCCCGCCATCGGAATAATAGGGCAGCGAACTTTCGCTCGATTTCGGATCGACGAAGACGTTGGGCTGGTTCGCGCCTTTATCGACGGCGGGGCAGCCAACTTCCGTGAACCAGATCGGCTTGGATTGCGGCACCCAGGCGGTGGCGGATGTTTCCGTGCCGGACGGGCGATCGACATGATCGTTCGCCCACCAGTTCCAGATATCCTTTGCACGCCACACCCACGGCTTGCCCGCGCCATCGCTGATTGGCGTGCGGGTCTGCGTGTCGCGGTCGGCGGCGCTGGCGTAGAACCAGTCGTAATCCTCGCCGCCCTTGATGTTGCCGCTGAGATACGCCGGATCGTAGATCGAGGTCGGGCCGGCCGCGTCGTAATCGCGATGCGCCGTGCCGTCGCGCCAGTCGCAGAGCGGCATGTAATTGTCGATGCCGACGAAATCGATGTTGGCGTCGCTCCACAGCGGATCGAGATTGAACAGCACCGCGCCCGCCACGTCGCCAGTCTGGTGATTGTTGTATTCGCTCCAGTCCGCCGCGTAGCCGATTTTCGTGCCGCTGCCCAGGATGGCGCGAACATCGCTCGCGAGAGTCTTAAGCGCCGCCACCGCCGGATAGGTGGTCGCATCGCTGCGCACTTGCGTCAGCCCGCGCAATTCCGAGCCAATAACGAAAGCATCGACACCGCCCGCCGCCGCGCACAGATGCGCGTAGTGCAGCACCATGCGCCGCCAGCCCCAATCGGCGCCGCCGGTCCACGACACGCTGGTGCCGCTCACCGCGAAATCCGAAACGCGCGCGCTGCCGAAGAAATCGCTCACCTGCGTGGACGCCGCACTGGTCTTGTCCGGCGATCCGGATTGCCCGCGCGCCGGATCGCATGTGATGCGCCCGCGCCAGGGATAGGCCGGCTGGCTGCCCGCGCCGGTGTATGGATCGGTCAGCGTGTTGCCCGCCGGCACATCCATGAACAGGAACGGATAGAACATCACGCGCAACCCGCGCGCCTTCAAATTCTGAATCGCATCGACAACGCTTTTGTCCGAAGGCGTACCGCCATAAGCAGGTACACCATCGATTGCGCTCACCAAATGCGCCGCGCCGCGCGAAACCCCGTCCACGCTCCAGGTGTCGGGATAGGTATTCTTGGTCGCGTCCTCGACACCGGGCTTGATCGCGATCTCGCCGCAGCGCAGATCGTCGCCGAACCAGCCGACCACCAGCGACGCCGCGCCGAGGTTCGGCGCCAACGCCTGCAACTCGTTGAGCGAGACGGTGATGTCGGCAAGATCGGTGCCGTTGTAACCGTTCTGCGGCGCGGTGGTGCCGTTGCCGTCGTCGGCGGCGATCACGTCGCTGGCATAGACGAACTCGCCGGCGCCGGGGATCAGCGCCACGCCACCCAGCACATTCTCCAGCGCCGACGGATTGGCATCCGAGATCGCGCGGATCAATTCGAACTGAAGCTGCGGAATCCGGTTGCCGAAAGCGGCGAGCGGCAAATCCTCGAACACGATGTAAGAGAGACCGCGATAGGACGGTGTGTTGCCTTCGCCTTCGATCTCCTGGATCAGCGGATCCATCTCCTGCGTTTCGCTGCCATCGTAAAAGCGTGTGGTGTATTGGGAAATGTCGATGGGGGCGCCATCGGCCCACACCCGGCCGAGCGCCGCCACTTCGCCGGTGCATAATCCCACCGCGAAGGAAATCGAATAGAGGTAATCCGTCTCGCTGCTCGACGGCGCGAACACGCCCTTGCCGCCGGTGGATGTGGTGCTGGTCGTTTGATTGAACTGCGACGCCCAGATGAGTTGCCCCGCCACGCGCACGCGCCCGTAGACGGTCGGGATCGGCGAACCTTCCGTGGACGATTGGATGTTGATGTCGCTGAGGCGCGGGCCGTTGACATGGCGGCCGGGCGCAAGAGCCGCGTCGATCATGGACCCCGCGAGCGAGCCGAGCGCGCCGCCAATCGCCGCGCCCGAAACCGTCGCGCCGAACAGCGAAAACCCCGCGCCAACCAGCGCCGGCCCTATCGCCTCACCGGCGATGCCGAGAACTAGAGATGCCATGATTGGATTTCTTTCAGGTCAAAAACAAAACGGCGGCATCACTGCCGCCGTTTGCGCAATTTCTACGCGCCGCCTTTTTAGGTGATGCCGTAATGCGCGAAGAATGCTGCCACATTAGGATAGAGAGTCGCTGCCGCGTCCATATCCGCTTTGCTCCCCGCCGCATCGCCGGTTTTCGCTTTCGCCAAGCCGCGCAAATAAATTGCCGATGCGTCCTTCGGCGCGATCGTCAGCGACTGGTCGAGGTCTTTCACCGCGCCGGCAAAATCATTCATGCGATAACGCACAAGCCCTCGGCGGTACAAAAACGCTGCATTGTCCGGCGTCGCGTCGACGGCGTCGTTGCAATCCGCCAGCGCGATATCGAGCTGATCGCCTTTTACAGCATGCACCCAGCACGCCGTCATCTCCATATCCGGATTGTCCGGCGCGCGCATCTTCGCCGTGTCGGCGTCGATAACAGCGTCAGGCAGGTCACCCAGTTCAACTTCGACCTGCGCGCGGCTCATGCGCGCGATATCGGTTGGCGTGGCGCGATACCGCGATGTGTACGGGTTGCTGTCATTGACTTGCACGTAAGTGGTGTGTAGCGCCACCGCTGTGTCCAGATCGGCTTTGGCGAGTCGCAACTTTCCCATATGGGTGTAGACCGATGCCCTGTTGATGAACGCATCGGAATAGGCTGGCGCCTCCTTGATTGCCTCGTTGAGGTCGGTCAATGCCTGTGGGTATTGCCCGAGCGTGAGATAATCCGAGCCGCGGCCGAAATAAACCCATGCCGTTCCGCCATCGACCACCTTGATTTCGGTGAACAATTTTGTGCAGGCGTCGATCCCCTGCTGGTTGTGAACGAATTTGCATTCATGGATTTCGTCGTTGAGAGCGGCATGCGCCTCCAACGTCGCGAGAATTGCTGGAAAAAAAATGGCGCGCGCGGCCGCGCGAATGATCTTCTTCATGAGCGTTCGTTCCCCACCTGCTTGCGAATATTATCGAACATTTCGTCGTCGCAAAAGCGCGGTTCGTTATAGCCGAAATGCATAAGCGAGCCTCCCGCGCCAACTTGGCGAAAGCTGTTCTTCGCTGACGCGCTTGTTCTGGCGCGTGTGGATGAGGGTGAGTGATCCTCCCCTGCGAAGCGGGGGAGGAAACATGGCAACAATGCCGCAATGCTTGGCCGGGCTGCGCGGGTGCATGCGGAACAGGGCGATGTCGCCGGGCGCGATCTGCCGCAACGGCACCGGGCGCAGGATGCGGGCGAGTGCTGTATATAATGTCTCCGCGCCCGTGGCTTCCGCCCAGTCGGGGGAATAGTTCGGGATCGCTTGCGGCTCGGCCCCGCGCAACTCGCGCCACACGCCGCGCAGCAGGCCCAAACAATCGCAGCCCACGCCTTTCACGCTCGCCTGATGCACATAGGGCGTGCCGATCCAGGCGCGCGCGGTGGCAACGATGTCGCCGGCGAGTGGCGAATGGTGAATCGTCTCGCCTTCATCCCATTCGCTATTCGCTATTCGCAATTCGCTAATTCCCATATCGCGAACCTCCCGTGAGCGGCACGTTGGGATTGGGGTAGGACATCACGGCGTCGTTGCCGACCATGTAGGGGAAGCCGCGAAAGTTGGCGGCGTTGGCGAACTTGGCCTTGCACGTCGCGAATTGCTTGTCGCAGCCCGCGGAGATCGCGAAGGCATCGCCCGGCGCCACCGTTTCGCTCATCGACTGCCAAAGCTCGATGGAGACACCGAGGCTGCTCGCGCCGTGGCGCTTCACTTCCATCGCGCGGCCGGCGTTCGCGCCGCTTGTCCAACTGAGCTTGCCACCGGTGAACCAGGCGTTGGCGAACGCATCGAGCCCCGAAACCAGAAAGCTGCGATTGTCATTCGCCACGCTCACCGCGCCGCTGCCGTTGAACGCGCCACCGCTGAGCGCAATCGTGCAGCGCGCATCGCCCAGATCGGCATCGCAGGAGAATCCGAACACGCGGCCGCTCGCCTGGTTGAGCTGCGCCGCGAGCCCGCGCAATTCGGCGGTGAAGACGGTTTGCCCCCGCTTCACTTCGCCGAGAGCGCCTTTGCGCATCAGCACGCGCTGATCGGGGCTGGCCCAATTTACACGCCAGATCTCGAGCTCTGCGTTGTCGTAAAGGCCGGCGGCGAGATCGTCCGCGTTGAGCGTGTCGGATGACAGCGCGCCGGTGACGGTGAGGTTGTCGACCGCCAGATCGAGCACCGAATCCACTTCGCTCGCGGTGAATCCGCTGGCGGCGAGATAGCTGACGCCATCGAACGCGATATCGACATCATGCTCGGTGAATCCCTGCACCGCGCCATCATTGCGCACGACCTTCCAGCACCAGCACAGCGTGGTGGCGCCGGAAGACAGATGGGTTTGCAGACCGGAGGGAAGCGTTTTCATGGTCGTTCCTTTTCCTCCCACGCGAGAGCGGGGGAGGTGGCGCGCGCGAAGCGCGTGACGGAGGGGGCCGCGGTGAAGCGAAATGTTCTGCAACGCCACAGGCGCCCCCCTCCACCGCGTGCCGCGGTCCCCCTCCCCCGCAATGCGGGGGAGGAAAATCAGAGCAGCACCTCAACAATCGGGATGCTCGGAATCTCCCCCGCTGCGAAGTTGGAGAGGTTGATCGAGAGTTGATCGGTGTCGAAGCGCACCGGCACGTCGAACTCGAAACCGGCGGCGACGGTCGCGCCGGTCGCCGGCGCGGTCGCGAAACTCACGATGCCGGTGGTGGAATCCACACTCCACCCACTCGTCAGCGCCGTGCCGTTCACGCTCACCAGCGCGGTACCATCGACCGGCTTTTTGATCGTGCGCGTCCAGCTTGAGGGACCGGAGGTGTAGGTCTTCACAAGCTGGAACGCGGTGGTGGTGCCGTCGCCGGTGGCGATGGCTTGATCGGTCGCGGAGAGGTTCGCGCCTGGTGGGCAGGATTTGCCATCGGCGAAATCCTGCAGGCGGAAGCCGTAAAGCCGGCCCATGCGCGCTTCGAAGAACGCGATCACCGCGTACATGTCGTCCAGCGTCTTGACGCCATAACCGACATCGTAAGAGCGCCGCGAATTGGCCCACACCGCGTTGCGCTCCTCATAGCCGGAGCCGAGCGTGACGATCTCCGTCTTGCGCATGGGCCCGCCGGTGGAGTGAAACGCGATGGCCGTGGGGAAGCGTATTTCGTGGAAGTTCATCTGCTTTTCTCATCAAACAAAAATTGTCATCCCCGGCCGAGCGAAGCGAGGGGAAGGGGACCCAGGTGACTGGGCGAGTTTCTATTCCAGTCACCTGGGTCCCCTTCCCTCACATCGCACTGACGCGCGATGCTCGCCGGGGATGACAATCTGAGCTACATATTCCGCTGCCCGCGCGCCAAGGCTCGCGCCATCATGGCCGCCATCTGCGATTCCGATTTGGCGAAGCTCTGCGCGTCGCGCGCCTGCACGTTCAGTGTGATCGATGGGCGCGCAGAAGTTTGCGACAATGCCGCGTTCGAGGTGATCGTGCCGGCGCCCGATGGCGTGAACAGCTCGGGGCCCTGCTCGCCGACGAGATAGCTCGCGTCGGGCGTGACGGGGCCGCCGGTGGCGAGTGCGCCGCTGATCGATGAGAACAACTCGCTCGCGCCCGCGCTGACCAGGCCTTCGATCGGCTTGACGATGAAGTCCTTGATCGCCACGCGG
>DASXFK010000122.1:0-5789 GCA_036489635.1 Rhizomicrobium sp. | reverse complement strand
GCGCGTGGCGATGTTCGGATTCGTCTGCGAGATCATCGGCGCCATCATCGTCGGCGGCTATCTGCTGATGTTCCACCGCCATCAGCCGTTTCATGTCGTGTTCAATACCTTCGGCATCGGCGCGGGCGGATCGTATTGGCCTTATTTCCTCGCCGCCGCCGTCACCGGCCTCTTCACTTGTTACGGGTTCGAGGCTTGCGGCGACGTAGCCGAGGAGACGCCCAACCCCGGCGTCGCCATTCCGCGCGCCATGCGCATGACGATCTATGTCGGCATGCTGGCGGCGGCTTTCGTGTGCCTGGCGTTGATCCTCGCCCAGCCGGACATCGCGGCAATCGTCTCGGGCAAGAATTCCACGCCGGTCGAGACGCTGCTGCTCAGCGTGTTCGGGCCGTGGGGTGCGCGCGCCGTGGTCGCGGTGGTGATGGTGTCGTTCATGTCCTGCATCCTGTCGCTGCAAGCCGCGACGAGCCGGCTGGTGTTCGCCTATGCGCGCGACAAGATGATCGCGGGCAGCGACTATTTCTCCACCGTATCGCCACATACGCACGTGCCGGTGCGTGCGCTGGTGCTTTCCGGGATCGTTGCGGGGGTGATCGTGTGCCTCGGCCTGTTCTTCCAGAATGCGATCAACACCATTGTGAACTCCGCCATCATCGGAATCTACGCGGCGTTCCAGATGATCGTGCTGGGTGCCCTGGTGGCGCGGATGCGCGGCTGGAAACCTGCGGGCAAGTTCCGCATCGGTGCGCTCGCGTGGCCGGTGAACATCGTGGCGCTGATCTATGGCGTTGGCGCGATCCTCGATATGGCATGGCCGCGCACGCCAACGGGGCCGTGGTACATAAATTATTCGATGAGCGTGACGTGGCTTGCGATCATCGGCATTGGGGCGCTCTACATGATCGTGGCGCGGCCTTACGATCGCGGGCAGGCGCCTGCCGGCGATGCGTGGAAACTTTCACCAGCTGAATAGTCGGAGGGAACATGAAAAAGCTCGTTGCCGCGCTCGTGCTGCTCGCATCGCCCAGCTTTGCCGCGGAACAGATTCACGTCGTGGAGCACGCCAAGACGGACGCCACGGCTTCCATCGGCAAGGCGAAGGACAATCGCGGAGATATTCTCACCTTCGCCAATCCGGTGTTCGATGCCGCCGACAAGAAGCAGGTCGGCACCGACAACGGATTTTGTGTCCGCACAGTGGCGGGGCAAGCCTATGAGTGCATCTGGACAGTGGAGTTCGCTGACGGCCAGATCGCCGTCGAAGGTCCGTTCCACGATTCCGGCGACACCGTGCTGGCCGTAACGGGCGGCACCGGCAAATATGCTGGGGCGCGCGGCGAAATGAAGCTGCACGCGCGCGACGCCAAAGGCACGCAGTACGACTTCGTCTACGCGCTGCGGTAAGGTCGCGCCCGACGACACCCGCAGAGCGCGTGGTTTTTGTACCGTCAGCGGCATTGTTTCATGGGCGTTGGGCGACTAACCTGCCCTCTGTCTGCGTTCGAAAGGACAACCCATGTTGCTTCGCGCCGCGCTTATTTCCGCAATCATCCTGGCCGCTTCGGCGGCGCAGGCGCTTCCGCTGGACCAGTTCACGCTGCCCAGCAACGATCCTGCGCAGCAGAAGAAAGACTCGTCCGACGGATTGTTCAACCATTCGCTGCCGGATCGCTGGGACAACAGTTCGTCAAGCCCTGAGAACGGCGACAGTCTCGGCAAAATGCATTTCTCCGTGACGAGTTCGCAAGATGTTTATCCCGCGTCGAGATTGGGCTACGGCGACGCCACGACTCCGATGTCGGAGTTCTACGGCCCGACGCCGCCCCGGACCGACGACACCGATCCCTTGCTCACGCATTGAACCCGGCTCTGCCGGAGCAGCGTCAATCAACGCATCGTGCGGGCAGCTGGTTGGGGGACTAGGATTCGAACCTAGACAGGCAGAGTCAGAGTCTGCAGTCCTACCGTTAGACGATCCCCCAACGGTGGGGCGTCGTTTAGACCAGCCGAACCGGGCTTTCAAGGCGGACGCGCTGCCGCCAAACCGTTGGGCTGCAAGACCTTTCCTCTTTCGCCGGCGCGCGCTTTCGGGCAAGCCTGCGCCGCAACCATCCGGCGGCGAAAATGGCGGGAAAGATCGGCGATAATGGCCGCGGGCCCTCCGGGCGCGGCATCCCGCTGCGCGTGAAGGTGAAGACCACCAAGCAGCGCACCGCTTCGTCGAACCGCTGGCTCGAGCGGCAGCTCAACGATCCCTATGTGCGCGAGGCGAAGAACAAGGGTTATCGCAGCCGCGCCGCTTTCAAGCTGCTGGAGCTCGACGAGAAGTTTCACTTCCTGAAGAAAGGCGCGCGCGTGCTCGACCTTGGCGCGGCGCCCGGCGGCTGGGCGCAAGTGGCGCTGGCGCGCGTGGGGAGCCAGGGCCGCGTCGTCGGCGCGGATATTCTGGAGATGGAGCCCATCGCGGGCGTGATATTGTTCAAAGCCGATCTGCTCGATGCCCAAACGCCGGCGCTGTTGCAGCAAGCGCTTGGCGGCCCCGCCGATGTTGTGATGACCGACATGGCCGCGCCCACCACCGGCCATCGCGCCACAGATCACCTGCGCACCACTGCGCTGTTCGAAGTGGCGCTCGATGTCGCGGAGGATACGCTGAAGTCCGGCGGCGTATTCGTGGGCAAGGTGTTTCAGGGTGGCGCGAAGAATGAGCTGCTTGCGCGCATCAAGAAGAGCTTCACGGATGTAAAGCACGTGAAGCCGCCCGCGAGCCGCGCGGAATCGGTGGAGCTTTATCTCGTGGCGACCGGATTTCGCGGCGCTAGGTGAGCGCGAATGTCACCACGAATTGCACGGTGCGATAGACGAATAGATCGGTCGCCAGCAGCACGGCAAACGCAACGCCCGCCGCAGGCACTGCATAAAGCCAGCGGCAAAGATACGCTCGGCGCAACGCCACCGCGCAATACCCGACGATCGTGGTGAGGAGAATGAGCCGCAGCCCGAGGTCGAAGCGCACGCTGCTATCTATGATCCATCCCAACACGTTCAGCGTCCATCCGAAGATCTGCACAAACAGCAGCAGGAAGGCGAACAGATGCAGCGCCACCGCGAAATGCTCCGCGTAATAATAAGGCGTGCGCCAGAACAGCAGCAGCAAAGCCAGCGCCAGAAAGGGAACATGCAGGACAATGATGATCTTGCCGATGCTGTCGGCGCGCGCATCGTAAGCGGTCTCGTAGCCTGCCAGCGTATAGTGCGGATCGGCAGCGTGCCGCGCGGCGATGCGACGATCGACCCATTCGCTGGTCATTCCGAAATGGCTGTGGTTCATCTGATCGCGCAGCGGCAGGTCGAAATCGCTGATGCCGGGCGCGAAGAAATAGAGAAAGTTCGCGAGCAGAAACAAGGTGACGGGCTTGACGTAGCGCGTGCGGCGCCCCTCCAGCCATGCGCGGCTCAACCGGCCCGGGCGGAACACCAGTGCCAGCAGGCTGCGCCACCAGCGGCTGTCCCATTCGAAAACCTCGGCGAGGAAATCCATCAGCAGCGCGCCGAGCCGCCGGTCGTGGTCCTCCAACCGCTTCTGGCCGCATTGGCTGCAATAGGGGCCGCGCAGCGCCGCCCCGCAATCCGCACAAATTTCCGACGCAGCCGTCATGTGCCGTCGAATGTCCTCATCTTCCGTGCGCGCCGCAAGCCTCTATAGTGTGCCGACGCCGGGGGCCTGCCGTGGACGCATACAGTTATCTTTCCGTTTTGCTTTCCATCGTGCTGGGCCTGTCGATCACCCAGTTGCTGGGTGGATTCGCCGGCATGGTGCGCGGCCGCGCGCGCATCGCGTTCTATTGGCCCCTGCCGCTGCAGATGTTGTGCCTCTTTCTCATCAACGTGCAGTCCTGGTGGGCGATGTTCGGCCTGCGCAACATGCGTGACTGGACGTTCGGCGGTTTTTTCATTGTGCTGCTCCAGGTCACGTTCACCTATCTGATGTCCGCGACCATCACACCCGATCCCGTCGGCGAGGACAGCACGATGGATCAACACGAATTCTTCTTCCGCGAAAAGAACTGGTTCTTCATCGTCTCGCTGTGCGCGCTGCTTTCGAGCCTGACAAAGGACTTCTTCGTCATCCACGCCACACCCGGCGTGCTGGATGTCGGCGCCCAGGGCGCCTTCATCGTTCTTATCTTGATAGGCCTCTTCACTCGCAGCGATTGGGTGATCAAGACCATCATCCCGGTCACCTTCGTGCTTTATTGCGCCTACATTGCGCTGTTGTTCGTGAGAATGCCCGGCTGACGCGGTGTAAGGATAATCGTCCCAAAATGTGAAGGGGTTTGCCGGGCCGCGTAGAGAGCTGTCTTGCAGAATCATGGGAGCCCTGATAGACGCCCGCATGGAACAGCGCCCCGCCATCCGCGAAGCCCTTACCTTCGACGATGTGCTTCTTGTGCCCGGCCACTCCGAAGTTCTCCCCGGTCAAGTCGATACCCGCACCCGCCTCACCAAGACGGTCGAGTTGGGCATCCCGCTGATCTCTGCTGCCATGGACACCGTCACCGAGGCGGGCCTGGCCATCGCCATGGCGCAGGCCGGCGGCATGGGCGTGATCCACAAGAACCTCTCCATTGAGGAGCAGGCCGAACAAATCCGCCGCGTGAAGAAGTACGAGAGCGGCATGGTGGTGAATCCGGTGACCATCGCGCCGAATGCCACGCTGGCCGACGCGTTCTCGCTGATGGAGCGCTACCACATCTCCGGCATTCCGGTGGTGGAAGGCGCCAACGGCAAAGGTGCCGGCAAGCTTGTCGGCATCCTCACCAACCGCGACGTGCGTTTCGCATCCGACATGCGCCAGCCGGTGCGTGAGCTGATGACTAAGGAAAATCTCGTCACGGTGAAGGAAGGCGTGAAGCCGGAAGAGGCCAAGCGGCTTTTGCACCAGCGCCGCATCGAAAAGATTTTGGTGGTGGATGATGCCTATCGCTGCGTCGGCCTCATCACCGTGAAGGACATCGAGAAGGCGCAGAAATTCCCCAACGCCTGCAAGGACGAGCGCGGCCGTTTGCGCGTCGCCGCCGCGACCGGCGTGGGCGAAGACGGCTGGAAGCGCGCGCTCGCGTTGATCGAAGCGGAATGCGACGTCGTCGTGGTCGATACCGCACACGGTCATTCCAAAGGCGTGCTGGATGCGATCACGCGCATCAAGAAAGAATCGAATTACACGCAGATCCTCGCCGGCAACATCGCCACGGCAGACGGCGCCAAGGCGCTGATCGATGCGGGCGCAGATGCGGTGAAGGTCGGCATCGGCCCCGGCTCCATCTGCACCACGCGCGTGGTGGCGGGCGTGGGCGTTCCGCAGTTGACGGCGATCATGGACGCGGTGGACGCCGCGCGCAAAACCGGCACGCCGGTGATTGCCGACGGCGGCATCAAATATTCCGGCGATCTGGCGAAAGCGATCGCGGCCGGCGGCAACGTCGCGATGGTGGGTTCGCTGCTTGCGGGCACCGAAGAAGCGCCGGGCGAAGTGTTTCTCTATCAAGGTCGCTCGTACAAAGGCTATCGCGGCATGGGCAGCCTGGGGGCAATGGCGCGCGGCTCGGCGGATCGCTACTTCCAGGCGGAAGTGAAAGACGCGTTGAAGCTGGTGCCGGAAGGCGTCGAAGGGCAGGTCGCGTACAAAGGCCCCGTTGCCAATGTCGTGCACCAGATCATCGGCGGCCTGCGCGCCGCGATGGGCTACACCGGCTGCAAGACAATCGAGGACTTCCACAAACGCG
>DASXFK010000085.1:0-23448 GCA_036489635.1 Rhizomicrobium sp. | reverse complement strand
GGTGCGCTCATGGAAGCAAGTTTCGATTGCTCCGATTCCGCAGCCGTTATAGTCCCTTCCGATGACCCCGTCCGCCCGCGTTCAGGCTGCCATCGATATTCTGGAAGGATTGAACGCGAGCCGGATGCCGGCCGACCGCTTCATCCGCGAATATTTCCGCGCGCGGCGCTACGCCGGATCGAAGGATCGCGCCGCCGTCACCGAACGCGTGTTCGACGTCTTCCGCCACCGCGCCTCTTTCGCCTGGCGCATGGGAAGCGAGAGTCCGCGCGCGCTGGTGATTGCATCGCTGATGAAAGAAGACGCTGACGTAACGTCCTTGTTCACCGGCGACGGCTACGGCCCCGCCGCATTGAGCGACAGCGAACGCGCCGTGTTCGCAACGTCACCGGGCGAATCTGCGGAGTATATCAAAGGCGAATATCCGCAATTCCTCGAAGCCGAACTTACGCGCGCATTCGGCGAAGATGTCACGCTGGAAATGGGCGCGATGCTGGAGCGCGCGCCGGTCGATCTGCGCGTGAACACCTTGCGTGCCACGCGCGACGAGGTTCTGGCCGCGCTGCAATCCGAAGATTTCGACGCGCAGCCGACGCGCTTCTCGCCTATCGGCATCCGTTTGCCATCCGGCACGCGCGGCATTGAGCAGAGCAAGCCCTTCCTTTCCGGCGCGTTCGAGTTTCAGGACGAAGCGGCGCAGATTGCGGTGGCACTGGCCGCGCCGAAGCCCGGATCGCGCGTGCTCGACCTGGCGGCGGGCGCGGGTGGCAAGACGCTGGCACTGGCGGCGCTGATGCAGAACACAGGCGAGATCACCGCGCACGACATCGACGAAGGCCGCTTGCGGCAGATCGCGCCGCGCGCCACGCGCGCCGGCGTCTCCATCGTCCAGACGCATGCGGGCGAGAAGCCGCCGGGGCGGCCTTACGATTTGGTGTTTCTGGATTCGCCATGCAGCGGTTCGGGCACATGGCGGCGGCAACCGGAAAACAAATGGCGGCTGACGCGCGAACGCCTCGACGAATTGAACGCGCTGCAGGACATTCTGCTCGATCAGGCGGCGGCACGCGCCCCCGTCGGATCGCGCATCGTCTACGCCACATGCTCGATGCTTCCGTGCGAGAACGAGGATCGCGTTGCGGCATTTCTCGAACGGCACTCCGCCTTCGTCGTTCGCCCGGCGCAGGACGTCTGGCGCGAATCGGTTGGCACCGAACCGCCGCCCGGCATGGGCGAATTCCTCAAAGCCACGCCGCTGACGACCGGCACGGATGGCTTTTTCGCGGCGGTTCTGGCACGCGAATAAGGCCGCTTGCCAGCGCCGGGCGCTTTGGATAAATCCCGCCATGGCAGCTCCCGTTCTTGTTATCGACTTCGGATCGCAGGTTACCCAGCTCATCGCGCGCCGGGTGCGCGAGGCAGGCGTCTATTGCGAGATCGTGCCGTTCCAGAAAGCCGAAGCCGCGCTTGTGGATGCGCCACGCGCGATCATCCTTTCCGGCGGCCCGGCGTCCGTCACCGAACAGGATTCGCCACGCGCGCCGCAAAAGGTGTTCGAGCTGGGCGTGCCGGTTCTGGGCATCTGCTACGGCGAGATGACGATGAGCGCGCAGCTCGGCGGCAAGGTGGAAGGCGGGCACAATCGCGAATTCGGCCGCGCCGATATTCATATCGACAAGACATCGCCGCTGCTCGCCGGTTTGGGCGATGCGTCCGGCAACGAGCCGGTGTGGATGAGCCACGGCGACAAGATCACCGCCATCCCGCCGGGCTTCGAAGTGATCGCGACATCGGAAAGTTCGCCCTACGCCGTGATCGGCAACGAGGCGAAGCATTTCTACGGCGTGCAGTTCCACCCCGAAGTGGCGCACACGCCGCGCGGCGCCACCATCCTGAAGAACTTCATCGGTATCGCGGGCATCAAGCCCGAATGGAACATGCACGCGTTCCGCCAGCGCGAGATCGAGAAGATCCGCGCGCAGGTGGGAAAGGGCAAGGTGATCTGCGGGCTATCGGGCGGCGTGGATTCCTCCGTCGCCGCGGTGCTGATCCACGAAGCCATCGGCGATCAGCTTACCTGCATCTTCGTCGATACCGGGTTGATGCGCGCGGGCGAGGCGGATGAAGTCGTCTCGCTGTTCAAGGGCCATTACAACATTCCGCTGATCCATGCGGAGGCCGCCGATCTGTTCCTCGGCCGCCTCGAGGGCGTCAGCGATCCGGAGCAGAAGCGCAAGATCATCGGCTCGACCTTCATCGACGTGTTCGACGGCGAGGCGGCGAAAATCGGCGGCGCGGAATTTCTGGCACAAGGCACGCTCTATCCCGACGTGATCGAAAGCGTCAGCGCCACGGGCGGGCCGAGCGTCACCATCAAGTCGCATCACAATGTCGGCGGCTTGCCCGCGCGCATGAAGATGAAGCTGGTCGAACCCTTGCGCGAACTCTTCAAGGATGAAGTGCGCGCGCTGGGCCGCGAGCTGGGCCTGCCGGAAACCTTCGTCGGCCGTCATCCGTTTCCGGGGCCGGGCCTCGCCATCCGCGTGCCGGGCGAGATCACGCGCGAGAAGCTCGAAATCCTGCGCAAGGCCGACACCGTCTATCTCGACGAAATCCGCAAGGCCGGTCTCTACGACAAGATCTGGCAGGCCTTCGCCGTGCTGTTGCCCGTGCGCACCGTGGGCGTGATGGGCGACGGCCGCACCTACGATTACGTGCTCGCCCTGCGCGCCGTCACCTCAAGCGACGGCATGACGGCGGATTACTACCCCTTCGAGCATTCCTTCCTCGCCCGCGTCTCCACCCGCCTCGTCAACGAAGTCCGCGGCGTAAACCGCGTGGTCTACGACATCACCAGCAAACCCCCGGGGACTATTGAGTGGGAGTGAGGTAGATTGATCTTAGATCGGCAACAAGTATGGACGCAGCGGAATTCGGACAAATCTGGGATCAAAAGAAGATACCCGTCGCATTCCGCAGGACGGGCATGGGTGAGAAACTATGGGTTCGCCTTCCATTTGCCGAAGGAAATGGCCAATGGCTTCAGGAGTGCGGGCGTGCTTCCCCCAATTGGAATTCAAAAGAGAAGCGTTGGGAACTTCCGAAATCTTGGTTCAATGAATTCGTCAATCGAGCGTTAAATCGGTTCGGTAAAGTTTACATCATCCAGCCCTACAATGAGCAGGAGGTCTGCGCGCCCGCCTGCCAAAATGCTGCCGGACATGAGTGTCAATGCTCCTGCATGGGCCGCTATCATGGTGCCGGTGGCGGTAGTGGATGGTTCGTAGTGTCAGATGCATTCGCAATTCGACGGGCCGGCCAAGAGCTTGCGTGTCGATTATTGGTCCGAACGCCCCAATCCTTCGTTGACTAATCCTGGCCCGTCGCTGATGAATTCGCGATCAACCAAGAATGATGAAACGGGGCATTCATCTTCGAGAGAGAATCAAACTAGGGTGTTGGACGACAATGCAATAAAATACCACACATCTAGGTCACCGATGCCCGTTCGGCGCCAGACAAAACATATTACCGATGCGGACTTGAACGCACTTCTTGCACAATTCAAGGCTGGAACGACTGTCGATGACAAGAAAGCAATTCATTTTCATCATCTAGACTTTGATGAGTTAGAGCGCATTTTACCTGACGCGTTTGAAGTCGATCCCGCTTTCTCCCCTCGCCAAATTCGAAATCTGCTTCGTCAGGCTCTATACACATGTCGAAAAAATGACACGCTCACGATCAACGCATTGATCGCCGAGGCGGTACGAATTGCTAGGTCAGACCTTTCGAAGCCCTGTCAAAATTATTCTTCATGGACCAAGTTCCGGGCGCGGCAGATGCCATTTCACGAAGCATTTCGGCTCAAATGGGATGGCGTATCGCTGGAAAGCGCTAATCGACTTCCAGCCTATATGCTGCTCGACGAGTATTTCTTGAACGGCCACGGTCATATCAAGCCGCAAGAGCCTACCTTCTATGGACACCTCATCGCACGCTGCGAAGCACGCACAGAAGATAATGCCGCGAGTAAGATGCTTGATGCTATCGATATTTTCATGGCGCTCTTTAACTTGTATCAAAGATGGGGTCGTGTGTTTCGCAGCGACCAGCGTTGGGCGGAAGGCGGGCTGTGGAACGGGCCATATCATTTCATATTTCGAGGTCGAAAATTCTTAGGCAATGACCGAATCTGGTTTGATCCAAACTTCAGCTTTCAGGCGTGGGATATGTTCCCGCTCGATATGAAGGACGTGCTGAAGCTGATGCCAAGGGTTCGTCGAGCGCTAAAAGCGTTGAAGTCACACCCGATGCGCAAAGTGCTAACAAATGTTCTGCGCCTGATGCAGAATGCCATGAGTTCGCGTGACCAGAGCTATACTCTTCTACGGTATTGGTCAGCATTGGAACAGTTCTACGGCGAGCCGAATTCTCACGAGAAAAGTTACCCACGTATCATTCAGCGAGCTAGCTTTGCGGAAACCGATAAGGTCGTCGCTCGCTGGAAGTTGGCTCATATTTCCCGATTGCGTAACGAGTACGTCCACGCCGGTGACAATAATGATGAGCTACGCGTTATGGCTCAGTATCTTAGAATGCTTCTTTCGCGACACATAAACTATTTGCTGTTCAATGAATCGGGCTTTGTCACGCATAAGCAATGGCTCGATTTTGTTGATCTGCCGGACAGCGAAGAAGCTCTAAGCGCGCGCAGAGAAGCAATCGATCGTCGAATTGCACTTATTCGGCGGGAGCCGACTCCGGCTTCTCCTCCATGACCACCTCCACCCGCATCGTTCTCTCCAGCGATCATGCGGCGATTGCGTTGCGGCAGGCGGTGGCGGCGCATGTGGGGCTGCGGGGATGGGTGGCGGTGGATATCGGCGCGCCCGAGAGCACGCATTATCCCCAGCATGGCGAAGAGGCGGCGCGGCGTGTCGCGTCCGGCGATTGCCGGTTCGGCATCATCCTATGCGGCGGGCATCATGATGGCGGCGGACAAGGCATCCGTTGCGGCGTCTGCGCCGACACCCTCTGCGCCCGCATGATCCGCCAGCACAACGATGCCAACATGCTGGCACTCGGCGCGCGCGTGGTGGGCGACGGCGCTCGATATCGTGGACGCCTTCCTGTCCGCGCAATTCGAAGCCGGCCGCCATGCCGCGCGGGTGGAGATGATCAAGGCGCTGGAGAAGTCAGCCGCCGCGCTTACAGGGTGAGCAGAAGCTCGTCCAGTTGCGTGAACATCTCGCTGAACCCGCCTGTCGCGCCGGAGACCATGGCTTCGTCCAGCGCTTCCTTCGTGGGATAGAGATCGCGCATAACGACCAGCGTCTCACCGCCGCGTTCCTCGAACGTCACCGTGGTCACGGCGCCACCTTCGCCGCCTTCCTCATTCGTCCAAACGATGCGTGCATTGGGCACCACGTCGTTGTAGCGGCCAAAGAACGCCATCGGCTCCCCCGCTGCGGGGTTCTTGAACACCAAGCGGTATTTGCCGCCGGTCCGCACATCCATTTCGCAGGAAAGCAGGGTCATGCCGTACGATTTCGGCACCCACCACTGCTTGAACAACTCCGGCGTGGACCACGCCTTGAACACGATCCGCGCCGGGGCTTTGACGGTCCGCGTGACCACCAGCTCGCGGTCGGACTTGCGTTCCGCCGTCGTGAGATCATTTTTTTGTTTTTCGCCCATCGCTTTTTTCCTTCCGTTTCAATTCCTCGACGATTTTGTCCAGCGCATCGAAGCGCGCAGCCCACAGTGCCCGGTACGCCGCGATCCATTCCGTCTCTTCCGCCAGAAGCCGCGGGCCGAGCCTGCACGTGCGCACGCGGCCGATCTTCTGGGTGGCTACGAGCCCGGCTTCTTCCAGCACGCCGACATGCTTCTTCATGCCCGTCAGCGTCATGTGGAATTTTTCGGCCAGGTCGGTGATCGAAGCGTCCGAGCGGCCAAGTTGCACCAGAACGCCGCGCCGTGTGGCGTCCGAAAGTGCGGCGAAAGAAGCGTCGAGGTGGGTTGTCATATGCTGAACCATATGGTTCAGTATGTAGCGCACCAATTGCCCAAGCGCAAGCGCAGGCGCGCGAAGGAGAGACCATGGCGAAGCTCGTTTACGGATTGAATGTGTCGCTCGATGGCTATGTCGACCACATGGCGATGGGGCCGCCGGCGCCGGACCTCTTCCGTTACTTCACAGAGCATCTGCGTGGCGTGACCGGCATGATCTATGGCCGTCGCATGTACGAAGTGATGCGCTATTGGGATGACGCGCTGCCCGATTGGGACGCGCAGGATCATGAATTCGCGGCCCTGTGGCGGAGCAAGCCGAAATGGGTGATGTCGCGCTCGCTGAAGTCAGTCGGCCCTAACGCCACGCTGTTCACGGATGGTGTCGCGGCGGCGCGCGATCTGAAGGCGCGGCATGGCGGCGAGATTGAAGTCGCCGGACCCGAGCTGGCGCACGGCCTGGGCGAGCTGATCGATGAGTATCGGCTATATTACCGCCCCGTTGTGCTGGGCGCCGGCAAGCCGTTCTTTGCCGGCCCGCGCCCATCGCTCCGCCTCGTCGCCACCGACCGGATTGGGGAAGACATGGTCCGGCTGACCTGCGTTCCCGCCTGAATCCCGGAAAAAAGCCGTTTCCGGGGAGCAAAAAAAATTTGCGGAGGGCTGTCGGTTTCCGACAAGCTCGTTCGTCGCCCCTGTGAGACGCCAAAGGGGCGGCCTCTAACCAAGGAGACAGACGATGCGCGTGATGGTGTTCAGTACGGCCGATGAGAGCCAGATGGGGGGCCTCGGCGAGCCCACCCCCGAACTGGTCGCGGCGTTCAAGGCGATGGACGATTTCACCGAGGAACTGGTCAAGGCGGGCGTGTTCGTCGCTGCCGCCGGGCTCAAGCCTTCTGCGCAATCAAAGCGTATCGAGTTCGATGGCCGCAGCAGCCGCGGCAAGGTGATCGACGGGCCGTTCGCCGAAAGTCGCGAGCTGGTCGTCGGCTTCTCGATCTGGGAAGTGAAGGACATGGACGAGGCGATGGCCTGGGCGATGAAGGCCCCCGTCATGCCGGGCATGTCGGGCGCGATGGAGATCAGGCCGTTCTACGAGGTCGCGGATCTGGGTGCTTTCGTGTCACCGGAAGAACTCGCCGGCGGCGGCCGCTCGGGCGAACGCGGGAAACTCGGCGTCGCCTAGATGTCGGTCAAGGCGGACATCGAAACGTACATTGCCGGTCAGCCCGCGCAGAAGCGCGACGACATGCAGGCGTTGCATCGCCTCATTCTGAAAACAATGCCGCGGTGCAAGCTCTGGTTTCTGGACGGCAAGAACAGTGAGGGCAAAACCGTATCCAATCCGAACATTGGATACGGGCTTCACACGATGGAATACGCGAACGGCAAGACCAGGGAGTTTTATCAAATCGGCCTCAGCGCGAACACGGCGGGAATTTCCGTTTACGTCCTCGGCATCGAAGACAAGAAATATCTGGCCAAGGCGTATGGCAAGAAACTCGGCAAAGCGAGCGTGACGGGCTACTGCATCAAATTCAAAGCGCTCAAGGACATAGACCTCGATACGCTTTTGGCCGCGATACGCTATGGGGTTGAGGCGACAAGTTAGCTTGCCTCTTTTGCGGCCTTGGCCGAAAAAACGGGGTGGGCGAAACACATCGGGCAATCGAGGCGGTTTTCCGCATTGAGCGGGCCAGGCTCATCGCGGGCCTGGCGCGGCTGGTGCGCAACATCGACCGCGCAGAGGAACTGGCGCAGGACGCGCTGGTCGTCGCGCTGTCCGAATGGCCAAAGACCGGCGTTCCCGCCAATCCCGGCGCGTGGTTGATGACAACCGCCAAACGCCGCGCCATCGACGCGATCCGCCGCGACAAGATGCTGGAACGCAAGCACGAGGAGATCGCGCGGGAGATGGACGGTGCTTCGAGCAGCGCGGAAGACGCGATGTCCATGAGCGACGATCTTGGCGATGAGCTGCTGGGTCTCATCTTCACAGCCTGTCACCCCATGCTGTCGGCCGACGCGCGCGCCGCGCTCACCTTGCGTGTCATCGGCGGTTTGACGACGGACGAGATCGCGCGGGCGTTCTTGTCGAACGAGGTGACGATCACCCAACGCATCGTGCGCGCCAAGAAAGCTATCGCCAACGCCGCCCCGCGCTTCGAGGTGCCGCGTGGCGCGGAGCGCGCGGCACGGCTGCCGTCGGTGCTCGAAGTCATCTATCTCATATTCAATGAAGGCTATGCGGCCACGGCGGGCGATGCGCTTGTGCGGCCGGGCTTGTATCTGGAAGCACAACGCCTCGGCCGCATCCTCGCCGGGTTGATGCCTGACGATGCTGAAGTGCTGGGCTTGTTGGCCTTGATGGAGATTCAGGCGTCGCGCCTCAACGCGCGCACCGGGCCGGACGGGGCATTCGTGCCGCTGACCGAGCAGAACCGCGCGCGCTGGGATCGCCTGTTGATTCAGCGAGGCCTCGATGCGCTGGCCCGCGCGGAGACTCTCGGCCGCGATGGTCCTTATCTGCTGCAAGCCGCGCTTGCCGCTTGCCATGCACGCGCGCGAACCGCCGCCGATACCGACTGGCCACGCATCGCTGCGCTCTATGACCGGTTGCGCATGGTGACGCCGTCGCCCGTCGTCGATCTCAATCGCGCGATTGCGCACAGCATGGCTTTCGGGCCCGAAGTCGGCTTGCGGCTGGTCCATGAGATTGCCGACGCCGACGCGCTGCGCAACTACGCGCCATTGCCCGCGGCGAGAGGTGATTTTCTGTTTCGCGCTGGTCGTCTTGCCGAGGCGCGCTGCGAATTCGAAGCCGCCGCCAAGCTCACGCGCAATGCGCGCGAAGCGGCTTTTCTTCTCGCCCGCGCAGAGGCCTGCAATAGCAAGCACTGAATTCTGCACCAAGACGCGAACAAAGCACCGATGAGGGGTTGCGCATCAATCCCGCCGGGTTCATTGCGACGATCCAGAATGGCGACGTCCCCATGGTCGAGCCGATTGCGATTGCGTGACGGCTTTCGCGTGCAAGCGCCCACACGACACGGTGCATGGAAATTCGATCGGCCGCCGGATTCTCATGCGCCCAGCACCTTGCGCAGCGAGTCTTCGATCTTTCCGCCGCAATAGGCGTCGCCATAGTCTTCGCGCGCCTTGGCCGCAAGTTGCTTCAGCGGCGGCAGGGCGGCGACGCGCTTTGTCAGCGCCGCGGTCATCGGCGCGGATTTTTTCAGGATCGCGTCGATCTTCTTGAAGCGCTCGCTCATCGTTCCCCACAACGTCGCCGTGATTACGTCGGCGATGCCGGGCTCATTGCTGCCGAGCAGGAAGCCACGATCCACTTTCAGGCCGTGGCGGCGTCCGGTTTCTTCCCAGAAGGACATCCACGTCTTGAGGCGCGGCGCGAATTTCTTCCAGCGCTTTGGCGTCCACATCTGCATCCCGCCTTGCAGCGTGATCTCGTCGATCACGTCATTGGCGTCGCACACGACCTTGAGCGTCATCGCCCGCAACAGCGGATCGTCCGGCAGAAGATCGAGAGTCTCGCCGAGATAAAGTACGATCGCCGGCATCTCGGCGATGGCGACGTCCGCCGTTCTGTCGATCAAAAGCGGCGGCCCCATGAACGGCACCGGCATTTTCTTCACCGCGCCTTGCATCAGCTTGGAGATCGCCGCGTCGCCGGCTTCATCCCAAGTCTTTCCGGCAAACGCCAGAATCGCGCGCACGAATTGGCCGCGGAACGGCACGGACCAGTAATAGAGTTCGTAGTCGGACATCGGGGAGACCGCATGTTGGCTGCCTGTCGATAACGTCGCCGTATGCCCGCGGTTGCGCTATCGACAAAAGCCGGAGCGATGCATCCAATCGCATGGACGGCGGGCACTAAGGGGCATCGAAGGGGTGGCGAAGGCCGCTTTCCGAACAGAGGATACGGCGATGATTGAGCTTTTTCGCGAGTTTTTCTGGTTGATCTTCCCGATTTTGGGCATGGGCATCGCGTTTGTGGCGGTGTTCGGCGAGTTCAGCCGTCAGAAGCGGGCGCTGGAGGTGCTGCGCGTTTATGCCGAGAAGGGCACCGAGCCGCCCGCCAGCGTGTTGGCCGTGCTTAGCCGCGCCAGCTCCGACAAGAAGCGCAATCCCAAGGCGAGTTTTGCATTCTTTCTGGTCTTGGCGCTGGGCTTCATTTTCGTAGCGGGTTGGTTCAACAGCAATATGGGCGCTTGGCCGCTTGTGCTCGGCTTTGGCATCGCGGCGTTCGTCATGGCCGCGTTGGCAGCGTCCAATCTTGTCCAGACTTTGAGCGGATCAAATAATTCGAATGACGGCTGATGACGATGCCGCGCTCGTGGCCGCCGCGCGCGCGGGATCGAACCCCGCGCTCGCACGCCTTATCGACCGGCATCAGCAGGCGGTGCGCGCGTTTCTCGCACGCATCGCCGGTAGCCGCGAAGAAGCCGAGGATCTGGCGCAAGAGACGTTCGTGACCGCCTGCTCGCACCTGGCGCGTTATCGCGGCGAGTCCGGCCTGCGCACTTGGCTCTGCGCGATCGCGTGGCGCAAGGCGAGAGCCGCGCGGCGTTCATTGTTTCGCATGCGTACGCGCGACGCGCAGTATGCCGAGCGTGCGCAACACGAGCGGCCGAACGAAATCGGCGCGGAGGATTCCGTGGCGTTGAAAGCGGCTCTGGCATCTCTGCCTCTGGAGCAGCGCGCGGCCGTGGTGCTATGCTTGGCGGAGGATTTCTCGCATGCCGAGGCGGCGGAGGCGCTAAGTCTGCCGCTGGGGACGGTGAAGTCCCATGTCGCGCGCGGCCGCGCCAAGCTGCTCTCGGCAATGGGAGGTGAGCCATGAACGATGCTGAATCCAAACTCGCCGCATTCTGGCGCGCGGATCGCCCGAGCGCGCCGGATGCCGTGTTCCGCCTTGCTGTGATGGAACGACGCGCTCGTCGGCGCTTTCATGTGGCCACGGCATGGATCGTCGCGATCGGCGTGTGCGCTATTGCCCTGGTCGGGCTGCTTGTTCCCAGCCTGCCGGTCTGGACGCCGTCGCAAACTGCCTTGGCGACTTTGCCTCTTCTATCGATTGTTGGCGCGGGCTCATGCGTGACGTGGGCGTTCCTACGCGGTCGTCAGGCCTTTTAGGATGTTGCTAAATCCTGTTCGCGCGCGCGATTGCACCGAGATGGAAGGCGCTCGGCTTCAGCGTGCGCTTGAAGGTCTGAAGGTCGACGGCCACGAGGCCGAAATGTTTTGAGAAACCCGACGTCCACTCGAAATTGTCGAGCAGCGACCAATACATGTAGCTGTGTACGGGAATGCCTTCGTCGAGGCAGCCGCGCAGGCTCGCCAGTGCTGCGTCGATGAAGCGGATGCGCTGGGCATCGTCATTGGTGCCGATGCCGCTCTCGGTGACATAGATCGGCTTGTCGATCGTCTTGTGCGCCCAGCGGATGACGCCGCCCACCGCATCCGGATAATACTCGTAGCCGACATCCGTGATCACGGCACCCTTGGGCGGCGCGGTGATTCCCTTGTCGTCCACCAGAAAGCGCGTATAGGGCTGCACGCCGATAAAATCGGCATGCGTGCGCGCCACATCCACCCAGTCGCCGTAAAGGCGCTTGCGGTATTCGTCGGCCAGCGAATTGGGGCCGACCGGCTGGACGTCCTGCGTCGTGAGCGAGATGCCGACGAGCAACTCCGGCCGCACGGCCTTGACCGCGTCATAGGCCTTGCGATGCGCCTGCTGCATCAGCGGTGTGGAGATCGTTGGGTCGGCATAGGCCATGGTGGAGAAATTCGGCGCATTCGTGGCTTGCGCCGCCGCCGCGATCGCGGCTTTCACCGCTGGCTGATATTTCGCCAGCCCCGGCATGATCGCGACCAGCAACTGGATGTTCGCCTCGTTGAAGGGCGTGGCCATATACATCAGGCCGCCCAGATGCTGCGCCGCCTTTTTGCAGAAGGCCGCGAAGATGTCCGGCGAGTCCGGCACGGTGAATCCGCCGCGTTCGGCGAACCACAGCGGCACCGTGAAATGGTTGAGCGACACCACGGGTTTCAGCCCATGCGCGCGGCAGGTCTCCAGAACCTTCGCGTAATGATCGAGTTCGGCGTTGGAATAGAACCCCTGATTGGGCTCGATGCGCGCCCACTCGATGCCCATGCGATAACAGTTGAAGCCCAGCTTCGCGGCGATGCCGATGTCTTCCGCATGGCGATGATAGGAGTCGCAGGAATCGCCGGAGCGGTCCTTGTAAAGCGACGGCTTGAGGTTCTCCATCAGCCACGCGTCGGTGTTGATGTTGTTGCCTTCGCTCTGATAGGCGGAGATCGCCGTGCCCCAGAGGAAGTCCGCCGGCAACGCACGGCGCGACTGCGCCGATGCCGCGTTGAGTTGCGCGACGCCGCCAAGACCGAGAGCGGCGCCTGCCATCAGGCCGCGACGAGAGATTTCCATGTCCGGTTTCCAATGCTGGCGACGCGGCGCCAGCATTCCACCCGCCGCGGGCGGCCGTCAATATTCACTATTGTAATAATGAATATCTTGCGCGCGGCGCACGCACCGCGGTTGCCACGCTGGCTAAGAGAGAGGGTCTGTACCTATCGGCCTTTGACCAGCGCTTGGATCAGGGCATCGCCCTTGGGACTGCCAAGGCCTGTCACCAGATCATATTGCGGCCCTGCGCTGAATTGGCCGCTTTTGCCCGTCGTCTGGTCGTGCAGCACCTTGGGGTACTTCGAACCCGAGGCCAGCCGATAAAGCGCCGGATTGAGGAATCCGATGCGCGGCTTGCCTTGATCCGCCGCGCTCTCATTGGCCAACGCGATGTAACCGGCCCAGATGGGCGAGGCGAAGCTTGTTCCTCCCCAGCCGCCCTCGCACCTGCCATTGGCGCAGATGTAATTGTTGAAATTTGCGTCGCCGGCGATGTCGGGCACATTGCGAAGCGTCTTGGATCCGCCATTCGCTTTGTCGATGAATGGAAGTTGATAGCTCGCGACCAGGATGGTCGTGTCCAGCGACGGACCGCCGGCGCTGTCTTTCCAGCCGGTTTCCGATTCCCAGGATTTGCCCGGCCCGTTGGTGACCAGATCGGTGCCGCCCACCGCCGTCAGGTTGGCGTCTTCTTCCGGCCACGGCCCGCTGGCTTGCAAGCTTGAATTGTCGCCGCTGGCGGTCAGGAAAGTCTGGCCTTGTGTCGCCATTTCCAGGAACAACGCATCGTTGCTGGCAAAGTGCTCACCCCAGCCCCAGGATGTGCTGAGTTGGGCGCTGGTATTCTGACTCGCCATTTTATTCAGCACGCTGGTGGCGGAATTTCCGACATACACTTGGACTTGCTTGAGGCCCGGCGCCATGCCGATGGCATATTCGATGTCGAGCGCTTGTTCGGCGTCATGGCATGTGCAGTCCGTCGCGGCGCCGGCGACGGAAATCGCCACCACTTTGGGTTTCAGGGGCTGCTTGACCGTCTTGAACAGCAATTTGACGTCGGAAAGATTGTAGCCTTTGAGTTCCATCAGCCCGAGCGATTGTCCCGCGCCGGTCAGCTTCGATCCGCCGTAATAGGCGGCGCGGATATCGCTGGGGATGAACTGTCCGCCCGGACCCGAGCCGGCGCGCGCAGTGCCTGGCGCGCCCTGCATCATTCGCGGCTGGGGCAGTTCGAAATTGTCCAGGCCCTCGACGGACAACACGGGCACATCCAGATCGACGGTCGGCTCGCGGTCAGGCGCGAAGAACAGGCGCGCTTCGGTGGGGTGTTTGTAGAGGCCCAGCTTGACATGGAACACGCGTTCGATGTCGCGCACGTTTCCCGTCAGATCGATGAGGAAGCGGTTCGCGCTCGTGCCGGTGACCTGCAGGCCCGCGCCTGCGAAATAATTCAGCGCCTTCGCATAGTCGAACGGCGTGGGCCCGAAACGGTCGGCGAATTGCGCCACCGTCAGATAGTGACGAAAGAACGGGCTGTCGGGATTTGTGATCCGCGCCAGCAGCGCATGGAGCTGCGCCATATTGCGCATGGGCAGCGCCACGGCCAGATGGAACTGCTGGGCCGCCTCCGGCGCGCCGACGCGCACCGCGGCATGTGACAAAACGACGGCCGGAACCTCCCGCGAAATGACGTGATGGGTGGCGGCCTGGCCGAAGCCGGTACCGGCAAGCACAACGACCGCCGCGCCCGCGACGGCGCGCCCGACGAAAATCCCCAAACGCATGGTAGTGCTCCGTATCGCCCGAAGGGCAAGCCTAGCCAAGCGCAGCCGATCAATCCATATGGATTGGCGCGTTATCCCCGCTGGCGGATGTGTCCGCCGATATGGCTCATATAATCGCGCTTGCCCAGCCCCACGCCCTGATTGCGCAGGATGTCGTAAGCGGTGACGACGTGGAAATAGAAATGCGGCAGCGACCAGTCTCGCAGGAATTCCAGGCCGGTTCCTTCAAACCACGCCGGCCCCTGAAGCTGGAACTCGATCTTGCGCTTTTTCGCGCCGTCGAACGCGTCTGCTTCGATGGCATTCAGATGCTCGATGGTCCGGGCGATGCGCGCCTTGAGTTGATCGAGTGTCTCGGTCTCTTTGGGCAGAGTGGGCGGCTCCTGCTTGGTCAGGCGCGCGGCGGCATCGCGTGCATGGTGACAGGCGAGCTGCACCTGAAGCATCAGCGGAAACATGTCGGGCGCCAGCTTGGCATCGGCGAGATCGGTCTTCGCCGCCTGCGGGGCGGCCTTGTCGAGAAGTTGGGACAGTGTGCCCAGCATCGGAGCGAATGTTCCGGCACACATGTCGTAGACGGCGTTCTTCACGAGTGTCTCCTGGTTGGCATATCGGCGGGATCCCAGCGTATCGCGATTGCGAAAATCCGCCAGCCCTTCGAAAGCGACGCGCGGTCCGCTAAAGTCTCGCGCTTTTTTCCGGACGCACGACATGGCAACGACGCTCTATGGCATCAAGAACTGCGACACGATGAAAAAGGCGCGCGCGTGGCTGGAAAAGCATGGCGTCGCATATGAATTCTACGACTACAAACTTGCCGGCATCGATCGGGCGCGGCTGGAGAATTGGATAAAGCGCGTTGGCTGGGAGGTGCTGCTCAATCGCGCCGGCACGACATTCCGGAAGCTGCCTGACAAGGACAAAGCGAATGTCACGGAGAAAAAGGCCATCGCGCTGATGATGGCGCAGCCCTCCATGATCAAACGTCCGGTGCTCGAGATCGGCGGCAAGCTGACGGTCGGATTCAAGCCGGAGATTTACGAAAAGCTGCTCGGTTAGCCCGGCTTGTCGAATTCGGTGTCGATGGTGAGTTCGACGGGTTGCACGCTGAGGATGTGAGGCAGGCCATAATCGGCTGCGTTTATCCTGGTCTGCGCATGGATGCCGATGACATGCCCCATCGTGGGGCCGCCGGCGAAGCCAGGTCCGGCGCCCACCAGTGAGACATGGAACGTCACCGGTTTTGTCACCCCGCGCAGCGTGAAACTGCCATCGACATCGCCATGCTGTGCGTCGGTTTGCCGGAACGCGGTGGATACGAATGTCGCTTGCGGAAATTTCTTCGCGTCCAGATATTGTGCGCCCTGCAATTCCTCGGCGAAGCCCGGCACGTTGGTTTCGATGGAATTGGTCTCGACCGTGGCGGTGAGTTTCGACTTCGCGTGATCTTTCGCGTCCCAAATGAGCGTCGCCTTGCCGGCGCCGAAGCGGAATATGCTCACCGAAAACCCCAGATGCGAGACATGGGCCAGGATCCCCATGTGATTGCTGTCCATGGTGTAGGGGCCGCTGTCGACCGTTGAGATGTCCGTCTGCCCGAGCGGGATTTTCATGGGCGCGGGTGCATCGGCGGCAGCCGCAGCCGCTAGAAATGCAAATCCCCCGGTGAGCGCGATAACCACACTGCCAACAGGTAAGAATCTTGTAACTATTTGAAACTCCATAAAAATTACTCCTCAGACGGTTTGAGGCGCGGGGCGATGGCCAATTCGCCCCAGGAACGGGTTTTCATCCAGTGCATTGAAGCATTACCCTTTCAAATATGGGTGTGGGGAGACTTGCTAATGCTGGGTTTATTTCTTTCAAGACTGATTCGCCAAGGTACGCTAACCGTCATCGACTCCAAAGGGAGGCGCAGGACGTACGGCGCGGGCTCGCCGCGGGCTTCGCTGCGCCTGGCCGATAGCCGCGTCGTCTGGGACATGATGTGGAATCCCGAGCTGCGGCTTGGCGAGCTTTTCATGGACGGGCGCATCGTGCCGGAACAGTGCTCGATCGTCGATGTTCTCGATGTCTTGATGCTCAACTTGGAACAGGCGCGCCATCATATTGCTCTTATCGAGACGGGACGGGCGTTGCGCCGGCTGTTGCGTCCGCTGCGCCAGCGCAATCACGCAGCCAGCGCCAAGGCAAACGTGCATCACCACTACGATCTGTCGGGGCAGCTCTACGATCTGTTTCTCGATCAGGACAAGCAATATTCCTGCGCTTATTTTTCCGCCCCCGGCGAAACGTTGGAGGAAGCTCAAGTCGGCAAAAAGCGCCACATCGCGGCCAAGTTGAATCTGGATCGCGAGGATCTCGATGTGCTCGACATCGGCTCCGGATGGGGCGGCCTGGCGCTCGACCTGGCGCGCGATTGCGGCGCACGGGTCTTGGGCTGCACGCTGTCCGACGAACAACTCAAAGTCGCCCGCGCGCGATCGAACAAGGCCGGGCTTTCGGAACGCGCCAAATTCGGTCTCATCGACTACCGCGCCCTCGACGGCCAGTTCGACCGCATCGTCTCGGTGGGCATGTTCGAGCATGTCGGGGTGCCGCAATATCCGGAGTTCTTCGCCAAAACGCGCGACCTGCTCAAGGATGACGGCGTGATGGTGCTGCATTTCATCGGCCGCAGCGACGGGCCGGGTTCGACCAATCCGTGGATCCGCAAATACATCTTCCCCGGCGGCTATACGCCCGCACTGTCTGAGGTGCTGCCGGTGATCGAGAACAGCCGCCTCATCGTTTCGGATATCGAGGTTCTGCGCCTGCATTACGCCGAAACGCTGAAGGAATGGCGCAAGCGCTTCGTGGCGCGGCACGATGAAGTCGTGAAGCTTTATGACGAGCGCTTCTTCCGCATGTGGGAGTTCTATCTTGCCGGTTCGGAGATGGGATTCCGTCGCGACGGTCTGGTGGTCTATCAGATACAGGTGATCAAGCAGATCGACGCATTGCCGATGACGCGCGATTACATGGTCGATGACGAGCGGCGTATCAAATTCGCCGGCACCGACC
This sequence comes from Rhizomicrobium sp., assembly GCA_036489635.1. Classification (GTDB taxonomy): domain Bacteria; phylum Pseudomonadota; class Alphaproteobacteria; order Micropepsales; family Micropepsaceae; genus Rhizomicrobium. The sequence continues at coordinate 6,135 of DASXFK010000085.1, read as the reverse complement.
ACATGCCGCACCAAATCCGCGCCGCATAATTCTCACCCCCTTTGGGAGGGTGAGGCTGTCCGCGCGCCCCGCGCGACCTGCCGTTGTCAAGCATTCCGCGCGGCGATTAAGCTGTGCATGCCTTCGTGCGCGGCGAGGATTACACTTGCGGGGACGGGCCTCGATGGATTGATTCGCTCTCCACCGCGGACGCAGTTTTTATCAAAAGAAGAAGATGGAACAGGAAGCCTATCGCCACGTCCCCTATGACATAGAAGTCGAGCAGGCTTTGCTCGGCGCGTTCCTTGTGGATAACCAGGCCATCGAGCGCGCCTCGTCAGTGCTGAAGGCGGAGCATTTTTACGACCCGCTGCATCAGCGGCTTTACGAAGCGATGGTCGGCATGGCCGAGCGCGGCGGCATGGCGACGACGCCGCTCACGCTCAATGCCGCGCTGAAAAACGATCCGGGTCTGGTGGAAGTCGGCGGCCTCGCTTATCTCGCGGGCCTCGCACAAGCCGCGCCCGCCCTTCCCAATGTGCGTGATTACGCGCGCATCCTGCACGAACTCGCGGTGCGCCGCGGCCTCATCCGGATTGGCGAGGACATCGTCAACACCGCTTACGAAGCGCCGCACGAGAAGCCGCCGCAGGCCCAGATCGAAGAAGCGGAAAAGGCGCTCTATCGCATCGCCGAAACCTCGCGCTATGGCGAAGGCCCCATCGATTTCACCGAAAGCCTGCGCCGCACGGTGCATGCGGCCGAGCAGGCGCAGTTGCGCGGCGGGCGCATTTCAGGCGTGTCGTCGGGTTTCACCGATATCGATAGCCTGCTCGGCGGCTTGCAGCCGTCGGATCTCATCATCATCGCGGGTCGCCCCGGCATGGGCAAAACCTCGCTCGCCACCAACATGGCGTTCCACGCCGCGCGCTATTATGTGCAGGACAGGGAGGCCGGCCTCGAAATCTCCAAGGGCGCGCCGATCCTTTTCTTCTCGCTCGAAATGGCGGCGCAGCAGCTCTCGGCTCGTATCATGTCGGAGCAGAGCGAAATCGAGATGTGGAAAATCCGCAACGGCAAGTTCTCGGAGGCGGAGTGGGAGAAGTTCGTTCTCACGATGCAGGATTTGTCGACTTTGCCGCTCTACATCGACGACACCGGCGGCATCTCCATCGCGCAGATCGCGGCGCGCGCGCGGCGCATGAAGCGCGAGAAGAACATTGGGCTCGTCATCATCGACCACATCCAGCTCGTGGCACCGGCGCGACGCGTCGAGAACCGCGTCCAGGAAATCACCGAGATATCGAAGAACCTGAAGGTTCTCGCCAAGGAACTCGATGTTCCGGTGATCGCGCTGTCGCAGCTTTCGCGTAGCGTGGATGCGCGCGAGGACAAGCGACCGGTTCTGTCCGACCTTCGTGAATCGGGTTCCATCGAGCAGGACGCCGACGTCGTGATGTTCGTTTATCGTGAAGAATATTATCTGAAATCGCGCGAGCCCGACCCTGGCAGCCCGGAACATGCCAAATGGTATGAAAAAATGGAGCGGGCGAACCGCCGTGCCGAGGTTTTGGTCGAAAAACACCGTCACGGCGCGACCAATAAAATTGACCTCTTCTTCGATGACCGCTTTACTCGCTTCAGCGATCTTGCCCGCGAGGGGTGAGCCCGCCGTTTGGGATATGGCCGGGCATGGGAAACCTTCTGGGACGCAGCGACCGCTGGGAATATTGGACGTCCGTCGCATTGCTGACGGTCGGACAATATGTCTTCAACGCAATGCACGTGCACACGGCGGTGGCGGCCCTGTTCGTAATGTGGCTGGTCATCTGGGCCCGCCGTCTGCATGACATCGACGTTTCGGGGTGGATGGCGCTTGTTCCTGCCGGTGCGATGGTAGCGGCTATCCTTATCGGATGGTTCGTAGGTGGAAATGAGTTCCGTCGCATTTTGGCCGCAGGCACTGCAAATCGGGCTATCGTTATTAACGTGCGCGTGATTTCGCTGCTCGGCTTTGTCTTTATCTCTTTGGCAATTCAATACGGCTTTAGCATCTGGCTCGGGATCAGGGCGGGGGACGCGCAGGACAACCGTTTCGGTCCGGCGCGCGGTGCCGCTGTCGCCAAGATCGAGAAATAGGCCTTACTGCTCCGGACAATAGACGTCGTAGCCGTGCCACGGATCGAGGCGCTCGCCCGTCATCGTTGCCGCGATGGTGTCGCGGAACGCGCGACCGCGCATATGGGGGCCGTACCCCGCGCGGTTCTCATAACCGGCAGCGCTCTCAACGTAGGTCACGCGCGAGTGACTGACATAGTTGTAAGGCGCAAGCACACTCTGCGTGAATTCCCTGCGCGCGTAACGCCTGTTCCAGTTGCCAGCATAGCGGTTGTCGGCGTGGGCCCAATGATGTCGTTCCCAGTTCCGGCGATGAGGGTTGCGCACAATTATCCTGTATTGCGGCGCCATGCGATCCGCGTCGGCCATGCCGTGAGGATGACCGGCGCGCGCAACGCCTGTCATGCCGCTGTCGGGCGCGGTGTTGCTCGCGGAGGCATAAGCATTTGAGCCTGCGGCCTGCGCTGTGCCATGCGCAGCCTCATGCTCGCGACGCTGATGATGGCGGCGATGATGGAGCTTTGCCGGTGCAGACGTCTGCGCGACCGTGGTTTTGCCCTGCGCGGTGCCCGGGTGACAGGGGCAGGCTGCAGGCACGGACACGGTTTTTTGGGCGCTCGGACCCGCATCGTCGCAGCTCGTCAGGGTGGCGCACGCGCCGATGACGGCAACCAGCCAAATCCATCTCATCTCAATCTCTCCAGAGGCAAACCAAGCGCCATCTCATTTTGGGGCACCTGGGCCGCGGCCGCCCGCGCTTTTGTCGACTCTGGTTAATACCAACAGGGGGCTTGACTTTTTTCATATTGTTCTCTATTCGTTCGTATTTTCCGCTACCCGGCCGAGCGGCGGCCATTCTAGGGTGTGGATGGGGTAAAGCAGAGGGGGGCCCCCCAAGGCTTTTTTTGAAATTCAAATCGGAACTTTTGGAGGCAAGTCATTCGAAACGCTGTATTTTGTAAGATAGGTTTGCCCGCGTGGGGGCCTTTGACCCGCGGCCCGGGCGCCTGCCATTGTGCAGGGATATGAGCCATTCCGATTTCGATGTCGCGCGCCTGACGGTGCGGTTGGGCGCGGTCGCCGCGAACTACCGCGAATTCCAGCGCCGCGCCGGCGCAGGCATCGCGGCGGGTGTGGTGAAAGCCGACGCTTATGGTCTTGGCATGGCGCCGGTCGCCAGAACGCTCGCGGAAAACAAATGCGACACCTTCTTCGTTGCGCGCATTGCAGAAGGCGTGGCGCTGCGGCCGATAGTGCCAAAGGCGCGCATTTTCGTGCTCGATGGCGCGTATGCCGACGCGGTGCCGGCGCTGCTCGCGAACAATCTCACCCCGGTTCTGAATTCGCTGGCCGAAATCGCCGCATGGTCCGCCGCCGCGCGCGAAGTGCGCATGACCCTGGACGCCGCGATCCACATCGATACCGGCATGAACCGTTTGGGCTTGCCCGCTTATGAACTGGGCGTGCTGTCGTCCGAAAAAGAGGTGCGCCTGAAGAACATCCGCCTCGCGCTCGTCATGAGCCACCTTGCCTGCTCGGACGAGGCCTCGAACCCGATGAACGGCTTGCAGCTCGATCGCTTCAAGGCCGCGCTGGCGATGCTGCCGCCCGCGCCGGCGAGCCTGTCGTCCTCCGGCGGCGCGCTGCTCGGCAAGGATTATGTCTTTGACATGCTGCGTCCGGGCATCGGTCTTTGTGGCGGAAACCCTTCGAAATCCGGCGCCAATCCCTTTGCCGTGGCCGCGATGTTGACCGGACGTATTCTCCAGCTTCGCCGCGTTGACAGGGGAGATTGCGTTGGTTACGGAGCCACATTCCGTGTCAAGCGGCCGGGAACGCTTGCTACCGTGGGCTTGGGATATGCGGACGGTATTGCGCGCGCGATCGGAAACAAAGGGGCAGGCGCGATCGATGGCGTTCGCGCACCCATCGCGGGGCGCGTTTCGATGGATCTGATCACCCTCGATGTGACGGACGTGCCCGCGCCGCAAGTGGGCGCGGACGTCGAATTCTTCGGCAACACGATCAGCCTCGAGGAATTCGCCGGCTGGGCCGACAGCGCGAATTACGAAGTGATCACGCGCATCGGCAATCGCGTGCCGCGCGATTACATCGGGGACGCGTCATGAACGTCTTCGCCGCCATCGGCCGCGTTGTTCTGGCCTTCCTGCGCGAAATCGGCGCCTTGACGGTGTTCACGATCACGGCGGTGGTGGATTGCGTCCGGCCGCCGATCTACTGGTCGCTGATCGGAAAACAGATCTTGCGCATCGGCTATTTCTCGCTGCCGGTGGTTGGCCTGACCGCGTTCTTCACCGGCGGCGTGCTGGCGCTGCAAATCTACATCGGCGGCAATCGCTACGGCGCAGAGGCCATCGTGCCCCAGATCGTGGTGCTGGGCCTCACGCGCGAGCTTGGCCCCGTCATCGCGGGGCTCATGGTGGCGGGCCGCGTGGCGGCGGCCATCGCGGCGGAAATCGGCACCATGAAGGTGACCGAGCAGATCGACGCGATGACCACGCTCTCCACCAACCCGATGAAATATCTCGTGGTGCCGCGGCTGATCGCGGCGGTGATCTCGATGCCGATCCTCGTCGCCATCGCGGATTCCATCGGCGTGTTCGGCGGCTATGTGGTGTCCACCGAGAGCCTGGGCTTCAACGGCGCGGTCTACCTGAAGAACACCGCGGATTTCGTGCGCGAGGGCGACGTGACCTCCGGCCTCATCAAGGCGGCGGTGTTTGGCTTCATCATTGCGCTGATGGGAACCTATAACGGCTTCAACTCCAAAGGCGGCGCGCAGGGCGTAGGCGCGGCGACGACGAACGCGGTGGTGTCCGCGTCGATCCTCATTCTCGCATCCAACTATGTTCTCACCTCCGTGTTGTTCGGGCATTGACGGCGATGGCGACACCGAAAATCGAACTTCGCGGCGTCAAGAAGCGTTTCGGCTCCAAGGTGGTGCTGGACGGCGTCGATCTTGTGGTCGAGCGCGGGCAATCGCTGGTGGTGATCGGCGGCTCGGGCACCGGCAAATCGGTGACGATCAAGTCGGTGCTGGGAATCCTGCGCCCCGATGCCGGGCAGATTTTCGTCGACGGCGAGGAAGTCACACGCCTGCGCGGTCGCGCGCGCGAAGCTTATCTGAAGAAATTCGGCATGCTGTTTCAGGGCGCCGCGCTGTTCGACTCCATCACCGTCTGGGAGAACGTCGCATTCGGATTGATTCAGGGGCACGGCATGTCGCGCAAGAAGGCGCGAGACATTGCGATGGACAAGCTCGCGAAGGTCGGCCTCACATCGGATGTCGGTGCGCTCTATCCGGTGGAATTGTCCGGGGGCATGCAGAAGCGCGTGGGGCTGGCGCGCGCCATCGCGGCCGACCCGCAAATCATCTTCTTCGACGAGCCGACCACGGGCCTCGATCCCATCATGGCCGACGTGATCAACGATCTCATCGTTTCCACCGTGAAGGATCTCGGCGTCACCACGCTCTCGATCACGCATGACATGGTGAGCGCGCGCAAAATCGCCGACAAGATCGCCATGCTCTACAAAGGCAAGATCATCTGGTCCGGCCCCACCGCCACCATCGACACCAGCGGCAACCCCTACGTCGACCAATTCATCCACGGCCGCGCCGAAGGCCCCATCAAGATGGAAGTGCGGGGGTAGGTGTTGACATTTGTTTACACTTCACCTATCTAATCGTGGCGAGATCTCGGCATCCCAACAAGGAGATCGAGGCCGCTGTGGCATATGCGGAGGCGCGCGGATGGCGCTGGCGGAAAGGACATGGCCATTGCTGGGGCCGGTTGCTCTGCCCGCGGAACGACCGGGAAGGCTGCCAGCTTTCAGTCTGGTCCACGCCGCGCAATCCGCAGGACCACGCCAAAGCGATTCTGCGGGCGGTCGAACGCTGCACGCATGCTCACGGTGAAACATGAAGACGCATGAATTCACGATTGTCGCCTCGGGTCTCGACCCCGACACGGAGGATTTCGAGGATCGCTTCTATGCGGCAGGTTGCGATGACGC
>DASXFK010000071.1:0-2742 GCA_036489635.1 Rhizomicrobium sp. | reverse complement strand
GGCGTGCGCGCCGCTTCCAGGCTCTCGGCGGCGGCCACATTGGCCATGACCATGCATTCCTCGATCAGACGCATGGATTCCAGCCTTTCGCGGTAGGCGATGGAGGCGATCTTGCCGTCCGCGCCGATGATAATGCGGCGCTCCGGCAGATCTAGCGCCAGAGGATCGCGCTTGTCCCGCGCGCGTGCCATTGCCTGATAGGCGTGCCACAGCGGCGTGAGCACGGTCTTCGCGATGGGGCTTTTGTCGTGGCCGTCGAACGCGTCTTGCGCCTGCTTGTAAGTCAGGCTCGCCGCCGAACGCATGATGCCGCGGAGGAATTCGTGGCGCTTCTTGTTGCCGTTCGCATCGAAGATCATGCGCACCGCGAGGCATGGACGATCCTCGTTCTCCATCAACGAGCACAGATCGGCGGAAAGCCGCTCCGGCAGCATCGGCACCACGCGATCCGGAAAATAGGCGGAGTTGCCGCGCTTGTACGCCTCGCGATCCAGCGCCGAGCCGGGCGTGACGTAATGGGCGACATCGGCGATGGCGACGATGACGATGTGGCCGCCGCGATTGTTCGCATCGTCGTCCGGTCCGGCCCACACGGCATCGTCATGATCGCGCGCGTCTTCCGGGTCGATGGTGACCAGCGGGATTTTCCGCAGATCGGTACGCCGCGTTTTCTCCCCCCGTTCACGGGGGAAGTGCCCCTGAAAGGGGCGAGGGGGGAAGCCATGCGCGCCGTCGCCCCCCTCCGTCTCACCCGCATGACGTGCGGGTTCGACACCTCCCCCGTAAACGGGGGAGGAAACCGGCACGGCTGCATCTGCTTCTTGCAATACTTCTTTGGGAAATTCCGTGGGGATGCCGTGGGCGTGGATGGCGATGAGACTCACCGCGCGCGGCGCGTCCATGCTGCCCAGCCGTTCGGTCACGCGCGCACGCAAGGTGCCCGATGCGCGGCCCGATAGCGGCTCGGCCATCACCAGCTCGTTCGGTTTTGCGCCGCCCTTGTCGCGCGGATCGACGATGAATTCGTGGCGAGTCTTGCGGTCGATGGGAACAATGCGGCCACCGCGCTCGCCTTCGCGATAGACGCCCAGCACTTTGTGAACGCTGGCGCCCAGCCGCTTGATGATTTTCGCTTCGAAACCTTCGCGGGTTTCGCTTAAGCGCGCGAGGATGCGTTCGCCGGCGCCGAGCACGCCGCCGCGCTCGTCTTCGCGGCCGGGGATGACGACGATGTGTGGTGGCTGCTCGTTGCTCTCCCAGCGTTGCGGGCGGGCGAGCAGCTCGCCGTCGGGATCCTGCCCGGTGATTTCGAGGACGCTGACGTCCGGCAACGCTCCGGGCTTTTCAAAAGTACGATGAGGGCCGCGCGTCAGCGCACCCTCGGATTCAAGTTCTTTCAAGATTTTCTTCAATGCAATGCGGTCGTTGCCCTTCACGCCGAGCGTGCGGGCAATATCGCGTTTGGTGGTTTGTGGGTTTTTGGCAAGCGCTTCTAAAACGCGCGCCTTATCGAGGGGTACGAATTGTTTTTCGTTATGCTTCTTTTTCTTCAACTCAGTTTTCTACTTCTTCCATTTCGGCCTTGGGTTTTGCCTTGGCCTTTTTCGGTTTGGCTTTCGCGGGCGCCTTCGCTTTGGGCGCGGATTTCGCCTTCGGCGCCGCTTTCTTCTTTTTCTTCTTGCCGCCGCCTTTGGCTTCGCGGTCGGCGATCAGACTCAGCGCCTGCTCCAGCGTGACGGACATTGCATCGGTGCCATTGGGAACCGTGGCGTTGGTCGAGCCGTCGCTGACATAAGGTCCGTAGCGGCCCTTCATCAGCTTGATCATGGTGCCTTCGGCGTTGGCGCCGAGTTCCTTGAGCGCTTCCGGTCCGCGGCGCTTGAACCCTTTTGCCTTCTTCTCGGCAAGCAGCGTCACGGCGCGGTTGATGCCCACGGCGAACACTTCCTCGTCGGAATCGAGCGAGGCGTATTGCTTGTTGTGCGAGACGTAAGGCCCGAAGCGCCCGAAATTGGCGACGATCGGCTCGCCGTCTTCGGGGTGCTTGCCCACTTCGCGCGGCAGCGACAGCATCTTGAGCGCGAGCTCCAGATCGACATTCGCCAGATCGGTGCCCTTGGGCACGCTGGAGCGATGCGGCTTGTCGCCTTTTTCCTTCGCTTCGCCGCGCTGGAAATAAGGCCCGAAGCGGCCCGAGCGCAGCGTGACCGGCTCGCCGGTGTTGGGATCTACGCCCAGTTCGCGCGTGCCGCCGACGGCTTCGCCTTCCTTCTGGCCAAGCTGCCTTGTGTAGCGGCATTCGGGATAATTGGTGCAACCCACGAATGCGCCAAAGCGGCCGAGTTTCAGACTGAGCTGCCCATCGCCGCAATTCGGGCAGACGCGCGGGTCCTTGCCGTCGTCGCCAGGCACGAACAGATGCGGCCCCATCATCTCGTTGAGATGATCGATCACCGCGGTGATGCGCAGTTCCTTCGCTTCGCCGATGGCGGCGGAGAAGTCGCGCCAGAAATCGCGCAGCAACTGCCTCCAGTCGAGATCGCCGGCGGACACCTCGTCCAGCTTCTCTTCGAGATCGGCGGTGAAACCGTATTCGACATAGCGCTTGAAGAAGTTCGCCAGGAACGTGGTGACGATGCGGCCCTTGTCGTCCGGAATGAAGCGGTTGCGGTCCATGCGGACGTAGCTGCGGTCGCGCAGCGTGGAAAGAATGCTGGCGTAGGTGGAGGGGCGGCCAATGCC
>DASXFK010000069.1:0-6413 GCA_036489635.1 Rhizomicrobium sp. | reverse complement strand
AATGCGCGCGATGCCGATGGCGTTGTCGCCACCCGGCGACCAGCGCGCGGTGTAAACGCCCGGCGCGCCGCCCAACGCCGTCACGCTCAACCCCGAATCGTCGGCGAGTGCGATATGCCCGCTCGCATCCGCCGCAGCGCGAGCCTTCAACGCGGCGTTGCCCGCAAACGTGGTTTCAGTTTCTTCGGGCTCAGGCAGTCCCAACTCGCGGGCACTTTTCACATCGAGTCCGAACGGCGCGAGCAGTTCTGCGATCTCGACGACCTTGCCTTTGTTGTGCGTCGCCAGAACCAGCGTCTGCCCGCGCGCGAGCTTCATGCGACGGCTTCTTTCTGCAGCGCCACCAGCTCCGTCACGCCTTTGCGCGCGAGCTTGAGCAATTGCGCGAATTCTTCGTCGCTGAACGGCGCGCCTTCGGCAGTGCCTTGAATCTCCACCAATCCACCGCTGCCGGTGAGCACGAAATTCGCGTCCGTCTCGGCGGAAGAATCTTCCTCGTAATCGAGATCGAGCACCGGCTCGCCTTTGGAGATGCCGCAGGAGATCGCGGCGACATGATCCTTGATCGCGGGCTTGGTGATAATGCCGACCTTCTTCATGAAGCCGATGCATTGATGCAGCGCCACGAAGCCTCCCGTGATCGAGGCGGTGCGCGTACCGCCATCGGCTTGCAGCACATCGCAATCGATGACGATCTGGCGCTCGCCCAGCGCCGACATGTCGACAATCGCGCGCAGACTACGCCCGACCAGCCGTTGAATCTCCTGCGTGCGGCCGGATTGCTTGCCCTGTGCCGCCTCGCGCCGCATGCGTTCATGCGTGGAGCGCGGCAGCATGCCGTATTCCGCCGTCACCCAGCCCTTGCCGGTGCCTTTGAGGAACGGCGGCGCTTTTTCTTCCATGCTGGCGGTGACCAGCACATGGGTGTCGCCGAACTTCACCAGGCAGGAGCCTTCAGCGTGCTTGGCGACGCCTTTCACCAGGGTGACTGGGCGCATCTGATCTTTGGCGCGGCCGCTTGGGCGCATGGTACAACCTTGAAGTTCGCGTTGGCGGGGGCTACCTAGCCTTGGCCGCGCCCGCCCGCAATGCGCGTCGGGCGTTCCGCGAAAATATAGTGAGACATCAAAGCGTTATGGCTGCCCCCCTCGACCCCGCCAGAATGATTGCCGGCGATCTCGGCGAGCGGCCGCGCGAGGTGTTCCGCCATCTGGTGGATGCGTTCCTCACCTCCGGCGAGCCGGTTGGGTCGCGCACGCTTTCCCAGCGCCTGCCCGTGTCGCTGTCGCCCGCTTCGATCCGCAACGTGATGGCCGATCTGGAAACGATGGGCCTGCTCTATGCGCCGCACACCAGCGCCGGACGCGTGCCAACGGAACGCGGGTTGCGCCTGTTCGTGGATGGCCTGCTCGAAATCGGCGAGCTTGCGCCGAACGAGCGCGCGGCGATCGAAGCGCGCATCACCGAAAAAAATCGTGGCATCGAAGATGTGCTGACGCAGGCGACGCTGATGCTGTCGGGCCTGTCGCGCTGTGCCGGTTTGGTCGTCGCCGCGAAACAGGATTCGGCGTTGAAGCATGTCGAGTTCGTCAGCGTCGCGCCCGGCAAGGCGCTGGTGGTGATCGTGACCGAGGACGGCCAGGTGGAAAACCGCGTTATCGACACGCCGCTTGGCTTGCCGGCGTCGGCGTTGGTCGAAGCCTCAAACTATCTGAACGCGCGCCTGCGCGGGCGCACGCTCGGTTCGGCGCGCGCGGAGATCACCGAAGAACTCGAGAGCGAACGCGCCGAACTCGACCAGCTCACCGCCAAGATCGTGGCGGAAGGCTTGGCGACGCTGGCTTCGCCCTCGGAATCGGCGCGCGCGGCGGAAGAGAAGATCCTCATCGTGCGCGGCGCGTCGCATCTGCTGGAAACGGTGGAAGCGCAGACCGATCTGGAACGAATCCGCACCTTGTTCGACGACATCGAGCGCAAGAACGAGCTCATCCGCCTGCTCGAGCTGGCGCAAGGCGGCGACGGCGTGCGCATCTTCATCGGTTCGGAGAACAGATTGTTCTCGCTCTCCGGTTCCTCGATCATCGCGGCGCCATACGCCAATGCCGCCGGCAAGGTTGTCGGCGTCGTGGCGGTGCTGGGGCCGACCCGTCTTAACTATGCCCGCATCATCCCGATGGTCGACCACACGGCGAAAGTCGTGGGCCGTTTGCTCGGTTGATGCGTTTTCAGGAAAAGCCATGAACGACAACGACGATTACATGCCCGAACAGCCCGGCGCCGATATCGGCGCCGTGGAGACCGAAGCGCTCAAGAACGAAGTGGCCGATCTGAAGGATCGCCTGCTGCGCGCCCTTGCCGACGCGGAGAACACCCGCCGCCGGGCCGAGCGCGACAAGACCGACGCCAGCCAATATGCGGTGACGAAATTCGCCCGCGATATCCTGGCGGTGGCCGACAATTTTCAGCGCGCCACCAACGCGCTGCCGGAAGATGCGCGCGGCGCTCTCGCGCCTCAAGTGAAAAGCGTCATCGAAGGCGTGGAGGCGACGGAGCGCCAGTTGCTCGCGACATTGGAACGCTATGGCGTGAAGCCGATCGAGACGGCCGGCGCCAAGTTCGATCCAAATCTGCATCAGGCCATCGCCGAAGTCCCCGGCAACGGCCAGCCCGCGGGCAACATCGTGGACGTGGTGCAGACGGGGTATGTCATCGGCGACCGCCTGCTGCGCCCTTCGATGGTGACGGTCGCGCGCGCCGGCGGCGATGCGCCCCAATCCGCACCGCCCGGCGGTTCGATCGATACCAAAGCCTGAGCGTTCCGGTCTCCCACGAATAACATTGATCGTCATGGCCGGGCTTGTCCCGGCCACCCATACGCTCCATGCAGCAAGGTGTTCATGGGTGGCCGCCACAAGGGCGGCCATGACGGTTGTGAGTGACGGGAAAATCCAACCTCGCAATGGAAATAGCAATCGGCGATGATGAGGGCATGAGCGAAGCCTCCCTCGCGTCCAGCACGCTTCCGAACGGAACGCCCTATTTCGAGCAGAGACTCTATGGGTGGTCGCCGGTCGGAACGGTCGCGACATCGGCCATCATCTTCGCCGCGTTCTTCGGAACCTATCTGGCCATCGCAGCCATCGCCGGAATGTCGGCGATGGAATGGACGGGGTATGGCGTGGCTTTCCACAACGGTGCGTGGCCGGCGCTGGCGCTGGCGCTTCTCATCGCCACGGCGCTGGGCACACAGCGATATGCGCGTCTGGGCGATGCGAGTGAGCGGCAACGTTACGCCGCGATCTTTTCCGGCGGCGACGCGACCGCGATGCGGCTGACGTCTTATGCGCCCGACGACGCCAATCTGATACGCGCGTCACTGGTGGGCGTTGCGATCGGACTTCTGGCCAGCCTCGCGATCCTCGCCGGGCAACGCGATGCGCGCGTGGCCCATCCCGCCGTGATGGCGTGGTTCGCCGTTGCGATCACCATCTCCGCCATTCTGTTCGCACGCGGCGTGGAACTGTCGCGCAAGGCAATCGCCTCCTTCTCCGCCATCGTGAACGACGAGCTCGTGATCGATCTTCTGCGCGTGGATCGGCTGTCCGTCATAGGCCGGTCGGCGGCGCGCGGCGCGCTGACGTGGTTTTTGGTGAGCGCCGTCACCTGCCTGTTCTTCATCGGCGGGTCGATAGATCTGGTGTCCGTCGCCATCATGCTGGCCTGCGCGGCGATGGGGCTCTGGATTTTCCTAGGCGTGATGCTGCAAGTCCATCACAAGATCATCACCAAGAAGATCCTCGAAATCGAACACGTGCGCGGCGAGATCGACCGGGTGCGGGACGCGCCATCCGGCGAGGCCGCGACCCGGCTTCAGGGATTGCTCGCCTATGAAACGCGGCTCGAAGGCGCGCCGGAATGGCCGTTCGATCAATTCACGCTGATGCGGGTCGGCGCTTCTGCGCTGATAGTCACCGTGCCGTGGTTCGGGCAGGCCGTGGCGGGATATCTGATCGAACATCTCGCGCATTGAGCGGCAATCGGCGATGATGCGGCCATGAGCGGAATCAAGATCGTCGTCGCGGGGGCTGGCGGGCGGATGGGCCAGACGCTTTTGCGCGCCATTGCTGAAGACAAAAACTTCGAACTCACCGGCGCGCTGGAGCACAAGGGCCATCCCGATCTCGGCACGGAAGTCGGCGCGAGCGTGATGCTGACGGACGATCCGCTTCCCGTGATTGCGAACGCGCAGGCGCTGGTGGATTTCACGACGCCCGCGACGTCGGTGGAGTTGGCCGCGCTGTCGGCGCAGGCGCGCATCGTTCATGTCATCGGCACGACGGGATTTTCCGCGGACGACGAAAACAAAATCCGCGCCGCCTCGCGCCACGCGACTATCATCAAATCCGGCAACATGAGTCTGGGCGTGAATCTGCTGGCCGCTTTGGTGAAGCAAGCGGCGAAAGCGCTGCCCGGTTTCGATGTCGAGATCGTGGAGATGCACCACCGCATGAAAGCGGATGCGCCGTCCGGCACCGCGTTGCTGCTGGGTGAAGCGGCAGCAAAGGGACGCAACGCGCCGCTCAAATCCGAACGCGACCGTAACGCCAAGCGCGAAGACGGCGCGATCGGTTTTGCGAGTTTGCGCGGCGGCACAGTCGTCGGTGAGCACGAAGTTATTTTCGCCGGTCCGCATGAACGCATCGCGCTGCGCCATATCGCCGAGGATCGCGCCATCTTCGCCACCGGGGCGCTGGCCGCCGCGCGCTGGGGTCAGGGCAAAAAGCCCGGGCTTTATGCGATGCGCGATGTGCTGGGGTTGTAATCCCGACTTTTCCTCCCCCGTTTTATGGGGGAGGTGGCATGCGCGACGATAGTCGCGCATGACGGAGGGGGATGCGGAGGCATTGAAGAATAATCCTCGCCGTCGCAGCCACCCCCTCCACCGCGTTCCGCGGTCCCCCTCCCCCGTAAAACGGGGGAGGAAAACTTACGCCGCTCGCGCCGCTTCGACCGCCAGCATCGCGCGCTTGCGGGTGAGGCCCCAGTGGTAGCCGTGCAGGGCGCCGTCGCTGCCGAGGACGCGATGGCACGGGATCAGCCATGAGATCGGGTTGCGGCCGACCGCCGTTCCGACCGCGCGCGAGGCTTTCGCGTCGCAAACCTTTTCCGCGATGGATTTGTAGGTCGCGACTTTGCCGGACGGAATCGCGAGCAGCGCCTGCCACACCTTGATCTGCCATTGCGTGCCGAGCAGGTGCAGCGGCAACGTGCCGTTCGTCGTCTCGAAAATCTGTTTGACGATCTTGGCGGTGTGCGCGGGGTTCTCGCGATACTGCGCTTTTGGCCAGCGCGCTTTCATGTCGGCGAGCATCGCGGCTTCTTCGCTTTCATCGCCGAAGCCGAGACCGCACAAGCCTTTCGCCGTCGTCATCACCAGCGCGATGCCGAACGGGCAATCGTGGAAGCCGTATTCGATCACAAGGCCTGCGCCGCCCTTGGCATATTCGCCCGGTGTCATCGCTTCGATCTTCAGGGCCAGATCGTGCAGGCGCGACGGGCCCGACAATCCCACCGCAAGAGAAGCATCGAGCACGCTGGCGCCGCTCTTCAACTCCGCTTTCGCGTGATCGAGCGTCAGCGCGCCGACGAAGTTCTTCGGGCTCACCCCGACATAGCGCGTGAACAGCCGTTGGAAATGGAACGGCGACAAGCCGACGGCTTGTGCCGCCTCATCGAGGCTCGGCTGCTCGGCATAATGTTCGGCCAGATAGCGGATCGCGCGGGCCATGCTGCGATAGGCTGAACCGGTTTCGGGGTCGATCATGTTCATGGCGCAAAGATAGGCGGCGCCACTGTGCCCTTCGACCCGGTTCTTGCGCAAAACTTCAGGCGAACCGCGGATTTCGCGCCGCATGGAGCGCGGATTTCAGGCGTTCGGCGAAATCGTGGCGCGCGGGCGGCGACAGGAAGCTGCCGATCTGCACGGCTTTGCCGTGGCTTTTCAGCAGCAGGCGGCTCCAATGTTTCGGCGGATCGTCGTAATCCACCCGCACCCAATAAGGATTGAGCGCGATCTCGATGGCGGCGCCCTTGGCCGGATGGCGCAGGATCACGAGATTCTCGTGCGTCAAGGTCACGCGCTCATAGCGCTGCGCGTCGCGCTTGCTGATGTGGAAGGCCCAGGCGAGCAGCGCCACGTCGAGCCCCATGAACGGCAGGATGGGCCAGGCGCCGCGCAGGATGAAGGACAGTCCAAACGCCACATTCATGGAGGCGACGATGATCAGCACCACCAGCAGCATGCGCGGGCTGGCCGGCGGATTGGGCCGCAAGACCGCATCCAGGATGGGCGTCTCGTCGCGCATGAATCTAGAATGCGGTGCAGGCCCACGGGTTTCAAGTCGCGCGCGAAA
>DASXFK010000042.1:0-14197 GCA_036489635.1 Rhizomicrobium sp. | reverse complement strand
AAGCCGTTGGATGGCAGGGCGGGCGAAATCTTTGACGGTGCTCATGGCCGCACTCTATGCCTGACTTCGCCCGCGAATAGGTAGCTCTCTGCATGGCGGTTCCGCGCTCAAGCCTCTGTGGCGGCTCCCAATTCCATCGCTGCAAGCTGCTTGCGTCGGAACGCCCAAATCCCTATAAGCCCGGCCATTCCAAGCGCGAGGTTGGGTTCGCGAGGTGTGTTGCCTCGCCCCCGTCCGGTGCCCGCAAGGGTTACTCCCCGCGCCCACTGAACCGGAAAAGGAGAATGTTTCCAATGGCTTTGCCAGACTTCACCATGCGTCAGCTCCTCGAATCGGGAGCCCATTTCGGCCATCGCCAGCAGCGCTGGAATCCCAAGATGGCGCCATTCATCTACGGCTCGCGCAACGATATTCACATTATCGACCTGACCCAGTCGGTCCCATTGCTGCATCAGGCATTGGTCGCTTTGCGCGAAGCTGCCGCTGGCGGTGGCCGTATCCTGTTCGTCGGTACGAAGCGCCAGGCATCAGAACCGATCGCTGCTGCTGCGAAGCGTTGCGCGCAGTACTATGTGAACCATCGCTGGCTCGGCGGCACGCTGACGAACTGGCAGACCATTTCCAATTCGATCAAGCGCATGCGCAACATCGAAGAGACGTTGAATTCGGCCGCGAGCTCGGGCCTCAAGAAGAAAGAGCTTCTTGGTCTTCTGCGTGAGCGCGATAAGCTGGATCGTTCGCTCGGCGGCATCAAAGAAATGGGCGGCCTTCCGAACATGCTGTTCGTGATCGACACGAACAAAGAGCAAATCGCGGTCGCTGAAGCGCGCAAGCTCGGTATTCCGGTTGTCGCCATTCTGGATTCCAATTCCGATCCGGATGGCATCACTTATCCGATCCCAGGCAATGATGATGCGGCGCGCGCGCTGGCTCTTTATTGCGATCTCGTCGCGCGCGCGATTATCGATGGTCTGTCGGAAAGCCAGATTGCAGCCGGTGTCGATACCGGTGCGTCGGAAGCGCTGCCGGATCTGCGTTCAGCCGAAGAAGTCGCTGCGTCCGCACCGGCCGCTTAAAAGCGACAACGGAGTTTTCATAATGTCGAATATCACCGGACCGATGGTGAAGGACCTGCGCGACAAAACCGGCGCAGGCATGATGGATTGCAAAGCCGCACTCACCGAAACCAATAGCGACATGGAAGCCGCCATCGACTGGCTGCGCAAGAAGGGCCTGTCCAAGGCCGCGAAGAAGGCCGGCCGCGTCGCCGCCGAAGGCCTCATCGGCATCGCCGCGCAAGGCAATATCGGCGCGCTGGTGGAAGTGAATGCGGAAACCGATTTTGTCGCCCGCAACGATGAGTTCAAGGCGTTCGTGAAGGACGCGGCTGCTCATGCGCTCGCGGCGGAAGGCGATGTCGAGAAGCTACTGGCGCGCGCCCACAACGGCGCGACGGTGGACGCGCGTCTCAAGGAACTGATCGCCAAGATCGGCGAGAACATGAGCGTGCGCCGCGCGGTGGTGCTGGCCGTCGATCCGGGCATCGTCGCGACCTATGTGCATAACGCTGCCGGCCCTGAACTCGGCAAGATCGGCGTGCTGGTTGCGTTGAAGTCCACCGCCGACAAGGAGAAGCTCGCCGCGCTGGGCCGCCAGCTCGCGATGCATGTCGCGGCCGCGGCCCCGATCGCGTTGACGGCTGCGCATGTTCCGGCGGAAACGCTGGCGCGCGAGAAAGCGATCCACGCCGATACCGCTCGCCAGTCCGGCAAGCCCGAGAACGTCATCGAGAAGATGATCGAAGGCCGGATGCGCAAGTTCTACGAAGAAGCGGTTCTGATGAACCAGACCTTCGTGATCGACGGCGAAACCAAGATCGAGAAGCTGCTTGAAAAGGCGTCCAAGGATCTGGGCGCGCCGGTGGCGATAGAGGGCTTCGTCCGCTTCCAGGTGGGCGAGGGCATCGAAAAAGCCGATAGCGATTTCGCCGACGAAGTGAGCAAGATGGCGGGCCACTGAGCACCGCAGCGGAGAGGCCGATGAGTACGACGCCGAAGTTTCGCCGTGTACTGCTGAAGGTCTCCGGCGAGGCGCTGATGGGCGACGAGGCGTTCGGCATCGACACCAAAACCGTCGATCGCATCGCGGGCGACGTGAAGGAAGCTGTTGAAGCGGGCACGCAGGTCTGCCTCGTGATCGGCGGCGGCAACATCTTCCGCGGGCTTCAGGGCGCGGCCAAGGGTATCGACCGCTCGACCGCGGACTACATGGGCATGCTGGCGACCGTGATGAACGCGCTCGCCACGCAGGCGACCTTGGAGCGCATCGGCGTGCCGACCCGCGTGCAGTCGGCCATCCCCATGACCTCGGTGTGCGAGCCCTATATCCGCCGCCGGGCCATCCGGCACATGGAGAAGGGCCGGGTGGTGATCTTCGCCGCCGGCACCGGCAACCCGTTCTTCACCACCGACACCGCAGCAGCGCTAAGAGCGGCCGAGATGAACTGCGATGCCATGCTCAAGGGCACCCAGGTTGACGGCGTCTACAGCGCCGATCCCAAAAAAGACCCGAAAGCCGAGCGTTACGATTTCTTGAGTTATCACGAGGTCTTATCGCGCGATCTTAAGGTGATGGATGCAAGCGCGGTGAGCCTTTCGCGCGAAAACGGCATCCCCATCGTGGTGTTCTCCATCCACGACAAAGGCTCGCTGGCCGCCGTGCTGCAGGGCAAGGGCCGCTGCACGATTATCGCCAAAGCAGTTTAGAATTCGCGCCCGGAGGAACCATTATGGACGCCTATAATAAAGCAGAGATGGACCGCAGGATGAACGGCGCCGTCGCCACGCTCAAGACGGAGATCGCGGGCCTGCGCACCGGCCGTGCCAGCGCGGCCCTGCTCGATCCCGTCAAAGTTGAAGCCTATGGCAACACCATGCCGATCAATCAGGTGGGCACCGTTTCGACGCCGGAGCCGCGCCTCATCACAGTGCAGGTTTGGGACAAGAGCATGGTGAAAGCGGTGGAGAAAGCGATCCGCGATTCCGGCATCGGCCTGAATCCTCAGTCGGATGGGCAGCTTCTGCGCATTCCGATTCCCGAGCTCAACGAAGAGCGCCGCAAGGAATTGGTCAAGCTCGCGCACAAATATGCCGAAGCCGCCCGCGTCGCCGTTCGCAACGTGCGCCGCGACGGCATGGAAGCCCTGAAAAAGGCGGAAAAGGATCACAAGATCGGGCAGGATGAGCAACATAAGCTCGGCGAGGAACTGCAGAAACTGACGGATGCGCATGTGCACGATGTCGATGCCACGTTGCATGCCAAGGAGCAGGAGATTCTGCAGGTTTGATCCTGCGTAACGTCATGAGCGCCAGCATTCCGCCAAAAGCCGAGTTGCCTCGCCATGCGGCCATCGTCATGGATGGCAATGGGCGCTGGGCGAACAAGCGGATGATGCCGCGCGCGGCGGGCCATGTCGCGGGCGTGTCGGCGGTTCGCGCCATTGTCCGCGCGGCAAACGATATCGGCTTGGAGAATCTCACGCTCTATGCGTTCTCTTCGGAAAACTGGAAGCGGCCGGTGACGGAGGTCAGCCACCTGATGGCGCTGTTCCGTGCCTATGTGCGCGACGATGTGAACGAGCTTGTGAAAAACAACGCGCGCCTGCGCTTCATCGGCAATCGCAGCCGCGCCAGCGCCGACATCATCGCGCTGATGGATGAAAGCGAAAAGCGCACCGCGGCAGGCACCGGCCTCAATCTCACCCTGGCGTTCGATTACAGCTCGCAGGAGGAAATCGTTTCCGCCGCGCGAGAGATGGCGCGGGCCGCAGCGAAGGGCGAACTCGATCCGGAAACGATCGACATCGCCTATTTCGCATCCCGGCTTTCCACCACCGGCACGCCCGATCCGGACCTCGTCATCCGAACCAGCGGCGAATACCGCTTGAGCAATTTCCTACTCTGGCAATCCGCCTATTCGGAATTCGTGTTCGTCGAAAAGATGTGGCCGGATTTCACGCGCGAGGATTTTTATGCCGCGCTCCAGACCTTCGCCCAGCGCGAGCGCCGCTTCGGCGCCCTTGCGGTGGACGCGGCCGCCACCGCATGAGCGCGCAACAGGCAAACGTCTCCACGCCGGCCCGCGCGCCAGGCGCTCCGAACATCAGCGAGAAATGGGAGCTTCCGCTTCGTATCGTTCTGGGCTTTGTGCTCGCCGGGCTGGCCATTGCCAGCCTGTTCGGCGATACGGCGTGGTTCGCCTTGTTCGTGGGAGTCGGCGCGGCCGCGGCCGTGCGGGAATGGCACCGCATGCGCGGCGTGCCGAATTATGCGATCGACGCGATATTCAACGCTCTGGGATTGATCGGCGGTTTGGTTGCGCTGGTGCTGCTGCCTCATTCGATCTGGCCGTGGATCGCGCTTGTCGCGGGCGCGACCATGTCGGCACTGAGCGGCGCCCTTCGCGGCGGCATGCCGCTGTGGAATTTCGCCGGAGGCCTCTACATCGCGGGGCCGTCGATGCTGCTTGTCGCGATGCGAGCGGTGGCCGCACGCGGGGCCTGGATCGTGCTTGGCGTGTTTCTCGTCGTGTGGGCTGCGGACACCGGCGCGCTTGTCTGCGGCAAGGTGATCGGCGGACCCAAATTCATGCCCGCTCTGTCGCCCAATAAAACCTGGGCAGGATTCATCGGCGGCATTGTTGTTCCCGCCGCGGTGATCGCGGCCTATGTCGGAATTCTCGGCGGACGCCCGATCGCGGCCGCGTTGTTCGGCGGCTGCATGGCGGCGATCGGCCACGCGGGCGACCTTTTCGAATCCTCGCTCAAGCGCAGCGTCGGACGCAAGAACACCGGCAATCTGCTTCCCGGACATGGCGGCGTGCTCGACCGCATCGACTCCATTCTCTTCGTGGCGCCGGTCGCAGCACTTCTGTATTTCGGATTTCACATCGATCTGCTGTTCGGGGCCACGCCATGATCCCGCAGATGCGCGACATTGCCGGCTTGCCCGATCTTTCCGCCGTCGTGGCGCGGCGCCTGACCGTGCTGGGCAGCACAGGCTCGGTGGGAGTGAGCACCCTGGACGTCGTGGCGCACGCGCGCAGCGTCTACGGCGCGCAGGCATTTCCGGTCGAAGTCCTCACCGCGCAGGCCAATGTCGACAAGCTTGCCGAGCAGGCGCTGCGCATTCGCCCGAGGCTGGCCGTGATCGGCGACGAGAGCCTTCACGCCAGATTGCGCGACGCACTCACCGCAAGCGGAATCGAAACCGCGGCCGGTGCCAAGGCGATCTGCGAAGCCGCGGCGCGCCCGGCCGACATCGTCATGGCGGCGATTGTAGGTGCCGCAGGTCTTGCGCCTGCGCTCGTGGCCGCCAAACGCGGCGCCACCATCGCGCTTGCCAACAAGGAATGCGTCGTCGCGGCGGGCGAAATCTTCCGCGATGCGCTCGCATCCTCCGGCGCGACCGTGATCCCCGTGGATTCGGAGCACAACGCGATCTTTCAGCTTATCGATCCGATCTATCGCGACGCACTGGAGAAGGTGACGGTCACGGCCTCAGGCGGGCCGTTTCGCGACTGGTCGCGCGAGCGCATGGCGCTGGCCACGCCGGAGCAGGCGGTGGCGCATCCCAACTGGTCGATGGGCGCGAAGATTTCCGTCGACAGCGCGACATTGATGAACAAGGGCCTCGAGGTGATCGAGGCGCATTATCTGTTCTCGCTGCCGCCAGAAAAACTCGGAATCGTCGTCCATCCGCAATCCATCGTCCATTGTCTGGTGTCTTACGCAGATGGAGCAATTCTGGCGCATCTTTCTTCGCCGGACATGCGCACGCCGATCAGCCATGCGCTTGCCTGGCCACGCCGCATCGCTTCGCCGTCGCGCATGCTCGATCTGGTCTGCTCCAAGCCATTGACCTTCGAAGCGCCGGACATTGGTAAATTTCCCTGCCTCGCGTTGGCGCAGGAATGCTTGCGTGCAGGTGGGCGCGCCACTACCATCCTTAACGCTGCCAACGAGATTGCCGTGCAGGCCTTTCTGGGTCGGCGTATCGGCTTTCTCGACATCGCGCGGGTGGTGGAAGAAACCCTATCGGCCGATCGGCAGCCGAACGATCCGCACGAAAGTCTCGACGCCGTTTTGGAGATCGACGGACGGGCGCGCGCGATGGCCGGAGATTTTTGCCGCAAGCTGGCGGCGTAGGAGACTCGATGGGAGCGCTTCAGGGATTCGTCGATTGGTTGCCGCTCGGACTGCCCGCCTATCTCGTGATGATCACGGTCATCGTATTCTTTCACGAGCTCGGGCATTTTCTGGTCGCGCGCGCGTTCGGCGTGAGAGTGGAGACATTCTCCATCGGCTTCGGTCCGCCGATCGTCGGCTGGGACGATCGCAAGGGGACACGCTGGAAGATTTCTTGGATTCCGTTTGGCGGCTATGTGAAGTTTTTCGGCGACCTGGATCCGGCAAGCACGCCGGATCGCGACACCATCGACAAGATGTCCGAAGCCGAGCGCAAGACCGCGTTTCCGTTCAAGCCGCTTTATCAGCGCGCGCTCGTCGTGTTCGCCGGTCCTGCCGCGAATTTCGTTCTGGCCATTGTGATCTTCACGGCGTTTTTCATGTGCATTGGAGAGAATGTCGCGGTCCGAACGAAAATCGGCGAGGTGTTCAAGGGGACTCCTGCGGCCCATGCGGGAATAAAGACGGGCGATTGGGTTCGAAGCGTCAACGGAACGCCGGTTTCGACGTTCGACCAGATTGTCGCCCAGCTTCACAAGGCGGGCACCCGGCCCACGACGCTCACCCTGCTCAGGTCCGGCCATCGTGTTTCGTTTGTCGTCCAGCCGCGCGAAATCACGTTTCCGAACCCGGAAGGGGGCACGATTCGCAAAGTCGCAGTCGGGCTCGGACCCTCGGACGATTTCGACAATGGCACCTTCGTGCGTCTGGGTCCGATTGACGCATTGGGCGCAGCCTCACAGCGCGTCTGGTTCGTGGTGGACACCTCGCTCAGCTATTTGTCCCGCATGATCGCGGGACGGGCGAGCACGGACCAGCTTGCGGGCCCGCTGGGCGTGGCCAGCGTGACGGAGCAGGTGGCCTCCAGCGGCCTGGTCAACTTCATCGGCCTGATAGCTCTCATTTCGGTAAGCATCGGCATGGTCAACCTTTTTCCTATTCCTATCCTCGACGGGGGCCATCTTCTGTACTATGGATGCGAAGCTGTTCTGGGCCGGCCGCTGAATGCGCGGGCGCAGGATTTGGGTTTTCGGCTGGGGCTCGCGGTGGTTCTGGGGTTGATGGTATTCGCAACCTGGAATGACCTCGTCCGGTTGAATTTATTTTGATGCAACGCTGCGCCGCGGTCTTGATCCCGCGCGCGCGAGCCGAGACGAGCGGATGAGCTTGATCGCCTTCGTATTCGCCAAACGCAGTCGCATGGCCTTGGCAGCCGCGTGTGCTTTTTTCGTATTTGTTGGCGCTGGCGCGGACGCCCAGCTCGCAAATATGCCTGCCCAATCCGCGTCTTCCACGGCAAAGGCTCCGGCAGCGGCGCCCGGACCGATCATCCGCGCCATCTCGGTGCGCGGCAGCCAGCGCATCGAACCGGGCACGGTACTTTCCTATCTGACGCTGCATCAGGGCGATCCCTACAGCGAAGAAGCGGCGGACAGATCGCTGAAGGCGCTGTTCGCGACCGGGCTGTTCGCGGACGTGAAGTTCGGCTTCGACAGCGGGACCCTGACGATCGACGTTGTCGAAAACCCGCTCATCAATCGCGTCGTGTTCGAGGGCAACGACAAGGTTTCCGAAAAGGACCTGACGAAGGAAGTGCAGCTCAAGCCGCGCACCGTATTCACGCGCGCCAAGGTTCAGGCGGATGTCCAGCGCATCATCGAACTCTATCGCCGCAATGGAAAGTTCGCGGCCACCGTGGACCCGCAGATCATCCAGCGGCCGCAAAATCGCGTCGATCTCATCTTCTCGATCAACGAGGGCCCGACGACGGGCGTGGCGCGCATCTCGTTCATCGGTAACAAGGTGTTCGACGACACCACGTTGCGGGGGCAGATCGCGACCGAAGAGAGCGCCTGGTACAAATTTCTCGCCACCAACGACAATTACGATCCAGACCGCCTGACCTTCGACCGCGAGCAATTGCGCCGCTTCTATCTGAAGAACGGCTATGCCGACATCCGCATCGTTTCCGCGGTGGCGGAATTGGCGCCCGATCGTCAAAACTTCTACATCACCTTCACCCTCGATGAAGGGCCGCTCTACAAATTCGGCAAGGTCGTCATCCAGTCCAACATCAAGGAGCTGCAGCCTTCGATCCTGCGGTCCTCCGTGCCGATCGTGGACGGCTCGACCTATAATGCCGAGCTGGTGGACAAATCCATCGACGCGCTGACGAACGCGGCGGGCAACAAGGGCTATGCCTTCGCCGAAGTCCATCCGCGCATCAAACGCAACCGCTCGACCCACACCATCGATGTTATCTTCGAGATCGATCAGGGCGCGCGCGTCTATGTAGAGAAGATCAACATCACCGGGAACACGCATACGCTCGACAAGGTCATTCGCCGTGAGTTCCGGCTCGTCGAAGGCGACGCGTTCAACCGGGTGCTGGTCGATCGTTCGCGCACGCGCATCAAGGCGTTGGGCTATTTCAAGAACATCGACATCAAGCCGGTGCAGGGCAGTGCGCCGGACCGCACGATCCTTAATGTCGCCGTAACGGAGCAGTCCACGGGCGAGTTGTCGGTGGGCGCCGGCTATTCGACGGAGAGTTCCTTTGTCGGACAGTTCGCCTATACCCAGCGAAACCTGTTTGGCTCAGGCCAGTATCTAAGGGCCAGCATCGAGGCCTCGGGTATCGAGAAGAACTTCTCGCTCAGCTTCACCGAGCCCTATTTCATGGACCGGCCGATTCAAGCGGGATTCGATCTCTACAAGATCATCACCGATTTCCAGCAGGTGGAATATGAGGGTGACACCACCGCTGCCGGCCTTCGCCTGGGTTTTCCAACCTCAGAGTACGGTGCGGTCGGCTTGCGCTATACTTTCCGCGTTGACGATATCAAGGCGTTCGGCGACGCCTCCATCGCGATCGAGCAGGCGCAGGGAAATGAGACCACATCGTCGGTGGGCTACAGCTACAACTACAATACGCTCGACGATCCGATAAAGCCGACGCGGGGCATCACGTTCCAGTTCAGCCAGGACTTCGCGGGCTTCGGCGGCGACGAGAAATATGTGCGCTCGGTGGCGACGTTCAGCATCCATCATCCGGTGCTGTGGAACACATTCAACGCGCAGTTCTCGCTGAACGCGGGCTATATCAACGCATTCGACGGTCAGGGCGTGCGTGTCAACGAGCGGTTCTTCGAGGGCGGCGACACCTTCCGCGGCTTCGCGCTGGCCGGCGTCGGCCCGCGCGACATTCATGCCCGGGGAGAGAACGCGATCGGCGGCAACGCCTACGCCATCGGCACGGTTTCGCTGCGACTGCCGGACTTTCTTCCCGCCGATTACGGCGTGGGCATGGCCCTGTTCAGCGATTTCGGGACCGTCGGCCATATCGACAAGTTCACGGGATACCCCGACAACGAGGCCTGCGTCGACATCAACAACCTCGCGCTTCCCTGCGTGAAGGATAACATGGCGTTCCGCGCGTCGGCGGGCTTGAGCATCTCGTGGAAGTCACCATTCGGACCGGTACAAATTGATCTTGGCGTTCCATTCGTGAGAACCAGTTACGACAAATCCCAAATCATTCACTTCAGCGCAGGAACAGGACTCTGACCATGAGCAAGACAATACTTTCCGGCGCCGCAGCGGTTGCTGCCGGCGCTTCCATGATTTTTCTGAGCGGCACGGCCGTCCGGGCGGCACCGCCGCCTCCGGCCGCGGCCCATCCCGCGGCGACTTCCACGCCGGAGCCGAGAATCCTCGTGATCGATCGCAACGCGATTTTGCGGGCATCGAAAGCGGGCCAAAGCATCGTGGCGCAGCTGCAGGGCTTCACGAAATCCGCTGAAGCCCAGTTCAAGGCGCAAGGCGAAGGGTTGCGCAAAGAGGGCGAAGCGCTGCGCGCGCAGGTCGCTATTCTGGCGCCCGACGTGAAGGCGAGGAAGATCAAGGATTTCCAGGCGAAGGAAGCGGCGTTCCAGAAGAAGGTGCAAGATCGCCAAGGCGATATCCAGGGCGGCTTGTACAAGGCGCGCCAGCAAGTCGAAGACGCGCTGGGCCCGATCCTGAAGGGCCTGATGAACGAGCGCCACGGCAATCTGCTTCTCGACCGCAGCGTCGTTGTGCTGGGCACGATCGATGTCGATATCACCGCGGCGGCCGTGCAGCGTCTGAATCAGAAGTTGCCTTCCGTGAAAGTGACGTTGCAGCCGCTGCCGCCGCAAGTGCAGGCACAACTCGCGGCGCAGGAAGCCCAACAGGCGCAGCAGGGACGGTAGTCCACCGATGCGCGCCGGCAAGACGATCGATGGCTGATCCACGGTTCTACGACAACCGCGGTCCGTTCCGCCTGGCCGATCTTGCGGCGCGCGTGCAGGCGACGGTTCCGGCCAGCGCTGACGGCTCCGCCGAAATCGCCGATGTCGCGACCTTGGAAGGCGCCGGCGCGCAGCATCTCGCGTTTTGTGCGGGCAAGAGCAGCGCCAAGAGCCTGGCGCTCACACAGGCGGGATATTGCCTGGTCGGACCGGAGGCGGCGGGTTTCGAGATTCCGCCGGGCACCGTCGCGCTTGCGTGCGCTTCGGTCACGCATGCGTTCGCGGCTGCTGTGGCGCTGTTCTATCCGGCGCATGGGCTCGACAAATGGGCGCAGCAGACCGCGGTCGATCCGAGCGCCAGGCTCGACAAATCCGTGAACCTGGCGCCCGGCGTCGTTGTCGGCGCCAACGCCGAAATCGGCGCCGGCACCTCGATCGGCGCCAACACCGTCATCGGCCGCGGCGTCGCCATCGGGCGCGACTGCGAGATCGGCAGCAACGTCACGATCTCCCACGCCTATCTTGGCGACCGAATTTTGATTCTCCCCGGTGCGCAGATCGGCCAGCCGGGTTTTGGCTTTGCGTCGGGCGCGCGGGGTCATGTCAAGATTCCGCAGATCGGCCGCGTCATCGTGCAGGACGGCGTCGAAATCGGCGCGGGAACCGCCATCGATCGCGGCGCGCTTGGAGACACCGTTATCGGCGAAGGCACCAAGATTGATAATCTGGTGCAGATTGGGCACAACACCCGCACCGGGCGGCATTGCATCATCGTCGCGCAAACCGGGATTTCCGGAAGCTGCGAGCTTGGCGATTTCGTGGTGCTGGGCGGGCAGGCGGGTGTGGCCGATCACGCCCGAATCGGTGATGGCGCGCGGATTGCCGCGCGTGGCGCCGTGGCTCCGGGCGATCTTCCCGGGGGACAGGATTATGGTGGCGTTCCGGTGCGTTTGATGAAGGATTGGCGGCGCGAACTGGCGGCGGTGGCGATTCTCGCCAAGCGGAAAAAGCGGGACGGAAATGCCTGAGGGCGAAAAAGAAAATCTGGTTCTGAATGTGGAGCAGATCAAACAGCTTCTGCCGCATCGCGAGCCGTTTCTCTTCATCGAGCGGTTGACGGACATCGTTCCGCACGAAAGCGCGACCGCGTACAAAGCCGTCTCCTACAATGAGCCGCATTTTCGCGGACACTTTCCCAAATACGCGGTGATGCCCGGCGTGCTGATCGTGGAAGCGCTGGCGCAGGCCGCCGGCGCGCTGGTCATGCATTCGATGGGGCTGTCCGCCGAAAACCGGCTGGTCTATTTCATGACCATCGAGAAGGCGCGGTTCCGCAAGCCGGTCACCCCCGGCGACCTTTTGCGGATGCCCGTGAAAGCCATCCGCAAACGCGGCCCCGTGTGGAAATTCGAAGGCAAGGCATTCGTTGGCGATACACTTTGCGCGGAAGCAGAATATAGCGCGATGATCGGGGAAGAAGAGATGCAGGGCCCGAATGGCAGTACATCCAACGGCAATCGTTGAAGAAGGCGCCAGTCTCGGCTCAGCGGTGGAGATTGGACCGTTCTGTTCGGTCAGCGCCGGAGCGGTGCTGGCGGACGGCGTCAAGCTCGTTTCGCATGTCGTGATCCTGGGCCACACCGAAATCGGCACAAAGACAATTGTATATCCGAACGCAGTTCTTGGCGGACCGGCGCAGACCCATGGCGAAATACTGGCCGATGCACGGCTTGTCATCGGTGCAAATAATATCGTCCGGGAGGGCGTCACCATCAGCGCGGGTAGCCGGGTTGGCGGCGGAATCACGCGCGTCGGCGATGCCAATTATCTGATGGCCTACAGCCATATCGGCCATGATTGCCAGGTCGGCAGCAACGTCACGCTTTCGAACGGCGTCCAACTCGGTGGTCATGTCGAGATCGGCGATCGTGTGATCCTGGGCGGACTGGCCGCCGTTCAACAGTTCAGCCGCGTCGGGCAGGGCGCCTTCATCAGCGGCCTGTCGGGCGTGAGCACGGATGTCATTCCGTACGGGATCGCCATCGGATTGCATGTTCGGTTGGGCGGACTCAATCTCATCGGACTGCGCCGCCGCAACGTTCCGCGCCAGGATATTCACGCGGCACGCGCTGCGTATCGCATGATCTTCCTCGAGCAGGGCTCCATTCACGACAATGCCGAACGCGCCGCCGCCAAATGGCCGGACGTGGCGCAAGTGCGCGAGATCACGGACTTCATTCTTGCGCCCGCCAAGCGGCCGATCTGTCCGGCGCGCAAGCGCGGCGCGCACGACGCGGATGAAGAGGCATGAGCACGCTGGGCATCGTTGCCGGTGGCGGAGACTTGCCGATTGCCATCGCATCGGAATGCGCGCGGCCTGTTTTTCTCGTCGCGCTCACCGGATCGGCAGATGCGGCCATCGAGAAATTTCCGCATGAGCGTGCCGGAATCGGCGAAACCGGAAAGATCTTTCGCTTGCTGCGCGATCACGGCTGCACCGATGTGATCCTCGCCGGAAAGGTGACGCGCCCCGCCTGGGGCGATGTAAAGGTGGACGCCAGAGGCGCATTGGCGGCGCCGAAGATCATCGCGGCGGCATTGCGCGGCGACGATGCGCTGCTACGCATGATTGCCGCGATGTTCGAGCGCGAAGGCTTTCATATTGTGAGTGCAGCGGAGGCTGCGCCCGCGCTATTGGCCGGCGAGACCACAATCACCAAGGCCAAGCCATCCGACCGTGACGAAGCGGATATTGCGATTGCCGTTCGTATCGTGCGCGAATTGGGCGCGTTGGATATTGGGCAAGCTGCCGTGGTTTGCGAGGGGCTTGCGCTGGCGGTGGAGGCGGCGGAAGGCACGGACGCGATGATCCAGCGCATCGCCAGCCTACCGGACAATATTCGCGGCACGGTCGCCAAACGCCGTGGCGTGCTGGTGAAGGCGCCCAAACCCATTCAGGACCGCAAGACGGATTTGCCGGTGATTGGCGTGCAGACGATCGCGCACGCGGCGGCATCTGGACTGAGCGGCATCGCGCTGGAAGACGGCGGTGCGCTGATCGTCAACCGCAAGGCGGTGGTCGAAGCCGCCGACACCGCCGGCCTGTTCGTCACGGGCTTTGCGCGCGCGCAATGAGCGATCTTCCCGCAAAGCCGCTGTCGCTCATGCTGATCTGCGGCGAACCATCCGGCGATCAGCTGGGGGCGCAGTTGATGATCGCGCTAAAGACTCTGGCGGGCGAGGGGGTGAAGATCAGCGGCGTCGGCGGCCCGGCGATGGCGGCGCAAGGCCTGCAAAGCCTTTTCGATCTGCACGACACGGCCGTGATGGGCCTGCGCGAAGTCGTTCCCAAAATTCCCAAAATCCTCATGCGCGTGCGCGATGCCGCCGACTATGCGCTCGCCATGCGTCCCGACGCGGTTGTGCTGATCGACAGTCCCGATTTCACGCATCGCATCGGCCGGCGGCTGAAGCATTCCGATCCCGCCATCGGCGTGGTGAATTACGTTGCGCCGCAGGTGTGGGCCTCACGGCAATATCGCGCGAAGAAGATGGCCCGCTATGTCGATCTGGTGCTGGCGCTGCTGCCGTTCGAAGTGCCGTTCTTCGAGAAGTACGGAATCCGCGCACAATTCGTCGGCCACCCGGTTATCGAGCGCAAAGCCAAGATGATTGGCGGCGA
>DASXFK010000113.1:0-51727 GCA_036489635.1 Rhizomicrobium sp. | reverse complement strand
GCTCGGCGACCAGCGTGTTCACCGGATGGGTCTCGTCGGCCCAGCCCAGCGAGACCCCGCACACGATCCACTGGTCCTCCGGCACGTTCAGCACGCGGCGGGTGACGGTCCAGTAGTTGTTCCAGGCGCCTTGCGGGCAGGTGTCGAGGCCGCGGGCCTTGGCGGCCAGCAGCAGGCTCTGGATGAACATGCCGGTGTCGAGGAAGCTCATGCAGTCGAGCGACTTGTCGATGGTGAAGATCAGGCCCACCGGCGCGTCGAAGAATTTGTAGTTGCGGCCCCATTGCGCCCAGTTCGCGGCCTCGTCGCCTTTCGGAATGCCGATCAGCGTGTACATGTCCTTGCCGAGCTTGCGCATGCGGCCGATATAGGGCTCCTTGCGCTTGCTCTCGCGCGGGAATTCGGCGCGGGTGTCGGGCGGATTGGTTTCGCGATGCGCAAGCACTTCGCGTTCGAGACGCGCACGTACTTCGCCGGCGACGATGTGCATCTTCCACGGCTGGATGTTGGTGCCGCTCGGCGCGCGCGACGCGATGGTGAGCAATTCCTCCAGCAGCGCACGCGGCACGGGGTCCGGCTTGAACGCGCGACAGGATTTGCGGCTGCGCAAGGCGTCGTCGATATGCATGGCAAAAAGGACTCCGAATAGCGAAGCCCTTTCTTACGCGAAATCACCGGTCCGGCGAATGCGTCGAAGCGAACATTGCATCTTTACGAAAGGCCACGGACTCGTCACAAGGCGCGCATGGCCGCCGCCCCGCTTCTCACCCTGCAGGATATCAAGCTCACCTTCGGTTCGACCGACCTTCTGGACGGCGCGGAACTGTTCGTCGGCGAAGGCGAGCGCCTGTGCCTGGTCGGACGCAACGGTTCGGGGAAATCGACGCTGCTGAAAGTGGCGGCGGGTCTGATCGAACCCGATGGCGGCCGGCGCTTTGCGCAACCGGGCATGGTGATCCGCTACCTGCCGCAGGAGCCGAGCCTCGCAGGCTTCGCCACCGTGCGCGACTATGTCGAAGCGGGTTTGGGCGAAAGCGACGATCCGCGGCGCGCCTTTGCGCTTCTCGGTCAACTCGGACTCTCAGGCAGCGAGGGCGTTGCGCATCTCTCCGGCGGCGAAGCGCGCCGCGCCGCGCTCGCCCGCGCGCTGGCGCCGAACCCGGACATCCTTCTGCTCGACGAACCGACCAACCATCTCGATCTTCCGGCGATCGAATGGCTGGAAGGCGAATTGCTCGCCATGAACGCGGCGCTGGTGCTCATCAGCCACGACCGGCGCTTCCTCACCAACCTGTCGCGCGCCACGGTGTGGCTCGACCGCGGCAGGACACGCAGGCTCGAGCGTGGCTTCGCGCAATACGAGAACTGGCGCGACGAGGTGCTGGAGCAGGAAGAGATCGAACGCCACAAGCTCAACCGTAAGATCGCCATGGAAGAAGACTGGGTGCGTTACGGCGTGAGCGGCCGGCGCAAGCGCAATGTCAAACGCATGGCCGATCTCGGCGCGCTGCGTTCGCAGCGGCGCGAGGCGCTACGCGCCGCGGGTTCGGTGAATTTCACGGCGACCGAGAGCGAAGGCGCCAAGAGTGCGCGGGTGATCGACGCGAAGAAGGTTTCCAAGGCCTTCGGCGAACGCGAGGTGGTGAAGGACGTTTCGATCCGCATCCTGCGGGGCGACCGCGTCGGCATCGTCGGCCCCAACGGCGCCGGCAAGACGACGCTCGTCAACCTGCTCACCGGGCGGCTGAAACCGGACGGCGGCAATGTGAAGATGGGCGCCAGCATCGAGATGGCGGCGCTGGACCAGAACCGCACGCCGCTGCATCCCGAGGACACGCTCGCCAATGTGATCGGCGGCGGCAGCGACATGATCGATGTCGGCGGCAAGCCGCGCCATGTCGTAAGCTATATGAAGGACTTCCTGTTCACGCCGGAGCAGGCGCGCACGCCGGTGCGGGTGCTGTCGGGCGGCGAACGGGCGCGGCTTTTGCTGGCACGATTGCTGGCGCAGCCGTCGAACCTTCTGGTGCTCGACGAGCCGACCAACGATCTCGACCTGGAAACGCTCGATCTGCTGGAAGAGCTGGTGGACGAGTATCCCGGCACGGCGATCGTGGTGAGCCACGACCGCGATTTCCTCGACCGCGTGGCGACGAGCGTGTTGTTCAGCAACGGCGACGGCCATTTCATCGAATATGCCGGCGGCTATTCCGACATGCAGGCGCAGCGCGGTGAAGGCGTCACTGCGCGCAAGAAAGCGGAAAAGCCGCGCGAGCCGAAAGCCGAGCGCGAACGTGCGCCGTCGGCGAAGAAAATGAACTTCACCGACAAACACGCACTGCAGACGCTACCCAAGACGATCGCCGCATTGGAGAAAGAAATCGGCGCGCTGCAGAAGGCGCTGTCCGAACCCGACGCCTATGCGCGCGATGCGAAGGCGTTCAACGACAACTCCGCGAATCTGACCGCCAAACAGACGGAGTTGTCAGCCGCCGAAGAACGCTGGCTGGAGCTGGAAGTTCTGCGGGAGGAATTGGAGGGGTAGAACACGATGCGCGATACTATGCTCCTCGCTCCTCTTTGCGCACCCGTTCTCCCCTGGCGCCTCCATTCGGGGCGACCTGCATTCGCCGCACGAGCAGGAATATGGCGAAGGCACCGTTCACCGCAGTCAGCATACAAAGATATAGCATCGTGGGAATCGTGAAGGCCGAAAGTGCTAACAGAGCGGGAACGCATTTTACACTATTGAAAAAGAAGTTCGTTGCGCTCTCTTCGTGCGGAAGCACCCATGCTTTCCGGACGGTGGGTTCATAGAACGCGAGGTCGGCCAGAGCAGCGCAGATTGAAGAAAATGTAGCCCAGTCAGCTGCTCTTCGTGTCGCTGCACTAAATGCAAAAAGTACAACGCCTGCTGCCGCGGCTGTCAGGCTGCTAGAATCGAGATTCCGAGGAAAACGAAAATGGCTCAGGAAGCCGATAACAAAGCAGGCGCCGGCCGTGACACCTAGGCACCACCCCCCGGCTCGAGCTCCCTGTGCCGACTGAATGATCCATCCCGCTGCGGTTAGAAAGCCGAACCCAATCCACGAAAGCGGTTGCGGCCGAATAGGCGCACGATTGCCTTGCGGGAACATTTGCGCGATGTAGATTGAGTATCCAGTTAAGGTTATCGCGACCGACAGATACGCCCAGAAAAGTTTTAGGGGCAAACCCTCTCGAAATGCGACAATATCGAATGACACGCTTCCTACTAGGAACGCACTTATGCAAATCAATTGCATTTCAGATAATCCAAAAGCACGTGCCGCCGTCGCTAGTGTTCCTGCACGGGCTCGGGGGTTGCATACGCGCTCGAGAATCTCTTCCCGTTTGTTCGGCTTCATGTTTTGCTAGGCGATCTGATGTAATCGAAACGCTGATAGAAATCGGTTAGCGTATCTTCAAGTCGCAATTTATTGGTAACGAGAGAAGCACCTGCGTCTTGTCCTAGTTTGGGAAATACAAAGATTCCGCAAGACCGATCCGCAATCCAGTAGAATGGTCCTTCGGGCGGCTCGTCTTGAGCCGTCCCCAGTATTCCGAATTCTGAGTTTCTGTTTCGAATTCGCGGCCGTATCCCAGCAGCTCTCAGCTCTTCTTTCACTTCATTGTGCAGTCTCATCTGAAGCGCCAGAAGAGCTTGAATCTCTCCCGTAGCGTGGCCCCACACTGCTCTTTCGTCGCTGACAAGTGGCACCAATAGCTTGAGTTCGCTCGACTCTGCTAAAGCCGTTGCGGTCAGCGCCTTGCAAAAACTTTCAAGTACGCTTCGAAAGCCTCGCTCGTTTCTCTCGTCAGGCTTTCGAAATCGATTGGCCCATGACATCGGCTGTTCATCCGCCCACATCAGAAAATCGACTCTTACCTTGCGTACGCTGGCGTCCTTGAGTGCTTCGATAAGTTGTCGGTGCAGGTCGTAGTCACGGAAGCTGGCGAAATCAACTGCATCGCATTGGATGACGAGCTCCTTGTCAGCACTTGCTATCAGCGAACAAAGTTGCGGAACGTGATACGGAAATCCTGGTAGCCGAATTTCTATGTCCTGGGCTTGTCTATACACATCATTCGTACCTACAAACGGCTTCAGCCATTCCAGCTTGGCCATTGCCGTCACAAACTCGTCTTTAGCGGATTGAGTGACCTTGTCTGCCTTTATCGCGATAAGGTGGTTCTTGAAATCCTTCAAGCGCGCCAGGAGGTCTTCAATCTTGTTTGCATACAAGTGATCGCCGCGGACTGTCTCAATGATTTTGCCATATTCCTCTGCGGAGCTTATTCGATGACGCGGTACTGTCCCATCGAATATTCGAATTAAAAATTCCGTGAATTCTCGCTCTGAATCGATCGAATTTCGAGTTCCCGTACACCAGTTAGATAGTTTCACTTCGAAGTTATCGCTAACAATGCGATAAAAATAGTCGAGATGCACATCCTTTTTGAGCGAGGAATGGAAAACCTTGATTGCACCGCGCACCATGCTTTGCAGTTCGGTTGTAGGGGTGAAGTCGATTGATTTCCTATGTTCGTGCGGCACGACGTTTCCTCCTGTGAAGTGCAACATAGCGTTCCTTTAGGGGGTCAGCGAGGTTTGCAAACCCCGAACCCTAACGACGCTAACGCCGAGCTCCAATGACAACGCACAAAAGACTCGTAAATTTGGTCGGCGAGCTGGACTCGTAGAAACGGAGGTAGGATATGTTCGATAGATGTAGTTGGTGTAACAGGAAAGTCGTAGGCCGTTGGTTCGGCTTAATGTACTGCAGCCGGCGATGCGAACGACAAGCTAGCGGAAGGTGACCGATTGCCGTTCTTGGAGAGTGCCTCGCTATCGATAGACCGAAGCGGGGCACTATCTCACGTTTCCCTTTCTTGGGTCTACTAGATGTCGATTCAATCAAGCGCCGATAGCCCAAGGCGCGGAGTAGATGACAAGTTAATCAAGCTCTCGGTTATATTAGCGCGGTGAAGACACGGGCTTGCGCGTGCTGGCGGCAACATATTTGTACCGCCCGCGCGTCATCGGACGGCCGGTGTTGCGGTCCACCAGTATGGGATCGGCAAGTGCGCCTGTTTCGCGGTCGGTTACCAGCACCCGTGGTCCATCGGCTGAGAAATGCTTGTTGCCCCAGAGCGTCAGCGCGAGCAGCACATCGGCGAAATCCTCCGCCTTCTCCGTCGGCATGTATTCGTAGCGCGGCGGCCGGTTCTGATAACGTTGCCGTTTCAGCAGGCCTGCCTTCACCAGCGCATTGAGCCGCCGCGTCAGCATGCCGGGCGCGATGCCGAGATTGTCCTGCAACTGGTCGAAGCGGGTCTTGCCGCTGAGCACATCGCGCAGGATCAGGATGCTCCACCATTCACCCACCCGCTCCAGGCCGCGGGCGATCGGGCATGGCATCTTTGCGAAATTCGTCCGGCGCATGGCTGCCATGTCCGCTCTGGTCACTACCATGATAGTAGTTATATGGTCTTTCGAACCGATCAAGCCCAGGGAGCTATGGCCATGTCCGATATCCGCAAGGGAAGCGTTCTCATCTCCGGTGTCGGCGCAAGCCAGGGCCTCGGCGCCGCGATTGCCCGGCGCTTCGCGCGCGAAGGCTATCCGGTGGTGATCGCCGGCCGCACCCCGGCGAAACTCGAGGCCACGCTGAAAAAATTGCGGGATGCGGGCGGGAAAGCGGAAGCCCTGACCGGCGACGTCACCCAGGCCGCCGACGTGCAGCGTTTCGTCGACACCGCGGATCGGTTGGCGCCGCTGGCGGTTGCGGTCCACAACGCCGGCAGCAACGAACCGGCGCCGTTCCTGAAAGTGAGCGAGGAGCGCTTCACCCGGCACTGGCGCGAACATGCGCTGGGCGGCTTCCTTTTGGCGCAGGCCGCGATCCCGAAACTGCTCGCGCATGGCGGCGGCTCGCTGTTCTTCACCGGCGCGTCGGGCAGCTTGCGCGGCAAGGCGAACTTCGCACCGTTCGCGGCGGCGAAAGCGGCGGTGCGCAATCTGGCGCAGAGCATCGCGCGCGAATACGGCCCGCAGGACATCCATGTCGGCCACGTGATCGTGGACGGCGGCATCGAAGGCGACCGCCTGCTCTCGCGCATGCCGCAACTGAAGGAGCAGCGTGGCCCAGACGGCATGCTCAATGTCGATGCGATCGCCGATGCCTATTGGGCGATGCACATCCAGCAACGCAGCGCCTGGACGCTGGAGTTGGACGTCAGGCCGTGGTCGGAGAATTTTTGATTCGCTCTGCTCTTCATCAGCACCCTCGCCCCCAATGGGGGAGAGGGTCGGGGTGAGGGGGCGCCGTAGAACGAAGGCGTTTCAGAACGTCGTCAGACACCTCGAATAGCGTGTCGTCTTCGACGGCCTCGATGATTTGCGTTCCACGGCGCCCCCTCACCCTGCCCTCTCCCCCTAACGGGGGCGAGGGTGCAGTTGAAACTTACCTCTCCCGCGTGAAACGCATCTCCCAGTTTGTTTCCCACATCTCGCCGCCGTCGGCTGAGAACGCCTGGTTCCAGCGCGCGCTGTCGCGGGAGATGTCCGACCAGATGAAACGCACCTTGATCGGCTTTCCGCCGAAGGTGTCGCCGGCGAAGAACGTGCCGGCGCCATCCGCGAAGCGGCCTTTCATCGGCACGTCGAGCGCATGCGGGTTGCGCGCATCAAGCCACCAGATCGCCCATTCGTCCGTTTTCGGATCGTAGGTGCGCATGGTGATCGCGCGATAAGCGCCGCCGGGAAACTCGATCACATTGTCGTCGAGATTGCCCTGCCCGCCCAAAATGAGCTGCGCGGTGCAATGGCCGCCGAAGCTTTCCCATTCTTTGCAACCAGCCAACCGTTCCTTCAGGCGGCGGTGCGCAACGTGCCAGGTGCCGCGGAAGAAGTCGAAATCGTGCGTGCTCATGGTCAGTTCACCTTTACGAAATCGGTGGTCCAGTTGGTTTCCCAGGTCTTGCCGCCGTCACCGGAGAACGCCTGCTCCCAATGGCTCGTGGTCGGCGTCAGGTTGTGCCAGATGAAGCGCACCTTGATCGGTTTTCCGCGCAGCGTGTCGTCGGCATAGAACGTGCCGATGCCGTGTTCGAAGCGGCCGCGCACCGGCGGATCGAGCGGGATCGCCGGCATCCGTCCGTCCAGCCACCAGATCGACCACTGTGCGGTCGCGGGATCGTAAGAACGCAGCGTGACGCCGCTATAGGCACCGCCCGGGATGGCGAACACGTTGTCGTCCATGTTGGCATAGCCGTGCATGAGCAGGCGCGCGCTCGCCGTGCCGTCGAAGTCGACCCATTCGTGGCTGCCGGCCAGCCGCTCTTTCAAACGGCGATGATGGGCGCGCCATTCGCCGGCGATGAAATCGAAAGCGTGCAGGCCGCTGAGATTGGCAGGCGGGTTCGGTTTGGGCGAATCGGCATTGGCGCGCGCGGGAAGCGGCAGCATCAGGATGGCGAAGGCAAGAGGCAGGATTTTCATGAGGTATCTCCGTTCGGGTTGTCCCGCGCGGTATAGCCGCCGTAATATGCCATCCGATGTCATGTATTCTGCGCTAGGCTCAAAAAATGTTGGCGAGCCGTCTTCTGTCGATCCTGATGCTGCTGCAGGCGCGCGGCCGGATGAGCGCGGCGGCGCTCGCGGCGGAGTTCGAGGTCTCCGTCCGCACCATCCATCGCGACATAGATCAGTTGAGCGCAGCCGGCGTGCCGGTCTACGCCGACCGCGGGCGCAGCGGCGGTTTCCAGCTGCAGGACGGCTATCGCACCAAGCTCACCGGCCTTACCGAGCCGGAGGCGGAAGCGTTGTTCCTCGCCGGCCTGCCCGGTCCCGCCGCCGAACTGGGGCTTGCGGAATTCCTCTCGACCGCGCGGCTCAAGCTGCTCGCGGCGCTGCCGGCGAATGTGCAGCCGGGGGCGGATCGCATCGCGGCGCGCTTTCATCTCGATGCCACCGCATGGTTTCGCGACAACCGGCCGTTGCCGGCGCTGCCGGTGATCGCGAATGCGGTGTGGCGCGAACGGATGCTGACGCTTCGCTATCGCCGCGCCGGACAGGACGGGATCGTCGACCGCAGGCTCGGCCCGCTCGGCCTCGTGCTCAAAGGCGGCACCTGGTATCTCGTGGCGCAAAGCGGAAAGGCGGGCGGCAAGGCGATCCGCACCTATCGTGCCGAGAACATCCACGACGCGGCGCTGACCGACGAGCCGTTCGTCCGCCCGAAGGATTTCGATCTCGCCGCCTATTGGGCGAAGAGTTCGCGCGCTTACGAAGCCGGTGTGTTTCGCGAACAGGCGCAGGTGCGGTTGTCGCCGCGCGGTCTCTCGCGCCTCGAGCTGCTCGGGCCGCATGTTCTGGAGGCGGCGTCGAAGACGGCGGGCAAGCCAGACAAGAACGGCTGGGTCCGCTGCACTCTGCCGATCGAAAACGCCGATGTCGGCGCACGCGAACTGATGCGGCTGGGCGACGAGGTCGAAGTGCTGGAGCCGCCCGCTTTGCGCGCGCACCTGCACACGTTGCTCTCGGACATGGCGAAGCGCCACCGGCGCGCGAAGACTAAAGCCTGACGAAGGTGAGCGCGGCCGATACCGTTACGGCCATCAAGCCAAGCGAAGCGACGGCGCCGCACGACGACGCGACGAACAGCACGATGCTGCCTTCGACCAATGCCAACGACAACGCGGCTGCGGCGATCGCCGGCAACACATTGCTAAGCGGGATCGGGATCAGAAGCGTCGCGCCGAGAACGAACAGCAATACGTTGGCCATGAACCGGAAAGGCGACGGCGCTTCGCTACGCGCACCCGGCACCATCCGCTCGCACAGCCGCGAGAGCGCGATCGCGCGCGACAGCGCGTAGCGCGCCGGTCGCACCGCGATTTCGCGCGCGGCCAGTTTTGCGGGCAATCCCACCTTGCCACCGAAAACAATTGCCTGTCCCGCCAACGCGCAGATCGCGAGACCGGCCGGCAGCGATGCGCCGGGCAATGTTCCCAGCAGCGCCAGCACGAAAATCAGCAGGTAAACAGCCTGCGCCTCAAGCTCACGGTGCAGCCAGCCAAGCGACACGCGATGCTGCGGCAAAGCACCGTGCACGCGCTCCAGCACACGCCGCGCTTGCGGAATCCGCGGCAAAGCTGCCTCATTTGCGACCGAACGCATCTTTTCCGCGTTGTCCTGGAACCGATTTCGAAAAGGAAACTCCGATGAAACGCAAAGGCTCCGCCGAATGGACCGGCGATCTGCGCAGCGGCAAAGGTGCGATCTCGACCGAGAGCGGCGCGCTCAACGCGCTGCCTTACGGTTTTGCAACACGTTTCGGCGACGAGAAGGGAACCAATCCGGAAGAGCTGATCGGCGCGGCGCATGCCTCGTGCTTCTCGATGGCGCTTTCGAACGAACTGTCGAAAGCGGGTATCGCCAATCCGCACATCGCGACGACGGCGACCATCGAGATCAAGCAGCAGGACGGTGGCTTCGCGATCACGTCGTCGCATCTGACGGTGACGATCACGGCGAAAGGCGCCGACAAAAGCGCGGCGGAGAAAGCGGCCGATACCGCGAAAGCGAACTGCCCGGTGTCGAAGCTGTTGAAGGCCGAAGTCACGATGGACGCGACCATCGACGTCTGACCCATATCGAGCCGGCGATAAGTACTCCGTTCTCCTCCCAAACCGTCATGGCCGGGCGGGCCGGAGCGTAGCGAAGGCCGTTCCCGCCATCCGCTTCACATGCTGCTTTTGCTGCGCAATATGAATGGTGCCGAAGCGGTCCACGGCGAAGTTATTCTGTCCAGCTTGCCGCAACGCTTGCGATAATTGATAGACTCCGTTCGCGGTGTTTCGCAGGGGAGTTTTACGATGTCACGTCTGCTGTTGGCGGCGGCGCTGTTGGCCGTTGCCGTGCCGGTGCATGCCGCCACCTACACGCTCAACGCCGGCCGAGGCACCGTGGCATGGGGCAATTACGACGCGGCGCGCGCGCCGGTGTTGCACATCAAGTCCGGCGACACCGTGGTGTTCCGCACACTGCTGACCAACAGCCCCACGGGGCTGGAGAAGAACGGCGTGGCGCCCGCCGATATCGAACAGGCGCTGCGCGACGTGTTCGACAAGACGCCGCTCGGCGAGCGCGGCCCCGGCGGGCACATCCTGAACGGTCCGGTCTACATCGACGGCGCGGAGCCGGGCGATACGCTGGAGATCAGGATCAAAAAGATCGCCCTCGCGATTCCGTATGCCTATAACGGCTTTCGTTATGGCGCCGGCATCCTGACCGACGACTTCCCCTATGCGCGCACCAAGATCATCCCGCTCGACCGCGAAAAGATGGTCGCGCATTTCGCAGCCGGCGTGGACATCCCGCTGCATCCGTTCTTCGGCAGCATGGGCGTGGCGCCGCCGGCCTCGTTCGGCAAATATGACAGCACGCCGCCGACCATCAGCGGCGGAAACATGGACAACAAGGAGCTGGTCGCGGGCTCGACGCTCTATCTCCCCGTCTACAATCCGGGCGCGCTGTTCGAGATCGGCGACGGCCACGCGGGTCAAGGCAACGGCGAAGTGGACGTGACAGCGATGGAGACCTCGCTGATCGGCACGCTGGAGTTCGTCGTGCGCAAGGACCTGAAGATCGCCTATCCGCGCGCCGAAACGCCGACGCATTACATCGCAATGGGTTTCGACGACGACCTGTCCATCGCCGCGCACAAAGCGGTGCGCGAGATGGTGGATTTCCTGGTGAGCGAGAAACACCTGAGCCGCGACGACGCCTATATGCTGACAAGCGTCGCGGGCGACGCGGACATCACCGAGGTGGTCGACCGCAACAAGGGCGTGCATGTGATGATGCCGAAGGCGATCTTCACCAGCGCAAAGTGACGGCCTGACCATCCCGGAAGTGATGCGGCGCCACCACACCGGGCGCAAGAAATGCGAGAAAAGCGCCGTCCGCCATGGCGTCCGGCGGCACTCTTCTGCTTATGATGGCGCCTTGATCCCCGGGAGCATCCCATGAAAACGACCATGTCCAACCAGAAAGGAGCCACCACACACAAGGACATGACGATTCATGCCATCGCAAAACCCAGGGAATCCGGCGCATGCAGACGCCGATAAAGCCAGACCAAAGCCGCCGCGCGCGGCGCGTCTCCGCAAACTTCTCTCGTATTACAGCCCGTATCGCGGTCTGCTAGCCGCGGACATCGCCTGTGCCGTGCTCGTGTCGATCACCACGGTGCTGCTGCCGCTGTGTGCCAGCTATGTCACCAAGCATGTGCTGGCGGGCGGATCGCCCGATCTGCTCGACCGCATCTATGCGATGGGCGCGGGGATGCTGGCGCTCGTCGCCATCCAGGCGCTGAGCACCATGTTCGTCGACTATCAGGGCCATGTGATGGGCGCGAAGATGGAAAGCGACATGCGCCGCGAGCTGTTCGAGCATTATCAGAAGCTCTCGTTCGGTTTCTATGACCAGCAACGCACCGGCCAGCTCATGACGCGGATCACCAGCGACCTGTTCTCGCTTGCCGAGTTCTTCCATCACGGGCCGGAGGACCTCACCATCGCGGCGCTGAAATTCACCGGCGCGGTCGTCATCCTGTTCACCATCAACGTGCCGCTGACCGCGATCACGCTGTTGTTCGTGCCGGTCATGGCCCTCTATGCCTTCCACTTCAACCGGCGGATGATCGCGGCGCTTAGGCTCAGCAAAGCCCGGATCGGCGACATCAATGCGCGGGCGGAGGATTCGCTGGCCGGCATCCGGGTGGTGAAATCCTTCGCCAACGAGGCCGTGGAGAACGCGCGTTTTGCCCACGAGAACCGGCGTTTCATCGACAGCCGGCGCGACGGCTACCGAAGCGAGGCCTATTTCTCCGGCGGGATAACGGCGTTCACCCAGCTCATCACCATCACGGTGATCGTCGTGGGTGCGGTGGGCATCGCGCGGGCATCGCTCGATCTGGCCGACCTCGTGACCTACCTCTTGTGCATCGCGATCCTGATCGATCCGATCCAGCGCGTGGTGAACTTCGCGCGGCACTATTCGGAAGGGATCACCGGTTTCGACCGCTTCATGGACATGCTGGAGATCCAGCCGGACATCGAAGACACCGCGAATGCCGTCGACCTTGCCGGTGTCAGAGGCGAGATCGCGTTCCGCAATGTGAGCTTCGCCTATCGGCCCGATGGCGCGCGCGTTCTCAAAAACCTCTCGCTCACGATCAAAGCCGGCGAGTTCGTGGCGCTGGTGGGCGCGTCCGGA
This sequence comes from Rhizomicrobium sp., assembly GCA_036489635.1. Classification (GTDB taxonomy): domain Bacteria; phylum Pseudomonadota; class Alphaproteobacteria; order Micropepsales; family Micropepsaceae; genus Rhizomicrobium. The sequence continues at coordinate 39,423 of DASXFK010000113.1, read as the reverse complement.
GTCGGCAAGACGACGCTCTGCTCGCTGATCCCCCGGTTCTACGACACGACCGAAGGGGCGATCCTGCTCGACGGCACGGATATCCGGCACATCGCGCTGAAGTCGCTGCGGCAACAGATCGGCATCGTGCAGCAGGACGTCTATCTGTTCGCCGGCAGCGTCGCCGACAATCTGCGCTACGGCAAACCGGAGGCGAGCGATGCGGAGATTGTCGCTGCCGCCCAGCGGGCGCATGCGCACGCCTTCATCATGGCGCTGCCGCACGGCTACGACACCGACATCGGACAGCGCGGCGTGAAGCTCTCGGGCGGGCAGAAGCAGCGGCTCAGCATCGCGCGCGTGTTCCTGAAAGACCCACCGATCCTTATTTTCGACGAGGCGACGAGTTCGCTGGACAACGAAAGCGAGAAGGCGGTGCAGGATTCCATGGAGCAACTAATCGACAACCGCACCACCATCGTGATCGCCCATCGCCTGTCGACCATCCGCCACGCCCAACGGATCGTGGTGCTGGCCGAACACGGCATCGAGGAAGAAGGCTCGCACGAAGCGCTGCTGGCCGCGAACGGCGCCTATGCCAACCTCTACAACATGCAGGCGCGGATATGAGGCAGAGCGTTGGCCTTCTCTCTCAATTTGTCATCCCGGCTGTAGTGGAGCGCAGCGGAACGGAAAGCCGGGACCCATCCCCGAACGCACGCTGCTTGCGAGCGGCACGCTCGGATACACCAGCCTGCCGGCACAATGGGTCCCGGATCGCGCGATGCTGACGCATCGCTTGTCCGGGATGACAAGGAAGGGTTTGGGCGGCTCAGGCCTTCTTCTTTTTCGTGCGCTTCGGTTTGAGATAGTCCGCGAGCGCCACGGCCTGGTTGTGCGTTTCGTCGCGCGCGCCATAGAGGGGGGTTACGGTCTTGCCTCTTCCTGCTTTCTTGAGATCTGCGATCGCATTGGGATTGGCCTGCAGCTCCTTATGGTATCTCGAACGGAACGCGGCCCAGCGTTCCGGCTCGTGTCCGAACCACGTGCGCAACGCGCCGGACGGCGCGATATCCTTCAGCCACAGATCGATCGCATCTTTCCTGACTCCGCGCGGCCACAGCCGGTCGACCAGCACGCGCAAGCCGTCTTCCGGCTCCGCCGCTTCGTAGACACGCTTGGTCCTGATCCGCATCGGTCACCTCTAGGGTGAAGTCGCTGTACCGTTGGTTTTCGCCGCGTCCCAGCGTTCCAGATTTTTCAAGCCGTCGCGCACGAACGGGCTGGCCCGCAGCACCGAAAAGAAGAAATCGCGCAGCGCGGAGCCGGGTTGCTTCAGCGGCCGCTTGAGATGCAGCAGCAGGATGATGCGGTCTTCATCGGTGTCGTTCCACACCTCGTGCGGATACATGTCGTCAAACACGACGATCTTACCCTCTTCCCACACGACGTCCTGGTCGACCACCTGCATGTGACAGCGGTCGCGCTTGAGCGGAATGATGAGGCCGAGATGCGCGGTGATGATCGCCTTGGTCGGCCCGGTGTGGCGCGGCACATGCGCGCCCGCCAGCATCACCGAATAGAACGCGGTGAGAAGTCCCGGCACCTGCTCCACGATGCGCGCCGTCTCCGGACAGCGGGCGCAGTTCGCATCGATCCGCACGCCATAGGCCCACAGGAAGAAAGAGCGCCAGCGGTCGTCGACCGCGATCTTGCGATGCTCCGGCGAGAGTTCGCGCACCGGCGGCGCGATCATACGATCCTGCAGCAGCTCCTGCGCCTCGTCGCGGATTGCCGTCCAGTTGGCCTCCAGCGCCGGGATCCAGGGAAACAGCCGGTTGGGAAACACCGAATGCTCCTCGATCGCAGCGGACCGCATCAACAGCCGGTCGATCGACGGCAGCGCGCGTTCTCCCGCCGAAATCACCACATCCCGGAGTTTTGCCAACCGCCGCTCCCATGCCGACACAGCGGCCTACCCTATAATGTTCCATTCCGGCAAACGCCGGAACTGTCCTAAGCGTCGCGTGGCCGGCACAATTTTATTGCACAGCGGTAATGATCAACGCTTCAGGTGGGCATCGATCAGCATGTCGGCCGTCTCCACCGCCGCGCGGGACGGACCCGTCGCGCCGAACAGCTGGCACGACATATAGACACCTTCGAGGAGTAGCATCAGCGCGTCGCCGAGCACCTCGGGACGCCGTGCTCCCATCGCGCGCGCGAGTGCGACGAGCTTGCGGCGAAACCGGGTCTTGATGTTCGCCGCAACTTTGCGCGCCGGATGTTTACGGTCGGGGTATTCCACCGCTGCATTGCTGGTACCACAACCGCGATAGTCGGACTTCGTCGCACGTTCGAGAAGATCGAGAAGCCAGATGCGGAACTGGCCGCGTGGATCATGGGAATTTGCCATGATCGTACTATCGAACCGGGACAGACCGTCTTCGCCCATGTGGCGCAGATAATCCGCAGCCAGTTCGTCCTTCGACGGAAAAGCCCGATAGAGACTGGGTTTCGTGACACCCGCGTTGCTCACGATCTCGTCAACACCGACCGCGCGAATGCCGCGCCGGTAGAACAGATCGCGTGCGCTTTCGCGGATTCGCTCCGCTGCCGGTTTCGCACGCGCGCGTTTTGCATGCGTGAGATGCCGCGAGGCCGGTTTTCTTTTTGTGGTCACACTCTGCCGCCTTGACGCTGTTGGCGGGCGGTACGTATATACGCCCGGCAACGTACCGGTCAGTAACATAGCGTTCGAAACGAGTCACGCAACGTGACACTTTTCGAAACATCGGGGAGATCGGGTTGCATCAGGACCGGTTCGGCGCTGCGAACCGCACGGGAATAAATCTTCGTCAGGGCGAACGTTTCGTCCGGCCGTGTAAGGTAGTGCCGAAGGCTGTGAGTGCATGATCTGGATCGTCCGCGTCGCGCTGGAGCGGCCACTGACCTTCATCGTGATGGCGATCCTGATCGCCATCATCGGTCCGCTGGCGGCGATGCAGATGCCGACCGACATCTTTCCCGACATCAAGATCCCGGTGATCGGCGTCGCGTTCCAGTACACCGGCCTTTCGCCGGACGAGATGGCGGGGCGCATCATCTCGCCCTATGAGCGCGGCCTCACCACCACCGTCAACGACATCGAGCACATCGAAAGCACCTCGCTGCCCGGCATGGGGATCGAGAAGATCTATTTCCAGCCTGGCGTCGACATCCGCACCGCCACCGCACAGGTGACGTCGATCTCGCAGACCTCGATCAAGCAGATGCCGGCCGGCACCACGCCGCCGCTGATCCTGAACTACAACGCGTCGACGGTGCCGATCCTGCAGGTCGCGTTCTCCGGCCAGCACATGTCGGAGCAGCAGGTGCTCGACCTGGCGCAGAACTTCGTGCGCCCGGTGCTCACCACCATCCCGGGCGCCGCGATTCCCTATTCCTACGGCGGCAAGGTGCGCCAGCTGCAGATCGATCTCGATTCCCAGGCGCTGCAGGCACGCGGGCTGTCGGCGCAGGATGTCGAGAACGCGATCGCGGCGCAGAACCAGATCCTGCCTGCCGGCACGGTGAAGTTCGGCGCCACGCAATACACCGTGAAGCTGAACGACGCCGCGGTGATGATCGAGGACCTCAACAACCTGCCGATCAAGCAGGTGAACGGCGCGACGATCTACATCCACGATGTCGGCCATGTGCGCGACGGCAATCCGCCGCAGCAATCGGTGGTGCATGTCGACGGGGTGCGCGCGGTACTGACCACCATCCTCAAAACCGGCTCCGCCTCCACGCTCGACATCGTGCAGGGCGTGAAGGACGCGCTGCCGGCGCTCCAGGCGACGCTGCCCCCGAACTTCAAGATCAGCCTCCTGAACGATCAATCGATCTTCGTGAAGGCGGCGATCTCCGGCGTGATGCGCGAAGGCGTGATCGCGGCGGCGCTGACCAGCCTGATGATCTTGCTGTTCCTCGGAAGCTGGCGCTCGACCGTGATTATCGCGATCTCTATCCCGCTGGCCGTTCTGTCGGCGCTGGCCGCGCTGTGGATGAACGGCCAGACGCTCAACATCATGACCCTGGGCGGCCTCGCACTTGCGGTCGGCATCCTGGTGGACGACGCCACCGTCACCATCGAGAACATCAACTGGCATCTGGAGCACGGCAAGGACGTGAAGACCGCGATCCTCGACGGGGCGGCGCAGATCGTGCAGCCGGCGTTCGTGTCGCTGCTTTGCATCTGTATCGTGTTCGTGCCGATGTTCGTGCTGAAGGGCGTTGCCGGCTTCCTGTTCGTGCCGATGGCCGAGGCGGTGGTGTTCGCGATGATCGCGTCGTTCATCCTGTCGCGCACGCTGGTGCCGACGATGGCGATGTATCTGCTGAAGCCGCATGCCGAAGAGGTTGCGGCCCATCGGGGTCCGAGCAGCAACCCGCTTGTCCGTTTCCAGCGCGGTTTCGAATCCCGGTTCGCGAATTTTCGCGAGGGCTACCGCAACCTGCTCGCGATGGCGATGGACCACCGCCGCCTGTTCGTCATCGGCTTCCTCGCCTTCGTGCTGGTGTCGTTCGTGCTTCTGCCGTTCCTGGGATCGAACTTCTTCCCGTCGGTGGATGCGGGCAACATCACGATCCATGCGCGGCCGCCGGTCGGCACCCGTATCGAGCATGCGGCGGCGCTGTTCGGCGATATCGAACGCGAGATCCGCAAGACCATCCCCTCGCGCGAGGTGTCGTCGATCGTGGACAACATCGGGCTGCCGACCAGTTCGATCAACACGGTCTACAACAACTCCGGCCTGATCGGTTATCAGGACGGCGACATCTACATCACCCTCCGCGACGGCCACGGCCCGACGGCGGATTACGTTCGCAAGCTGCGCGAGCGGCTGCCGGTCGCCTTTCCCGGCACCACGTTCTCGTTCCTTCCGGCCGATATCGTGAGCCAGATCCTGAATTTCGGCGCGCCGGCGCCGATCGACGTGCAAATCGCGGGACCCAAGCTCGACCAGGACCGCGCCTATGCGGAAAAGGTGCTGCGCCGTCTTAAAACCATTCCCGGTCTTGCCGACGCGCGCATGCAGCAGGCGTTCGACAATCCGCAATTGCGGGTAGACGTCGACCGGTCGCGGATGGCGCAGCTTGGCCTGACCGAGCGCGACGTGACCAACAGCGTGGTGACCTCGCTCGCCGGCAGTCAGCAGACTGCGCCGACCTATTGGCTCAACCCGAAGACCGGGGTGTCCTATCCGATCGTCGCGCAAACGCCGGAATACCGGGTGGACAGCCTGTCGCAACTGGAGAACCTGCCGATTACCGGTGCGTCCGGCGGTCTCCAGATACTGGGCGGTCTCGGCAAGATCACACGCGAACAATCCGATGCCGTGGTGACGCACTACAACGTGATGTCTTCCATCGATCTCTATGGCACCACACAGGATCGCGATCTCGGCAGCGTCGCCAGCGACGTGCGCAAGGTGTTGGCCGACACGAAGAAAGACTTAGCGAAAGGCTTGACCGTGGCCATCCGCGGCCAGGTCGTGACGATGAACACGGCGTTCACCGGTCTGTCCTTCGGTCTGCTCGCCGCGATCGTGCTGATCTATATGCTGATCGTCGTGAACTTCCAGTCGTGGCTCGACCCGTTCGTGATCATCACTGCCCTGCCCGCGGCCCTGGCCGGTATCGTGTGGATGCTGTTCGCGACCGGCACGACCCTGTCGGTCCCGGCGCTCACCGGCGCGATCATGTGCATGGGGGTCGCGACCGCCAATTCGATCCTGGTGGTGAGCTTCGCGCGCGAGCGGCTGGCCGCCACCGGCGATGCGGTGCTTGCCGCGGTCGAAGCCGGTGTCGCACGTTTCCGCCCCGTTCTGATGACCGCGCTCGCGATGATCATCGGCATGGCGCCGATGGCGTTGGGCCTCGGCGAAGGCGGCGAACAGAACGCACCGCTCGGCCGCGCCGTCGTTGGCGGCCTCATTTTCGCAACCGCTGCCACGCTGATGTTCGTGCCGGTGGTGTTCAGTATCGTTCACGGCCGCCAGGCGAAGAAATCGCCCGCTGCAAGCGTCGCACCGTCTTCCGGAGAAGCGTATGCCTGACCGTCCCATGCCAGACATGCCGGTGTCCGAGCGTCCCGAACTGTTGCGCTACACCGCGCCGCCGCGGCTGAAGCTGGTCGGCATAGTCATCGCAGCACTCGCCCTGGTGATTGTGGTGGTGGGCGTGCTGACACGTGTGTGGGCCAGCCACACCGTCGACACCTGGACGGACGCGAACAGCCTGCCCGTGGTGAGCGTCATCAACCTCAACGCCGGCAACAAGGCGCGCAATCTCCAGCTTCCGGGCAACATACAGGCGTTCAACAGCGCGCCGATCTATGCCCGCGTCAGCGGCTATCTGAAGAAGTGGTATGCCGATATCGGAGCGCCGGTGAAGGCGGGACAGGTGCTGGCGGTGATCGACGTGCCCGACCAGGATCAGCAGCTGGCGCAGGCCAAAGCCGATCTCGGCACCGCGGTCGCCAACCGGAAGCTCTCCGCACAAACCGCGACGCGGTGGAATGCGCTGGCGAAACAAGGTGCCGTCGCCCCGCAGGACGTGGACGAAAAGAACGGCGATCTCGCCGCCAAGACCGCCGCGGTTGCCGCCGCCAAGGCGAATGTAGACCGGCTGAACGATCTGGAGACCTTCAAGAAGATCACCGCGCCGTTCGACGGCATCGTGACCAGCCGCGGCGTCGACATCGGCGCGCTCATCACCGTGGGTACGCCGACCGCGACGCCGCTGTTCACCGTGGCCGACGACAGCAAGGTGCGCCTCTATGTGAACGTGCCGCAGAACTACTCCGCCCAGGTCACACCCGGCATGAAGGCGACGTTCACGGTGCCCGAATTTCCGGGACAGACCTTTCCGGCAACGCTGATCGCGACCTCGCAGGCCGTGGACACGCAGAGCGGCACGGTGCTGATGCAGCTTCAGGCCGACAATCCCAAACACGTGTTGAAGGCCGGCGACTATGCCCAGGTGCAGTTCGACCTGCCGGCCAGCACCGGTGTGATCCGCCTGCCGGCGAGCGCCCTGATCTTCAACGATGCCGGCACCGCCGTCGCGGTGCTGGGCGCGAACAACAAGGTGACGATCAGGCCGGTCACCATCGTGCGCGATCTTGGAACGGCGGTGGAGATCGCCTCCGGCCTCGGGCCGAATGACCGGGTGATCGACAATCCGCCGGATTCGCTTCGGCAGGGCGACGAAGTCCGCGTCGCGGCCGCTTCCGCCGGCGGCTAAGCTCCTTTCGTATCGGCGTTGCTTTGACGCCGACGTGACGCGAGGATCGACGCATGCTTTCCCTTCCGCTTTCGCGCGCGACGCTGGCGCAATTCAAGGCACCGGTGCGATTGCCGGCCTACGATCCTGCGACGGTCACGCCGGGGATCGTGCATCTGGGCCTCGGCGGTTTCCATCGCGCGCATATGGCGCGCTACACCCACGATGTGATGGAGCGCCGCGGCGATGCGCGCCATTGGGGCATTTTAGGCGCCGGCTTGATGCCCGCGGACCGCCGGATGCGCGACGTTCTTACCGCGCAGGATGGGCTCTACACACTGGTGGAGCGCAGCGGCACAGAGGAGTATGTCTCTATCATCGGTGCGATCGCGCGAGTGATCTTCGCTGGCGAGAGTTCAGCCGAGTTGCTCGACGCCATAGACGGCGACGGAATCCGCATCGTCAGCACGACGGTGACGGAGAACGGCTATGGCCTCAACCGCGCGACCAAACTGCTCGACCGCAACAACACGCTGATCGCACACGATCTCGCGAACCCCCGCGATCCGCTGAGTGTAATCGGGATCGTCACAGAGGCTTACCGCCGGCGCATGGCAGCCGCACGCAGGCCGTTCACCGCGCTCTGTTGCGACAACATCCAGCACAACGGCAATGTGCTGAAGCGCACGGTGCTGGACTTCGCAAAGCTGTCCGATCCGGACCTCGCGGCGTGGATCGAAGCGGAAGCGCGTTTCCCCAACACAATGGTAGACCGCATCACGCCGGTGACGCGGGCGGAAGATGTCGCGGACCTGACGGCGCGTTACGGCATCGAAGATGGCTGGCCGGTGTTCTCCGAAACCTTCACCCAGTGGGTGATCGAAGACAATTTCGTCGACGGACGGCCGGCGTGGGAGGATGCCGGCGCGCAGTTCGTCACCGATGTGACGCCCTACGAGTTCATGAAGCTCAGGCTGCTGAACACCAGCCATCTTGCGGTCGCCGCACTCGGCCGATTGATGGGCTACCAATTCATCCACCAGACGATGGCCGATCCCACCCTGCGCCACTACATGATCGCGCTGATGGATCGCGAGACCGGCCCCACCCTGTTGCCGGCGCCGGGGGTCGACCTTCCCGAATACAAAGCGACGCTGATCGAACGCTTCGCCAATCCCGCGATCATGGACACGGTGGAGCGCGTCAACACCGATGCGCCGCTGAACATCCTGCTCGATCCCATCCGCGACCGGCTCGTGAGCGGCGAACCGTTCGACCTGCTGGCGCTGGCATTGGCCGCATGGCTGCGGCGAGCGCGCGGCGTCGACGAGCAGGGCAAGCCGATCGACGTGCGCCATCCGCTCTCAGACGAACTGCGCGCTCGCGCCGTCGACGGCGGCTCAGATCCACGGCCGTTGCTTGGCATCACTGCGCTGTTCGGCGACCTCGGCAGCAACGACAAGCTGGTCGCGGCGAGCGGCAGATGGCTGAGAGCACTGCATGAGACGGGCGCCGCCAGGACGCTCGCCCGCGCGGCGCAGGAACTGCAGTTCTGAAGTCTGGCTATAGGTTTTTTGGATTGTATTGGCGCAAAACACTCCACCCTCCCCTTGAGGGAGGGTCGGAAAATCCATGAGCGTAGCGAAGGATTTTTCGGGGAGGGGTTTCTTCGCGTCCGATTGCCCCTCCCCGAAATTTGCTCCACTGCGTTCCCGCAAATTTCGACCCTCCCTCAAGGGGAGGGTGGTACCCGCACACAATTCTGTTCAACGAAGATCGCCGCCGTGCAGCGGACCGAAATTGCGCGCCGCCATGAGGCTCATGAGCAAAAACCCGAGACCGAGCGCCCCGATGTCGAAAAGCGCGCGCAGATGGAACGCACCGACCCGGCAGATCAGCAGATACGCTACGACAAGATTGAGAAAGCCCCAGAGCACATTCACGGTCGACGAGGAAAGCCCTTTGCCGGGCGGCTTGGCGAACGGGCTCTGGAACGGATGTCCCATCACGCCGCTCACAAGATGCGGAATGGCGTTCGACAAAAACGCGCCACCGAAGAAATAGGCGAGAACGTGCAGTCCCATCATCATGTCTGCTCCTGTGCGGACAAAGCGTGTCCCGGATCATTTGAAGGCGAAATAGGCCGCGCCGACGAGGAAGAGGAACGACACCGCGTGATTCCAGCGCAGCGCCTCGCCAAGATAGGTCACGGAGAAGATCGCGAACACCGATAACGTGATCACTTCCTGCATCGTCTTGAGCTGCGCCGCCGAATAGACGCGATGGCCGATATGATTGGCCGGAACCGCGAAGCAGTATTCGAAGAACGCAATGCCCCAACTCACCGGAATGAGGATCCAGAGCGCGGTGTTGGGGTATTTGAGCTGGCCATACCACGCGAACGTCATGAAGACGTTCGAGCAGCACAAAAGCAGGATCGGCGCGACATACGACCAGTTCAATTTCATCTCCTTGGAAAAAAACCTTTTCGACAACCGCACGATGGCGCGCGCCAGACTGACTCAGCCGATGAATTGCGCGCAACATTATCAGGCAAACGCCCGCATTGCGCCAAAAGCTCCACGATTTGCCGTTATCGCATCGCGGCATCGACGGATTTGCGTGGTTGAAGCCCGCAGTCCGGCATACGCTGGGGTGGGGAAAACCAAAATCCGGACTGGAGACATCGATGAGCGAAGTAAACGTCGAGCAGAAGAGCTATCGGATGCCGCCGCAGGACGGATTCTCGATCGCCCACTTTCTCACCGTCGCCGACATCGACCGGTCGGCCCGCTTCTACGAGACGGTTTTCGGCGGCCGCATTCTGAGCCGGGGCGACGGCAAGGGCGCGCCCGGGTACATCCAGATCGCGAACACGTGGCTCATCGTCAACGTCGGCGGCGGCCCGACTCCCGATAAGCCGTCGGTCACGCTCAGTGTCCTCGCCGACCCGGACAGGATCAGCAGCTTCATGAACATCCGGGTTGCGGATATCCAGGCGTGCTACGAATTGTGGAAAAGCCGCGGCGCGGTGTTCATCACCGAGCCGAAGGACAAGTACGGCGAGACGCGCTGCTACATCCGCGATCCGGACGGATATATTATCGAAGTCGGACAGAGCAAGCCGGACTTCACCTACGGCTGAAGATGCACCTCATGCCTCGGCCGGACAATGGCGGCGCCAATTCCGGTGCGAGGCGGCAGCTGCAGAAGATCGGTTCGTCCGTTGAAGAAGCGGCGGCCGGTTTCCGCAAGATCGAGCAGTTCCAGCGGCGCATAGCCCAGCCGTTCGAGATCGCGTGACAGCTCCGCCGGATCCAGAAAGGTACGCCACGGCTCGCCCGCAGCATCGACACGGCGTGCGGTCTCGGACTCCAACGCTTGTCCTGACGCGAAGGTGAACGCGATCTCGCTGCCAAGCGGGAAATCCGCGACCAGTGCGAAGATCTCGTCCACCGCCGCGCGGCTGAGATAGACGAAAACGCCGAGGCAGGAGAAAAACGCAGGCTGCGCGAAGTCGAGTGAACTCGCTTTAAGACCGTCGCGCAACGAAACCGATTCGAAGTCGATCGCGACATATTCGAGATTGGGCGGCGGCGCGATGCCCGCTTCCGCGAGATGCGCGCGCTTGGCGGACTGGCTCGCGGCATGGTCGACCTCGTACAGCCGCAGGCTATGCGCCCAATCCGGCTGGCGATAGGCGAACGTGTCGAAGCCCGCGCCGAGGCATACGAACTGGCGCACGCCGCGACGAACCGCGGCCTCCAGGCGCTCTTCCGCGAAACGGCTACGCAGCAGGACGCGAACCCGCAAGGCCAATGCTTCCGGCGCAGCGGCACGCGCGATCGTCCGTTCGAGCGTCTCGCGATCGACCAGCTTTTCCGAAATGCGATCTTCAAGCAGCTTGGGTTCGCCGTCGATCCGCTGGTGCGCGGCGCGGATGGCCGCCACGCCGAGCGCCGTCCGGCTGGCGCCGCGCTGTTGTTCCGGCATGCGTTCTTCTCTCTCTCTCTCTCTCTCTCTCTCTCTCTCTCTCTCTCTCTTGTCGTGTCAGGCAACGGCGTCGAACTCCGCGCGCCTTTCACGGCGTCGGGAAACATATAGAGTGCGGCAATCGCGCCGTCACTGGCCGAAGGCGAAAACCGGTTCCGGCGTTCCAACGATATGGGAAAGATTGTATTCCCTGATAAACCCGATCCCCTCGTGCCACTACGATATAAAATGAGTGCCATAAGTCACAGATTTAGCATTGCACCGATGATGGACTGGACCGATCGGCATTGCCGGGTGCTGCATCGGCTGCTGACGGCGCGCGCGCTGCTCTACACCGAGATGGTGACGGCGGAAGCGGTGATCCGCGGCGATCGCGCGCGGCTGATCGGCTTCGATGTGCGCGAACATCCTGTGGCGCTGCAGCTCGGCGGCAGCGAACCGGCGCGGCTGGCGGAAGCCGCGAAGATCGGCGCCGGTTTCGGCTATGACGAGATCAACCTCAATGTCGGCTGTCCGTCGGACCGGGTGCAGTCCGGCCGCTTCGGTGCGTGCCTGATGCGCGAGCCGCAGTTGGTCGCGGAGTGCGTGGCCGCGATGCGCGCGTCCGTCGCGATTCCCATCACGGTCAAATGCCGCATCGGGGTGGACGATCAGGAGCCCGATGTCGCGCTGCGCACGATGATCGCGGAGTGCAACAAGGCCGGCGTCGGAACGTTTGCGGTGCATGCGCGCAAGGCCCGGCTCGAAGGGCTGTCGCCGAAAGAGAACCGGGACATCCCGCCGCTCGATTACGATCTCGTCTATCGCATCAAGCGCGAGAACCCCGGCCTCATCATCGTGATCAATGGCGGCATCGCCGATCTCGATGCGGCGGAAGTCCATCTCGCGCAGGTCGACGGCGTGATGCTGGGCCGTGCCGCCTATCAGGCGCCGGCGATGCTCGCCGAGGTCGATGCGCGCTTCTTCGGCGGCCTGCCGCGCGGTGTGGACGAGGCGGTTGCCGCCTATCTCGATTACGTCGCGGAGCAGCTCGCGCGCGGCGTGCCGTTGCATGCGATGACCAAACACATGCTGGGCCTGTTCAACGGCCGGCCGGCTGCGCGCTTGTTCCGCCGCCATCTGTCGGAGAACGCGACGAAGCGCGGTGCGGGTCTTTCCGTGCTGCGCGAGGCGCTCGGTCTTCTCCATCCGGAACGCGCCGTGGCCTGATGGACATTTCCACTTTTACTTCAAATGGCGAATTGGGCACGCTCGCGCTTGGTCTCGTGCTGTCGGGGATCGTGGGCGGGCTCGTGGCCGGCATGCTGGGAGTCGGTGGCGGCATCGTCATCGTCCCGATCCTCTATCATGTGCTGGCGCTGCTGCATGTCGACGAGAGCGTGCGGATGCATATTGCGACCGGCACTTCGCTCGCGACCATCATCCCGACTTCGTTCTCGTCAGTCACCGCGCACAACCGGAAGAAGGCGGTCGACTGGGATTTGCTGCGCCGTTGGACGATCCCGATGCTGGTGGGTGTGGTGGTGGGCAGCGCATTGTCCGGGATCGCGCGCGGCCAGGTGTTGTCGCTGGTGTTCGCACTGGTCGCGCTGCCGGTGGCGCTGCATCTGGCGTTCGTCGGCGAGCAGCGGCGGCTGGCCGATCATCTGCCCACGGGACCTTTGGGCACCCTGCTGCCGTTCGGGATCGGCGGCATCTCCACCATGATGGGGATCGGCGGCGGCACGGTCGGCGTGCCCACGATGACGTTGTGCGGCGTGCCAATCCATCGCGCGGTCGGCACCGCGAGCGCATTCGGCGCGATCATCTCCATCCCCGGCACACTCGGCGCGATCATCGCCGGCTGGCACGCGAGCGGATTGCCGCCGTATTCGCTCGGCTATGTGAACCTGCTTGGCTTCGTGCTGATCGCGCCGGCAAGCTATTTCATGGCGCCGTTCGGGGCGCAGATCGCGCATGCAACCGACGTGAAGAAGCTGCGCCTGCTGTTCGCGCTCTTCATCGGCATCACCGCCGCCCGAATGCTGTACGACGCGCTGGATTTGAACTGGTTTTGATCCTGCTCCCTCAGTGCAATGGCGGAGCTTAATGAACAACAGCGGTGTTAATGGATGGCCGGTACGGCCTTCGCTTCGCTCCGGCCCGACCGGCCATGACGGCTCTCCCTTTTACAACCGTCATGGCCGGCCTTTCGTGCCGGCCATCCATCCATTGCCTCGATGTTGCGATAGAAGCGCTGTGACGGCCCAACAACTTGGACCGCTGAAAAATCTCAACGGATCACACGATCCGTGCGCACCAGAACATGCAGGTGATCGCAGAAATGTGCCTCGCGCACCGTTTCCGTGCGGGTGCCGGTGAAATAGGTGCAGGCGAGCTTGCCGTTCGCGTATGGCGCGGTCTTCACCAGGATGCTTTGCGGCGAGAAAATGAGCGCCAGATACATCGCCGCCGGGGGGCCGAGCAGGAGATACCACCAGTTGCGCATCGCGCTATTTCTGCGGCCCGTAGAAGATGACCCAGATCGCGAAGTCGTCCGAGAAATCGTCGAAGCCGTGCGCGGCGTGCGCCGCCGCAAACAGCAGATCGCCCGGTCCAACCGGCGTCACTTTATCTTCGACACGATAAAGTCCGGTGCCGGACGCGACGATGTAAAGTTCGTCGCGCAAATGCGGGGTCTGCGGCCCTTTGCTCGGCTTCGGCGTGAAGCGGACTTCGAGATCGCCGTCGACGAACGCCTCGGCCGAGCGGCCCGGCTTCCACGGCAGCTTGCGCGCGGCGTCGACCGAGATCGGGATGGGCGTTCGGTCCATGCCTCAAATCTTCTGATCGTACTCGCCGACTTCCGGGTGCTTGGACAGCCGGCCGTCGAGATCGGCGAACATCGCGCGCATCTGTGCCTCCGACACCGGACTTTCGATCACCACCACCAGCGACGGCTTGTTGGACGATGCGCGCACCAGGCCCCAGGTGCCATCCTCCAGCGTGACACGCACGCCGTTGACCGTGACGATGCCGGCGATCTTCTGGCCGAGGATCGTTTCGCCTTTCGCCTGCATGTCTTCATACATTTTGGTCATCGCCTCGACCACCGCGTATTTCTTCCCGTCGTCGCAATAGGGCGACATGGTCGGCGTGCTCCACGTCTTGGGCAGGCTTTCCACCTGCGCCGACATCTTCTTGCCGCCGGCGCGGTCCAGCATTTCCAGGATCGCGATCGCGGAGACGATGCCGTCGTCATAGCCGTTGCCGATCGGCGGATTGAAGAAATAGTGGCCGCTCTTCTCGAACCCGGCGAGCGCGCCCAGCTCGTGGGTGCGGCGCTTCATGTAGGAATGGCCGGTTTTCCAGTAATCGGTCTTCGCGCCGTTCACCTTCAGCACCGGATCGATCTCGTAGATGCCGGTCGACTTCACATCGGCGATGAACACCGCGCCCTTCTGTTTCGACGACAGGTCGCGCGCCAGAAGCACGCCCACCTTGTCGGCGAACACTTCGCCGCCGGTATCGTCCACCACGCCGCAGCGGTCGCCGTCGCCGTCGAAGCCGAGGCAGATCTCCGCGCCATGCGCCTTCACCGCATCTGCCATCGCGTGCAGCATGTGCAGGTCTTCCGGATTCGGATTGTATTTCGGGAAGGTGAAGTCGAGCTCGGCATCCATCGCGATCACGTCGGCGCCGATGCGGCGCAGCGCTTCCGGCGCGAACACGCCCGCCGTGCCGTTGCCGCAGGCCGCCACCACCTTGATGGGTCGCGAGAGCTTGTGACCCTTGGTGACCGCCTGCAGATACCGCTCGCGGAAATCCGCGACGCGTTCGTAGGAGCCGCCGGCGCGCGGCTTACCTTCGCCGCCAAGCACGATCTGCTTCAGCCGCGTCATCTCATCCGGCCCGAAGGTCAGCGGCCGCGCCGCGCCCATCTTCACCCCGGTCCAGCCATTCTCGTTGTGGCTCGCGGTCACCATCGCGACGGCAGGACAGTCGAGCGCGAACTGCGCGTAATAAGCGACCGGCGACAGCGCAAGGCCGATATCCACCACCTCGCACCCAGCCTGCATCAGCCCGATCGTCAGCGCGTTCTTGATCGACGCGGAATAGGAGCGATAGTCGTTGCCCGTCGCCACCCGCGGCCGGATGCCGGCCTCATGGAAGAAGGTGCCGAGGCCGAGGCCCAGCGCCTGCACGCCCAGCAGGTTGAGTTCCTTGCCGAACAGCCAGCGCGCGTCGTATTCGCGAAAGCCGTTCGGGGTAACCAGCGCCTCGGTCTCATAGGCATAGGTGTTGGGTTGAAGGTCGGAGCGCGGGGTCATCATGTCAGCCTGTTCAGGGTCGCTTCTCTATAGCCGCGCGCAGCCGGAAATGTCCCGTTTCAACCGCTGCCTGCCTTGCCGCGGTGTGACCTGTTCTTACATATGGTCTGTGTGGTATGATTTCTTTCACGTGAAAGAAATGTGAAATGGTCGAGCCCGTTGCCCTGAACACTGCCGAACGCGCCGCCGCCCGACGGCTGGCCGACGCGCTGGGGTTGCCGGCATTCGAGCCGGGTTGGGTGTGGCTGGCGGGCGCCGGACCGGGCGATCCGGGGCTGATCACCGCGCTTGGCATTCATGCGATCGCAAATGCCGATGCCATTTTGTACGACGCGCTGATCGATACGACGCTGCTCAAGCTCGCGCGGCCGAACGCGGAACTGATCTATGCGGGCAAGCGCGGCGGCAAGAAATCGTGCAAACAGTCGGACATCTCCCGCACCCTGGTGAGCCTCGCCCAGAAGAAGAAGCGCGTCCTGCGGCTGAAGGGCGGCGATCCGTTCGTGTTCGGGCGCGGCGCGGAAGAAGCCCTGACCTTGGCGCGCGCGCGTGTGCCGTTCCGCATCGTGCCCGGCGTGACCGCGGGCATTGGCGGCATCGCCTATGCCGGAATCCCGGTGACCCATCGCGACACCAACAGCGCGGTGACCTTCATCACCGGTCACGGCGCCGACGGCAAGCTGCCCCCTCTCGACTGGCAGGCGGTCGCAAAAGGCTCGCCGACGCTGGTGCTCTACATGGCGCGCAAATATGCGGGCGAGATCGCCGAGCGGCTGATCGCCGCCGGACGCGCGGCGGACGAACCGGCCGCTGTCATCAGCGATGCTTCGCGCGCCTCGCAGACCACTTACGTGACGACGCTCGCGCAACTGGGCGCCGTGGCCCGCGCCGGCGAAGCACCCGCCATCATCGTGATCGGCGAGAATGTGCGCCTGCGCGAAGGCCTCGACTGGCTGGGCGCCATGCAGGGCAAACTGCTCAATCCCGATCCGCTGGAACAGCGCTCCCTCAGCGACGCGGTGTGACCGGCACGCGCGTTCCGCAAGGATCGCGATCGGGCTAAACTCGCGCGATGAACCCGCTTCTCGGAAAACTCGGCATCGCGCTTCCGATCGTCCAGGCGCCGATGGCGGGCACCTCGACGCCCGCAATGGCGGCGGGGGTTTCGAATGCGGGCGGGTTGGGCTCTATCGGAGTCGGCGCGACCGATGCGAACAGCGCGCGCGCGATGATCGGGCAAATCCGCGAGCGTTCGAACCGCGCGTTCAACGTCAATCTGTTCTGCCACAAGCCCGCGGTCGCAAATGCCGAACGAGAGGCGGCTTGGCTTGAACGGTTGAAGCCGCTGTTCGCGGAATTCGATGCGGAGCCGCCGAAGGCGCTGCATGAGATTTACAAGAGCTTCGTCGAAGACGATGCGATGCTGGCGATGCTGCTCGAAACGCGGCCGGCGGTCATTAGCTTCCACTTCGGGCTTCCGCCTTCGGACCGGATCAAGGCATTGCATGACGCAGGTATTGTGCTGTTGGCGTCCGCCACAAACATGAGCGAAGCACGCCAGATCGAAGCGGCGGAGATCGATGCGATCGTGGCGCAAGGCTACGAAGCCGGCGGCCATCGCGGCATGTTCGATCCGGCCGCGCATGACGACCGGCTCGGCACCATGGCGCTGACGCGGTTGCTGGTGAAGCAGACCAAACTGCCGGTCATCGCGGCGGGCGGGATCATGGATGGTGCCGGGATCGCCGCGGCACTGACGCTCGGCGCGAGTGCGGCGCAGCTCGGCACCGCCTTCATCGCCTGTCCGGAATCGGCTGCGGATGCCGCCTATCGTGCGCGCGTGTTGAGTCCAGCCGCCGAGCACACCACGCTGACCACCGCGATCTCCGGCCGCCCAGCGCGCGCCATCGTCAATCGCTTCACCGCGTTCGGCGAAACCGTACCGCCCGATGCGTTGCCTGCTTATCCGATCGTCTACGATGCCGGTAAGGCGCTGAACGCCGCCGCGAAGGCCAAGGGCGAGTCCGGATACGGCGCGCAATGGGCGGGACAAGCAGCGCGGCTGGCGCGCGCGCTGCCTGCCGCCGAACTGGTTGCGGTGCTGAAAACCGAACTCGATCAGGCGCTGGCCTGCTAGGGCAGGTAAACGTATTCCAGTTTGAGGCCGTCAGGATCGCTGAAGAACACGGCGTAGTAGCCTTTGCCGTATTGCGGGTAGTCCGCGGGTGGATCGGTCACGTTGGCGCCAATTCGTTGCAATAAAGCGTAGAGCGCGTCGACATCAGCACGGCTCTCCGCCTGAAACGCCGCGTGATGCATGCCGGGCGAATAGCGGTCGTGCGCACGCATGGCATGTGGGCCTTCGCCGATCCGAATGCCGATCGAAGAGAATATGCCGTCCGGCGTACGCAGATCGAAGTCGTAGCCGCGGCCTTCTTCCTCGTAGCTGACGCGATAACCGAGGAAACCGAGCACCGCCTCGTAGAACGGCCGCGACGCTTTCGGATCCACGATCGTCAGGTCGAGATGGTGGATCAGGCCGCGCGTCATCCGGTTTGTCCCGGCGCCGCGGGTTCGGGCAATCCCGCAGCGCGCATCCGTTCCGGCAGGATCGCCATCAGCACACGCCGCTGCGCTTCGCTCAGCGAGCCCCATTGCGCGATCTCGTTCAGCGAACGGCCGCAACCGCGGCACAACCGCGACGCGGGATCGATCTCACAGATTTTAATGCAAGGACTGGAAATCATGGGGATGGCGAAGCGGTGAATGGCGAGTAGCGAATGGAACTTACCCTATAGCCCACGCGCCGGTCGCTGCTCACCCAAACTTGAAAATGCAGATCTTGTTGTCGTCCAGATCGCGGAAGTAAGCGCCGTAGAAACCGTTGCCGCGGTCGCCCGGCGCGCCTTCGTCCTTCGCGCCGTTCGCCAGCGCATCGGCATGGATCTTGTCCACTGTTGCGCGATCCGGCGCGTTCAGCGCGACCATCGTGCCGTTGCCCGCCGTCGCCTTCTCGCCGTCATAGGGCTTGCACACAACCAGCATGCCACCGCCGCTCGTGCGCCAGCCATACATGCGATCGTTGTTGAGGCCGGGCTTCGGGTTAAACCCGGCGAGCACCTTGCCGTAGAACCCTTTCGCCCTGTCGAAATCGTTCGTGCCGATCGTCACATAGCCAATCATCGTCTTCTCCTGGATGAGTCTTGAAATCAGGCGCGGAAATTCATCTCGACCATGATGCCGTTCGGATCGCGCACGAACACCTGGTGCAGCTTGATCTCGCGGATTTCGTTTTCGCGGAAGCGCAGTCCGTGTTCTTTCAATTTCGCGACGGTCGCTGCCGCATCCTTGCCGCGAAACGCGATGTGGTCGAGCGAGCCTGTATCGCCGCCCTGCTCGGTGTTCCTGTTCTCGGGAAGCGCACCGTCGGGACCCAGCAGGTGCACGACGGGCACGTCACCGGCATAAAGCCAGTAGCCGTGAAAACCGAGTTTGGGGCGGAAACCGTCCGTCAGTCCGAGCACGTCGCGATAGAAATCGCGCGTCTCGTCGAGATCGGCGCAGTTGATGGTGTAGTGCTCGAGCGCTTCGAGAGCCATGTGATCCAGTGAGTGGCGAATAGCGAGTGGATATTACTCGCTATTCGCCATTTCGCCATTCGCCTTTTTCAGCGGCTCACCGGCAGCTTGTTGAACGGCACGTCCTTGTCGACGCGGACGTCCTGCGGCAGTCCGAGCACGCGTTCGGCGATGATGTTGCGCATGATCTCGTCGGTGCCGCCCGCGATGCGCAGGCCCGGCGAGGACATCCAGCCGCCCTGGAACATGCCGTGCATCGGTGCGTCGTCGCCCTGCAGGATGCCGGATTCGGCTTCGAGGTCCATCGCGAACGCCGACAGGTCCTGCAGCTTCGACGCCACCACCAGCTTGGCGATCGAGGCTTCCGGCCCCGGCTGCTGGCCGCGACTGAGCGCTGTCATCGTGCGCATCGTCGTGTAGCGCAGACCTGCCGATTTGACGTACCAGTCCGCGATCTTCTCGCGCACCGATGCGTTCTTGATCGCAGGTCCGTCTTCGAGCTCGAGGGTGCGCGCCAGGCTCATCAGCTGCGGCACGTCGAGACCGCCGCCGGCGCCGCCTCCGACCGCCAGACGCTCATGCATCAGGGTGGTGAGCGCGACCTGCCAGCCCTGCCCCACTTCGCCGAGGCGCTGCGAGTCCGGGATCTTCACGTCGGTGAAGAATATCTGGTTGAAGCCGCTGCCGCCCGACGCCTGCTTGATGGGCCGGATTTCCACACCCGGCGATTTCATCGACAGGTAGAACATCGTGAGGCCCTTGTGCTTGGGCACATTCGGATCGGTACGGGTGAGCAGGATGCCGAAATCGGAGAACTGCGCCCCCGTCGTCCAGATCTTGGAGCCGTTGATCGTCCAGGTGTCGCCGTTCTTTTCCGCTTTGGTGCGCAGGCCCGCAACGTCGGAGCCGCCCGCCGGTTCGCTGAACAGCTGGCACCAGATCTCGTCGCCCTGCACCGCCGGCCAGACGTGGCGCTTCTTCGCGTCTTCGCTGCCATAGGCCATGAGGGTCGGGATGCACATGCCGAGGCCGATGGCGAACGGACCGCCATTCGCAACGTCGTACTTTCCTTCCTCCTGACCGAAGATGATCGACTGCATCGGCGTGCCGCCGATACCGCCCTGGCCTTTCGGCCAGGTGATGCGGGCATAACCGGCCTTCGCCTTGGTCTTCTGCCAGGCTTTGGATGCGGCCATCTGATTGGCGGCGCCGTTTTCCATATCGTCGGCGTTGATCTCGCGCTTGCCCGTGCGCGGCTTGGCATTGGCATCGAGCCACGTCTTCACTTCGGCGCGGAAAGCGGCTTCTTCGGGGCTGTCTTCGAAATCCATGGGTCTGTTCCTTCGCTTACGCGTTCGAGGTTTCGAGTTCGCTCACCAGCCGGTCCTTCCAGGACCGTTGCGGCCCGAGCACGAGGCCGAGCTGCTTGGAGCGCTTGTAGTAGAAGTGGCAATCGGCATCCCAGGTGAAGCCCATGCCGCCATGCGTCTGGGTGTTCTCCTTGGCGGCGTAGTCGAATGCCTGTGTCGCGGACACCCGCGCCGCCGCCGCCGCGAGCGGCAGTTCATGCGCGTTGGTCGAAAGCGCCCAGCCGCCATAATAGGCGTTGGAGCGCGCTAGCTCATTGAACACATACATGTCCGCGAGCTTGTGCTTGATCGCCTGGTAGGACGCGATCGGGCGGCCGAAGGCATAGCGCTCCAGCGCGTAGCCCTTGGCCATCTGCAGACAGACGTCGGCGCCGCCGACCTGTTCGAACGCGGTCAGGATCGCCGCCCGGTCGTAGACCGCCTGCGCATTCGACCAGCCTTCGCCGGCCTTGCCGAGCGCTTCGGCAGCCGCGCCGTCGAAGGTGATGTCGGCGTAACAGCGCGACGGATCGAGCGTCTCGCATTCCGCGCGCTTCACGCCACTGCCCTTGAGGTCGACCACGCAGAGCTGCAGGCCGCGCTCGCCGGCATCGTCGTTGACGCGCGCCAGCACGACCGCGAAATCGGCGTCCATGCCGTCCACCACCGTCGTCTTCTTGCCGCTCAGCTTGCCGTCCTTGAACGTGGCGCGGATGCTTTTCGGCAGGGTCGGACCGGTACCCTCGCTTTTCGCGAACGTGCCGATCAGTTCGCCTGCCGCGACCTTGGGAAGGTACTTCTTCTTCTGTTCTTCTGTGCCCGCAGCCAGCACGGCTTCGGCGAACAGATAGACCGTCGAGTTGAACGGCACTGGCGCCAGCGCCCGGCCCATTTCTTCCGCGATCACGCAGAGTTCGAGGTAGCCGAGGCCCAGACCGCCATAGGCCTCCGGAATGGCCGTGCCCAGCCAGCCCATCTCGCCGATCTGCTTCCACAGCTGCGCGTCGTAGCGGTCCTTGCCGTCGTAGAGCTTGCGCACGGTCTTCGTGGTGCAGTTCGCGGTCAGGAATTTGTTGACCTGATCCTTCAGTTCCTTCTGATCGGCGGAAAAATCGAAATTCATCGGACGTTCACCCCAACTTCCTTATTTGTGCCGGCCGCACGATAGAGCGGCATCGACGCCAATGCCAACGCTGTCCCCACGGGAGCTTGGCGAGGAAGTTCCGCTCCTGCGTGCTGTCGGTGCGCGGGGTGGCGCCGGAAAGGCTGTCGCATGCGTTTCAAGACCATTGCCCTAGCGGAAACCACTTTTGCGATCGCGTTGCTTTGCGGTACAGCACAGGCTGACCCCGCAGCCGCGCCCACATTGGGGCAGACACTCGATTCATTTCACCCGACGCCGCAGCAGACGATCGCGCTGCGCGATTTCCTCGGTCCGCGCGGCGACAAGCTCGTGGCGCTCGGTGTATCGGCGAACGGTCTGGCGATCTTCGACCTGCGCGATGCCAAGAACTTGCGCACCGGTCAGATCGCCGTGCGAAATGATGCGGAGGAAGGCTCGATCTTCGTCGCCCGCGTGAACGGCCCGGCGGCGTTCGATCCCAACCGGACCATCGCACCGCCCCGCGTGCAGAACGCGAAGATGCAGGGCGCGATCGCGGCGGCGCTCGCCGATGCGAAGGATGGAGAGGCCTACGAAGCCGCAATCGCGAAGGGCCACGACCTTTTTCTGCGCGCCCGGCCGATGCTTGCACTAACCCTCGACCCGCTGGCCGGACGGATCGCCGAGAGCGAAGCCTCGTTCTTCGCGGACGGCTCGGGATTTGTCCGCATCCTGCGCGCGGCGACCGGAAATACGGCCGCAACGCCGGTCTATCTCGGCGCGAAATTCTATCCGGCGATCAAAGGCGACGGGCAGAAAGCGTTCCGCGACAGCGTCATCGGCGTCGATGCCGATTTCACAGCCACGCTCGCAAGCCTGGGCGAAGGCCCAGTATGCCGCGCCTGCCCGCCGCCAACACCGGTGCGGCTCTCCGGCGAACCGCACTCGACGATCTGGCATCACGCCGTGGTGCCGTCCGCGCCGGCCAACCTGATTGCGCAGATTTCGCCGCCGCCCGCGGCTTCGAAAGTGCTTAACGACAGGCCCACCTCACCGGGCCAGATCGGCGCGAGCGGCCAGCCGCCCGGCATCTGATCCCACGCCGCTTCCATTTTTTCGCGCTTTTCCGGGCAGATAGGGTCCAAATCGCCGCTTTGCTTTTACTGCCGCTTAATCAGAACACCGTTACCCTTTGCGCCGAAAACGCAGGATTTCCGCGATCATGGCGAAAGCGCTCTTCCACAAGAACCAACGCGTGTATGTGCGTCCGGTAGGAACCTGGGCGATGGTCGAGCGCGTCGTGCCGCACTGGGCCAAAGGCCTCGATGAGCCGATTCGCGTCTTCTATGACGTGGGTCTGGGCCGAGAGTTCGCGGGCGATGAGCTGCAGGCGGAAGAGCCGGCCGACGAACAGACGGATTTGGCGAGCGAGAAGTGGCGCATCGTGCGTGCGCGCAACAAATGGCAGTCCGATCAGGACTGCTCGCGCCATCCGGTCCCGGGGACCTACCCGGTGGTTCTGACGAGCGAGACCGAATGGGGCGGCTGGCGCGTGCCGGGTGCCGAATACGATCTCGATCCCGGAAAGGTGGAGCGCCAGGCACGCCTCATCGCGCATGTCCCGCAGCTTGCCGCCCTCGCCGGCACGCTGGTCGAATGGGCCCGTCAGTCGGGCGAGGAGATGCCCGCCGCCCTCGCGGAACTGGCCCACGAAGCCCAGGACATCCTGGTCAGCGTCGAAGGCAAAGCGGCCGCTCAGTAGGTTCGCGCAGAGGCGCAGAGCTACCGCGTCTCGTGCGGTCTGCGTCTGGCTCTTTCGTTTTATTGTTGGCGCGCGAACGCGCGCCGGGCGTTCCTGTTCAGTGAGCCTCGTTAGCGCGAAATCCTCGGCGGCTCTGCGCCTCTGCGCGAATCTTTCCTAGCGCCGGAAGCGTGCACAACTTTCGCAAAGCGGCTGCGAAGCAGGCTTCGATCCCTCGCATTTTTGAGAACCGGCGCGACGCAAATGCGCTATATCCGGCCCTCGTCACAGCGAAGGAATCCGCATGCGCACCGAAGAGCCGCGCGCCATCAAACTCAGCGAATACGTCCCGCCACAATATGAAGTGTCCGAGCTCGCGCTCAATTTCGCGCTTGATCCCGAGAAGACGGTCGTCACGGCGGCGTCAAAAATGGAAAAGGTGGGCAACGGCCCACTGGTGCTGAACGGCGAGCATCTGACGCTGGTGTCGATCGCGATCGACGGCCGCGCGCTTGCCGCAGACGAACACACAATCGCCGACGACCGGCTCACCATCGCCAGCACGCCGGAAAAATTCACCCTCGAGATCGTCACAGAGATCGCGCCGGCGCACAACACGGCGCTTAGCGGGCTCTACACCGCAAGCGGCATCTTCTGCACCCAGTGCGAAGCGGAAGGTTTCCGCCGCATCACCTACTTCATGGACCGCCCCGATGTGCTCGCGGTCTACACGACCCGCATCGAAGCCGACAAAGCGAAATATCCGGTATTGCTGTCGAACGGCAACATGATCGCCAGCGGCGATCTGCCGGACGGGCGCCATTTCGCGACCTGGAACGATCCGTTCAAGAAGCCCTGCTACCTGTTCGCGCTCGTCGCCGGCGATCTCGGCGTGCTGAAAGACACCTATGTGCGCGGCTCCGGCAAGCCGGTGGACCTGCGCATCTATGTCGAGCACGGCAACGAGCCGAAGGTCGTCTACGCAATGGATTCGCTCAAGCGCGCGATGCGTTGGGACGAAGAGAAGTACGGCTGCGAATACGATCTCGACATCTTCATGATCGTCGCCGTCAGCGCCTTCAATTTCGGCGCGATGGAGAACAAGGGCCTCAACATCTTCAACGACAAGCTGCTCCTCGCCTCGCCGGAGACCGCGACCGACGACGACTATGCGCGCATTGAGAGCGTGGTGGCGCACGAGTATTTCCACAACTGGACCGGCGACCGCATCACCTGCCGCGACTGGTTCCAGCTGTCGCTGAAGGAAGGCCTCACCGTTTTCCGCGATCAAAGCTTCTCGGGCGACATGCGCTCGGTGCCCGTCAAACGTATCGACGATGTGAGGATGCTGCGCGGGCGGCAGTTCATGGAAGATGCCGGTCCGCTCGCCCATCCGGTGCAACCGCAGGCCTACATCACCATCGACAATTTCTACACCGCCACGATCTACGAAAAGGGCGCCGAGGTGATCGGCATGCTCAAGACGCTGGTGGGCGACGAGGGTTATCGCAAGGCGACAGACCTCTATTTCCAGCGCCACGACGGACAGGCGGCGACCGTCGAGGACTGGGTGAAGTGCTTCGAGGATTCCAACGCCCGCGACCTCTCGCAATTCCGTCTCTGGTACAGCCAGTCCGGCACGCCGATCGTCGAGGCGAAGGGCGTCTACTACCCCGCGAAGAAAACCTACACGCTCACGCTCAAGCAGATCCTCGGCCCCACGCCCGGCCAGCCCGAGAAAAAGCCGATGCACATTCCGATGCGGCTCGGCCTGGTCGGCGAGAGTGGCGCTTCCCTGCCATTGACCCTGGAAGGCGAGAACGCGGTCGGCCCGGACGAACGGGTGATCGAGCTGACAGAGGCGGAACAGAAATTCGTGTTCGTCGATGTGGCGGAAGCACCGCTGGTGTCGCTCGGCCGCCGGTTCTCCGCGCCGGTGCTCATCAAGGCGCCGCTGACCCGCAAGGCGCGCGCCGCGCTGATGGGCCAGGACCCGGATGCGTTCAACCGCTGGGAATCCGGACAGGCGCTGGCGAGCGATGTGCTGCTGGAGATGGCGGCAATGGCGCGCAAAGGCCAGACGCCAACGGTCGATCCGTCCCTGATCGAAGCCATTGGCAAGGTGCTGCAGCGAGCGGAGGACGACCCCGCCTTTGCGGCCCTCATGCTCACGCCGCCGCTCGAGAACGAACTGGCCGTCGTGATGATCCCCGCCGATCCGGATGCGATCCACATCGCGCGCGTGGCGCTCATCCGCACGATCGCGAAAGCGCACGGCCCGCGTCTGAAAACGCTCTATGAGACCATGGCAACGCCGGGCGCGTTCGATCCCGGCGCGGAGCCTGCCGGCCGCCGCGCACTGCGCAATGCCTGCCTGCGCTATCTGACCGCCGCCGACAACGAGGCGGCCGCCACCCTGGCCGACGCGCATTATCGCGAAGCGACCAACATGACCGACAGCATCGCCGGTCTCGCGGCCCTGTCGCGGATGGAGTCACGTAAGAAGACAGCCGCGTTCGCGCACTTCCATGACCGCTTCAAACACGATCCGCTGGTGCTCGACAAATGGATGGCGCTACAGGCCGGTTCGCCGCTGCCCGGCACCGCCGGCGCGGTGAAGGCGTTGATGGACAATCCCGCCTTCAGCCTGAAGAACCCCAACCGCGTGCGCTCGCTGCTCGGCGCGTTTGCCGGCAACCATCTGCGGTTCCATGCGCGCGACGGCTCGGGCTACGCGCTGGTCGGCGATGTCATCCGGCAGATCGATCCGATCAACCCGCAAGTCGCAGCGCGTCTCGCCGGCGTGTTCGAAACCTTCCGGCGCTACGATCCCGACCGGCAGGCACTGGTGAAGGCAGAGCTTGAGAAGATCAAGGCGCTTCCGAACCTCTCGGAAAACCTGTTCGAGGTGACGACCAAGATGCTGGAAGGCTGAACACGCCAAAAAGAAAAATGCCGGCAGGATTCCTTTCCGCCTCCACGATTCGCATAATTCGTTAACGAATCACCGGCGGGCGGGCATGGCGCTTGGTCAGACAGCCGCTTGGGCGATCCCAACCCCGAGCCATATCCTCGCACGAGCGGCGGCGGTCTCGACGCGCAACATTCGCACGACGGTTCTGCTGTCGCTGATCCTGATCTGCGGCAGCTTCGCCACGGCGGCCACGTTGCAGATGCAGCGCGACAGCAGCCATGCGGTGAGCCAGGCCACCGCGTTCGAAGCCGCCCGCAGCCGCGAGATCGCCGCCGCCCTCGATGCGGCGTTCGATCGCTATGCCGAGCTCGGCCGCAGCTTCGCGCACCAGACCCTGCCGCCGGGCGATTTCGCGCTGTCGCAGACACAGGCTCCGGCCTTGAAGAACATCGCCGTCCTCGACGACGAAGGCGAAACACGGCTCGCGCTGCGCGAAGGCCGGCCACGCTTCCTGCCGCTGCCGGACGGCGCGCTCGACGCCGCGCGCACCCACCGGGTGCTGGTCGCCGAACCGGCTTCGGTGCTGATCGCATTTCCGGTAAACGACGAGGTTGTGCTGGTCGAGCTCGACCCGGCCAAGCTGCTGCCGGCTACGCAGATGGCGCGCGCCGCGCTTGCGACCTCGAACGGCGCAGTGCTGGCAGAGAGCGCGCGTTGGATTTCCGGCCAGATTCCGCTGCCGCCGCGCGGCGGCACCGCACCGGTTTCGGCCGTGACCGACGGCCATATCCTCGTTTCGGCCGCGCGCACCGCGCACTGGCCGGCGCTTGCCGCCACTTCGCTCGACCGCGGCACCGCACTCGCCGCATGGTACGGGTCGCTGCCGCTCTATCTGTTCGTGATCCTGGGTCCGGCGCTGGTCGGCGCAGCACTGGCCGCGATCTTCGTGCGCGAGTTCGAACGCCGCGTGAAGGCGAACGAAGCGATCCGCGCGCTGCGCGCCGTCAAACCCAGCGACGCGAAAATCCTGGTCAAGCTTGCCGATGCCGAGCGCCGCGCCGTCGAAGCCGAACGCTCGCGCGCGGAGTTCGTCGCCCATATGAGCCACGAGTTGCGCACGCCGCTCAACGCCATCATCGGTTTCGCCGAAATCATCGAGCATGGGCTTTATGGCGATGCGGGCCACCCCAAATACATCGAGTACGCGCATGACATCGGCACCGCAGGCCGCGGCCTGCATGCCCGCATCGGCGACATCCTCGAGTTCGCGAACGTCGAAGCCGGCCGCTATCCGGTCGCGATGGAGCGGTTCGACCTGTCGGAACTCGCGTACGAGTGTGTGAACGCCCATGTCGGTCGCGCCTTCTCGCGCCGCATCACGCTGGAAGTCGGGTTTGCCGAGCCGATAGAGGTCACGGCCGATCCGCATGCCGTGCGCCGCATCCTCGCCAACCTGATCGTCAACGCGCTCAGCTACACCGCCGGGGGCGGCTTCGTGCGCATCGACGTGCGCAACGAGGAAGGTTCGGCGATCGTCAGCGTGTATGACACCGGCCTGGGTTTCTCCGAAGAAGAAGCGAAGAAGGTCGGCACCCCGTTTATCCGGTTCGACCGGCCCGGCGGCGTGCAGGGTTCAGGCCTCGGCCTGGCGGTTGCAATGGCGCTGGCGCACCGCATGAACGGCGCGGTGCGGGTCGGCGGCGTACGCGGCGAAGGCAGTTGGGCCGAACTGAGACTCGCGGCAAGCTGAGGAGACCGCCGTGGCGTCACGGAGAAGACGCAACGCAACGATCCTGATCGCGGCAGCTGTGCTTGTGTCCGCATGTCAGACTACGCCGCCTGTTGCCGGCCCTGCTCCCGCCAAAAGCGACAAGCCCGCCTTCGTCGTGATCAGCCAGTCGCCGAAACTGGACGTGTTCTTCCGCGGTATGAAGCTGGTCGCGGCGCACACCAGCGAACAGCAGAACGAGATCGCGCTCGATTTTGCCGCGCCCGTCGACGGCGCACTGTTCGACAGGCTGCAACAGACGCTGCCGCAATGGATCGATCTCGCCTATTGCGGCTACGACAACGCGGTCATCCACGCCCGCCAGTCCGGCGCGTTCGCTGTTCGCAAGGAAGAAGACGGCTTCTCGCTGCACTTCACACCGAGTGAAGAAGAACTACCTTTGCGCGGTACAACCGGCGAAGACCTACACCCCGATGGCGTGCAGAAGGATGAGGCGCCGTTCGTTTTGAAAAAATAGTTGTCATCCCCGGCGAGTGGACGCGCGAAGCGCGGCCGGGAGGTCAAGGGGACCTAGGATAAGCCGCATCCGTGTTGTTTGCAGAAACGCTTGCTGCAGCAGCGTTCTTTGCGCGCAGAGACGCAGAGGATTTCTTACTTGGCGTCTTGGATTGTAATGGGTTGGTACCCAAGGCGCGCCGGTCAATTTCGCGGATCGCCACTCTTTCGGCCACTTTGCTATCTCTATGTCTCCGCGCCTCTGCGCGCCAAAAGCAATCTCACCGCATCTTAGCTGCTGAGAGGTGCGTGTGATTTCCTCAGCCGCTCAGCAGGCGGCTTATCCTAGGTCCCCTTGACCTCCCGGCCGCGCTTACGCGCGTCCAGTCGCCGGGGATGACGGATTTTGGTTTGTTCAAAAGGATGCGCAGTCAGAGATACCAGTCGTATTCCGCGGCGGAGACGATTTTGCGGAAGCGTTCGACCTCGATCCGTTTGGACTCTCGATAGAGCGCGAGCGCTTCCTCGCCCATGAAGCTTGGGAGCATTTGTGCATTTTCCAGCCGCGTCAGCGCGTCGTCGATCGTGAACGGCAGGGTGCGGTCCGGTTCGCGCGAGACGTTGGTCGTCGCCGGTGCACCCGGATCGAGTTTGCGATTGAGGCCGTGCAGAACACCGGAGAGCACAGCCGCCAGAACAAGATAGGGATTGGCATCGGCGCCAGCTACCCGATGCTCGACACGGCGCGCGTCGTTCGGCCCCACCGGCACCCGTAAACCCGCAGAGCGGTTGTTGATGCCCCAGCGCCGGTTCACCGGCGCGAACATGTCCGGCTCGAAACGGCGGTAGGAATTGATCGACGGGGCGAACAGCGCCATCGATTCCGGCATCAGCGCCTGAAGGCCGCCAATGGCGTGCCTGAGCGTGTCGGAACCGTGCGGCGTCCCGTCGTCGAACAGGTTGCGGCCGCTCTCGTCGATCAGGCTGACATGGATGTGCAGGCCGCTGCCCGACTTGTCGCCATAGGGTTTGGCCATGAAGGTGGCGTCGAAGCCGGTCGCACGTGCCGTCGTCTGCACGATTTGCTTCAGGAACACCGCGTGATCGGCGGCGTGAATCGCATCGGTCTGATGCTTGAGATTCGCTTCGAACTGGCCCGGCGCGTATTCCTTGCTCGTTGCGCTTAACGGTACGCGATGCGTCGCCGCCGCCTCGCGAAGCGCCGAGAGAAATCCTTCATAGCGGTCGAGGTCTTCGATGCCGTAGACCGATGCCGTCGTCTCGCGCACCCCGCGGCGCGGACAGAGCGGCGGCTGCGGCCGCCCGCTCGCATCGCGCTCCTTGTCGATGAGATAGAACTCGAGCTCCAGCGCCGCGACGGGGCGTACTTTCAATTTGCGGAACTGCTCCAGCACGCGCTCCAGCGCCGCGCGCGGCTCGCTGGGTGTCGCCACGCCCTTTTCGTCGCGCAGGCTCATCAGCAATTGCGCGCGCGCGGGACCGCTTGTCCACACCGGCGACAAGGTCCCAGGGATCGGCCACGCCGTGCCGTCCGGATCGCCGTCGCCGAAACCCTTGCCGAACGGGTTGGTCATTTCGCCGTTCGCGTCCATCAGATAGATCGTGTACGGAATCTGCATTCCGGATTCGAACAGCCGCGCAGCCTCACCAATCGGCATGCGCTTGCCGCGCAGCACGCCGCCGAGATCGGCGAGCACCGCATCGACATATTCGAGATCGGGCCGCGCTTTCAGAAGCGCATCGAATTCGTGCTTCGCCTCCTGAACAAAAGCGGGCATCGCGTGGCTGGAAACGGACGTGTGTTGATTCATGATAGGCTCGTTCAATCGGCGCGCATCATAAAGAGCGCCCCTTGAACACGCAAAGCGGTGCCTTGCGCATTCGTTACCGGCAGGCGATTGTTGCCGCTATAGCCTTGTTATCGCATAACCCTTTCAGATTCGTGGAGCGGACAATGAGTTTTGCACGCATGGCCGCCGCGGCCATGGCGCTGTGCGCTTTGTGCATTCTGACGGGGTGCAACCGGCATGCCCTCACGACGGCCGATAACAACAAACCGACGCTGTTCGAATTCGAAGACTACATGGACCCGCCATTCCTGGCCGCTTACAAGGCGCGCTACAAGGAGACGCCCAACGTCTCGATCTATGCGGATGAAGACGAAGCGTTCGCCAAGATGCGCACCGGCTATTCGCCGGACGTGATGGGACCGTGCTTCTACGAATTTCCGCGCTGGAAAGAAGCGGGATTGATCCAGCCGATCGACACCACCAAGCTCTCGAACTGGAACAAGCTGTCGCCCACCTTGCGCAACTTGCCGGGCATCGACGCCGGTCCGAACAAGGTGTGGTTCGTGCCGCAATACTGGGGCAATACGTCGGTCACCTTCCGCACCGATCTGGCGCCGGAATATGTCGGCCATCCGAGTTGGAAGATCCTGTTCGACCCGAAATACAAAGGCCGCATCTCGGTGCTCGACGGGGTCGACGACACGGTGCCGTTCATCGCCCATATGATCGGCGTAGACGCCTATCACATGGCGCCGGACCAATGGGAAAAGGTGCAGGACAAGCTGCGCGAAGTGGTGCAGCAGACGCGCACCATCACCAGCGACGACACCGACCTGGCGCAGGGACTCGCGTCCGGCGAGATCGTCGCCGCCATGACGTGGCGCATCACCTACGCGACGCTGCATCGCGAGGGCAAGCCGGTCGCCTACATGAATCCGCCGGGTGGCATCTTCACCTATGTGTGCGGGCTCGTGATGCACAAGGACACGAAGAACGTCGCCAAGGCCCTCGCGCTGATCGACAGCGGCCTCTCCGACGAGGCTTCGCAATACATGATCGATCATATCGGCGACATGCCGGCGAACGAGGCAATCCTCTCAAAATTGCCGGACAAGACATTTGAAGATCTCGGTCTCAACCGCGATGTCGAAAAACTCCTGAAGAGCGGAATCTTCCAGCAGCGGCTCAGGAACAAGGAAGAGATCGTCAACGCGTGGACCGAAATCCGTTCCGGACTCTGATCCCGCTTAGCGCTTGCGCGGCTGATGGCGCGCGCGGTCCACGATCGCCTTGCGTTCGTCCGGCGTCAGCAGCACGCCGATCTCGGTGAGCTGCTTCATCTTCTCCGTCTCAAGCGCGTCGTCCGCGGCGAGGATTTTCGCCTGCGCCTGCGCATAGACGGGAGTCTGGTAGTCAGGCGACATAAAGACCAGCCGGGCGTTGAGGCGCGCTTGCTGCGCCGCATCCGCGAGTGCCGCGAGCTTCGTCGCATGCGCGTCGATCACCGCCTGGACTTTCGCCGCGCGATCGGCGGGAAGATGCGCCACGATCGATTGCCCCGAAAACGCGCCGCCCATCTGTGCATCGTGTTCGCGTTGCCATGCGCGCGCGAAACCGACCGCAACCATCGCGATCAGAACGACGTTCAGGCATAGGGACAGGACCAGCCAGATGTTCCGGTGGCGTCCCCCGGCTTCGCTCATAATTATAGTCCGTCGTCGGACGATTGCGGCATTTCGAACGCAACGGTCATATCAGAACTCCTGTGCTGCGTCGCGCCGGCAACGGGCGCCATCACACCGAGCACGAGGCCGGCAACCAGCGACATGGCAAGCGCCGTCGACGGCTGCCACAGCGGCGCGTCGGGCCACACGACATTGGCGATCCGGTTCAGGAATCGGCGCACAGAAGGCTGCGCGGCGATGCGATCGAAGCCGGCAAGTATGCGGCCGTAGAGTTCCGCGGGCACTGTAACCATCGGTGCCGTGTCGAGCACGGCGTCGAGTTCGCGCGCCCGATCCGCCTCCGCCTGCAGATGCGGATTACTCGAAATTAACGCCGTCGCGGACGCGCGCTCCGCCTCCGGCCAACGTTCGGGCGACGCACCATAAGCGTTGAGCACTGCCGCCAGACGGGTCGGTGTCATCGCTTCCTGGCTGTTTGACTCAGGCATTTCCTCGTTTTCTCCTACTGATCCCGCAAATGTTCCAGCTTTGCGCGGAGAGCCCTGCGGCCCCTCGCCAGCAATGACTCAAGAGCTTCAACGCTGATGCCGAGAATCTCCGCCGCTTCGATGTTCCCGCATTCCTGATAGTGGCACAGAAGAATGGCCGCCCTCTGGCGTTCCGGCAATTCGGCCATCGCCGACTCGATAGACGCCGACAACACGGTGTTGGCATGCAGCACTTCGGGGCCGGCTGCCGTGTCCGGCACCTCCATCGCCTCGTCGAGCGGCGCCGTCGTGCGCCGCCGAAGCCGGTCGTAGCAGAGGTTCAAGGTTACCCGGTAAAGCCAGGTTTCGAATTTCGCCCGTCCCGGTTGCCAGCGTGCGGCGTGCGTCCACAGCCGCATGAACGCGTCCTGCACCACGTCTTCGGCCTCGATGGGATCGGATAGCATGCGCCGCGCCAGCATCGTCATCTTGGGAAGATGCCGCGCCATCAGCGCCTGGGCCGCAGTGCGGTCGCCGCGACCGGCGCGCGCCACCAATTCGGCATCGGGATCGATCAGCATTCAGCGGACCGGTATTCCGTCCGCCAGTACCCTGTCGAGCTTCTTCAGAAGCGCTTTCCAGTCTTTTTGCGTGGTCGCAGGAAAGCGCTCGAAATCGTGGTTGGTTTTCAGATCGGCGAAGAAGCCGTCGCCATGCTCGTGAAAATGCAGAAGGGCGCGGGAGCGGTGATAGAACGCGCCACGCGAGTTCTCCTTCAGCGCGGTGCGTTTGCGCACTTCGCGAAGAAGCGGCTCGAGACGGTCGAGCGCAGCCTGCGTTGCATGTTTCATTCCGCAATTGGAGCGGGAGTCGAAAGGAAGGGCAAGCCCGCCACCTGTGCCAGAACCGGCTCGGCACCGGCATCGGGCAGGAACGACAGCACCGTTCCCGGCTCCGCCGCGGATGTTTCCACCTGCGCCCAGCCGATGGCGCGCTGCAGCGCAGGCGAATAGAGTGAGATGAGAACACGCCCAACCGGCGCACCTTCGCGATAAAGCGCGACGCGCGGAACGGCTGTTTCGCAATCGAACTCGATCCCGGCGATGCGATGGCGGGGCGATGCCGCGAGATATCCGGCCCTGCCGTTGAAGCGTGTGTGCTCGTTGTCGATGAGCTTTTCCAGCCGCAAGGCCTTTGGCGACGGTTCATCGCCGCTGTCATCGGTAGCCGGTTGATAATCGCGCCAGGGCCGCGCGACACCCGCTTCCATATCGAGAATATCGGTGGCCGCCGTTCCCGCAGGCTGGATGCCGAACGCGGCACCAGCCTTGGCGATGCGGTCCCACACCAGCACCGCATCGTCGGCGTTGCACCAGATTTCGAAGCCGCCATGCTCGCCCCAGCGCGACAGCGTCACATCGATCCCGCGCCAGAACATCTTGCGGAACGCGAGCGGCTTCAGGGAAGCATCGAGGCCCGCGGCGGTGACGATCGCCTGTGCATAGGGGCCGATGATCGCGAGGCCGCCCTCATCTGTCTCCCGCAATCGGACGTCGAACAGCTTCGCCGCCTCCGCGATCCATTTTTCGTCCGGCGCGGCGGCGGCGAGCAGAAAGGACTCGCGGCCGTAACGCGCAATCACGCCGGCGCCGCGCAAGCCGCCGCCGTCGTTGAGCCACAACGCCTTATGCGCGTTGCCGGGCGTCAGCGCTTCGGCATCGCGGGTGGTCAGCCGCGACAGGAACGCGGCAGCTTGCGGGCCTTCGAGGAAGATGCGCCAGCGCCACGTGATATCGGCCAGGATCGCATGCGACCGCGCGGCCATCGCCTCGCCGGCGGCGCCCGAATATTCCTGCACCAGAGTGAACCCATTGCGCGTGATCCAGCTGTTGCCGGGATTGGCGGCAGCGGCACGGGTGTGGAATGGGGTGGCGCGTACGCTCATGGTTTGCCCGCCACGAGAGCGGCGGCGATCCGGCCCGCGCGACCGGATACCGCTGCAACGGGCTCGACGCCTGCGCCACACAGGTAAAGCCCGGCAATTGGCGTGTCGATGCGCGCGCGCCATGGCCCGATCATCCGCTCCGGCGTCTGCACCCCGTCTTCATCCGCAATGTCTTCGGGCGTGATCACGTCCACCGCCATGATGTCGGGTACCAATCCAGGCGACAGCCGGTCGAGTGTGCCGATGATCTTTGCGGTGAGCTTGGGCTTCAGCACGTTCCACCCTTCCGGCGGCGCCACCGGAACCGGCCGCACCAGGCACGTCAAAACATGACTGCCCGGCGGCGCGACGCTGCCGTCCAGTTGCGACGGTACGACAATCTCGAACGGGATTTCGTCGGGCAATCGGCCTGCGCGCGCCGCGAGATCCGCGGCGATGATGGTTTCCAGACGGTCGGCGACGATGTAGCGCGAGGCCAGCGGGGCTTCGCCGCGCGCCAGGTTGGGCGCGTCGCTCAACGCCAAGGTGACGAGCGCTGTACCCGTTCTTACCGGTATCCGCTGCAGTGCCCGCAGCAATGCAAGCGGTGCCGCATCCGGCGCGAGGCCCAACAGCGTGTTGCGCCGTGACAGGCTGGAAAGAACAGCACCGCAGAGGAGCGTTTCGCCGGATTCCAGTTCGACGCCAGTGACGCTGCCTGTGTCGACAAGCAACCGTGCAACGCGCGCACCGGTCTGAACGGTGGCACCCGCCTGTATCGCGGTGCTGGACAGCAGTGGTGCGAGGGCGCCCGCCGAGCCGCGCGGCAATGCCACCGCGCCTTGGACGCCATCGATCTCCTGCGCCGCGCGCCACAACAAGGGAAGCGCCGAGCCCGGCTCCAACAACGAACCAGCCGCCGCATCGAAAGCCAGCGTTGCTTTCAGCAGGCCGGATTCGAAGCGGCTGTCGAGCCACGCTGCGGCGCTCATCGTCTGTAGCTCGGCGAATGTGGCCCTGTTGGAGGACGAAAGCGCATCGGGATCGAACGCCTCGCCGGTCCACCACGATGATCGCATCGCACGCGCGAGACGAAACAACCCGGCGCGAAACGACGGCCAGGCCTGCGCGTCCGCTCGCGCGTGCAGCGCGATGCTGCGCACCGTTTCGTTGGTGTCGCGGGACAACGTCACGACGCGGCCATCTTCGCCCAGTCCGACCTGCGCCAGATCGCGCGCGGCGAAGGCAAGCCCGCGCTGTACGGAGGGAAAGTCCTTCAGCACCTGCGGATCGAGTGCGTAGAGCGTCTGTGCCACGCGCGGGACCAGAAACCCGTCGCGCAGCTCTGTCGACCCGCACAAGCCACAAACTTTGGCTTGCGCCTCCAGTACGACAACGCGCTTGCCGGCTTTCGCGAGATACGCTGCCGCGGTCAGGCCGTCGATGCCTGCGCCGATCACCGCGACGTCGAACGTGTCGCTCATGACCGGCCCGCGCCGCGATCGGCGATGAGCGCCTTGGCCGCAATCCAGCCGCTGGCGCCGGTTGCAAGCGGACCGGTGGGCGACGAAGGGCCGCCGAGATAAAGGCCTGCAATCGGCGTGCGCGGCCATTCCGGACAGGCGCGGTTGGCAAACATCTGATCGGGCGCGATCTCGCCGCCCGCAAGATCGCCGTCGGTTGCGCCGAGCGCCTCCTCGAAATCCGGCGGCACGAGAAGCCGGGAGCCCAGAATCTTCGCATCCGGAAACGTCGCTCCGAGTGCGGCCAGCGCGCGGTCGCGGAGCACACCGCGATGCTCTTCTGTCCAGGCGCCGTCGAACAGGCGATGCGGGATGCAGCCAAGCGTCATCGTCACGGTGGCCTGACCGCGCGGCGCCAGGCTCAGATCGCCCGCCGACACGATGCGCAGGCTGGCCGGTGGTTTCTCCGGGATGACGCCACTGCGCCACGCGGCATAGGCGTGTGCGTAGTCCTCCGGCGTGGATGCGGTGTGAAAAGTGGCACGCGACAGGGCCGCATCGCCGGCCATCCGCGGCATCGCTTCCAACGCAATGAGGAATCGCGCCGTGCTGCCGGCGGTCCGGTAATGCGTCGCGCGCTTCATCACCGCTTCCGGCAAATCCGACCAGCGGAACAGCGAGAGCATCGTGCGCTTGAAATCGAGCGTGGAGATCGCCGCCGCAGTTTCGATCTCGCTGCCGTCGGCCAGCGCGATAGCCGCGACACGGCTCCTTGTCTGCCGGATGCCGGTCGCCTCGCTGCTGCAGACGATTTCGGCGCCCGCTTCGCGCGCGCTGCCCGCCAGTGCGGCGCCGAGCGTGGCAAGGCCACCGGTGACGATGCCCGAACTCCCGAGACCCGGCGCCAGCAGATGCAGCGCACTGCCACGCAAGGTCGGATCGGCGGCACGGCCCGCCAGCGCGCGCGCCATCAACGCCGCGGCTTCGGTGGGCGCGAGGTCGGCCAGCATGTCGGTCATCGACTGCAGCGACCAGTCATCGAGCGGCGCGACGCGAACCGATTCCGTCTGCCATGGCAGCCAGGGCTTCGCCGGCGGCACTTCCGCCTTGCCGTCCGCGCGGCGCAATTCCTGCGCGATGCGCGTACGGACCTGTGCGCAGAATTTCGTCAACACCTGCGTGCCGGCTACCGCGCCGGAAATCACATGCAGCGGCTGGGGGAAGAAGATCGCGCCGCGACGCGCGAGATCGAGCGACCAGAATATCCCTGCCGGCACCGGCGCCAGCTCGTCCGCGAATGGCGAGGCGCGAAAACCGGGATGGAACGTGGCTGTCGTGCAGCGGCCGCCCGGCCCGGCGGATTTTTCCAGCACGATGGTTTTGAGGCCTGCGCGCGCAAGTCTCGCCGCGGCGGCCAGACCGTCGGGACCGGCGCCGAGTATCGCGGCGTCGTAACGCACCAAACACTACCTTTCCCGAAACAACACGCGCTTCGCGGTTAACGTCCGCTAACGATGCCGGAAAGGATAAGGTGAAAGCCCATGGGCGGACATGCCCCACGAGGAAACATCTCCGCCCATGGTTAATGCGTTTACGAAGAAACGTCCGCGCTTCAGAGAACGCCGCGCTTGTGCTCGCCGATCACGATGCGGCCGGGATTGAAGGCTTCCTTGAACACGCCAAGGGCCTTTCTGGGCTCCGCATCGCCGCACATGAACACATCGAACGCCGCATAACCCTTCTCGGGCCAGGTGTGGACGCTGATGTGGCTTTCGGCGAGAACCGCAACGCCGGAGATTCCGCCACCGTCGGTGAAGGTGTGCAGATGGATGTGCAGGAGCGTCGCGCCCGCGGCTTTCACCGCGTCGATCAGTGCCTGTTCGATCCGGTCGCGATCGTCGAGGCCTTCGGCTTCCCAAAGGTCGATGATCAGGTGGCTGCCGGCAAAGGTCAGCCCATTGCGGGTGATGAAGTGGTCTTTGTATTCGTCGTTCGCTTGCGGAGCGACGGCAGGCATCTGACGAACGGTTTTCGCTGAAGTCCGGACGCGTGGCGCCTTCGCTTCTTTGGTTGCCGCAACAAGTTGGAGATGAGCCATTTCTAGCACCTACCCCTGTTAAGAGTTGACACCAGCGCCTTGGCCTTGAGGGACTTCCGGACGCACCTAAAGAAGAAAGCGGGGGAAGAAGGTTCACCTTCCGCCTCACCGCCCTTTGCTCCGTCACCGGAACGGTTCGGAATATAGGGACGTTTCCCCCCCACGCAAGAAATTTATGCCCCCTCGGCCAATTTTTTTGCAACGCGTGACGCGTGCGCGTCACATGTCGTAACGCGCTGTCACATTCCTCCGCGCGCGGAGCGTTCACGCGCGCTGCTTTGCCGTGCGATAGACAGCGCGGATGCGCGGCCCTATACGCGCTTTGCTTCGGCTGGCAGAAGGAGTTCGAAACCATGACGACGAGCATAAAAGAGCGACTCCACAAGGGTTACGCGCAGTCCATGGAGCTCAGCGGCAAGATGCTGGTGGACGAAAAGAGCAAGTACCAGCGCATCAAGATCTTCGACACGGTGGCGAACGGCCGTGTCATGACGCTCGACGACATCGTGCAGATCACGACGCGGGACGAGAGCGCCTACGCCGAAATGCTGACACATTTGCCGCTGCTGGAGCACGGCCGCGCGACGCGCGTGATGATCGTCGGTGGCGGCGATCTCTCGATCGCCGACGAGGCGCTGAAGCACAAAAAAGTGAAAGAGGTCGTTCTGGTGGACATCGACGGCCAGGTCGTCGAGCGCTGCCGGGAACATTTCGCCGACATCAACGCGCGCGCGTTCGAAGACAAGCGGCTCACGATCGAGATCGCCGATGCGTTCGAATATCTCGGCCGGCCGGAGAACAAGAGGCGGTTCGACTTGGTCGTCGCCGACCGGCCCGATCCGGTCGGCCCCGGCAAAGCGCTGTTCGGCGAGACGTTCTACGAACGTGTCCGCGGCGCGCTGAAGCCCGGCGGCTTCGCCACCTTCCAGACCGGCGTGCCGTTCTACCAGCCCTGGGAGATCACAGAGGCGCTCAACGAGCTTGCCGATTTCTTCCCATCGTCGGGCCTCTACCTGACGGTGGTGCCGACTTACATCGGTGGCTTCATGGCGCTCTCCTGGGCGGGCAAAGGCAAGAGCGCGAAGCTTGGCACGCCTGCGGGCATCAAGAAGGCGGCCGCGGCGTTCAAGAAAGCCAAGCTGAAGACGGACTACTACAACCCGGCCACCCACGCCGCCTGCTTCGCGCTGCCGGAATGGATCAAGCGGCTGGTGCCCTAAACGGGCGCTGCGATCCGCTTATCGAAGATCGACCGCACCTGCGCTTGCAGAGCGATCAGCTTGGCTTGGAGATCCTCGAAGCTCTCGGCTTCGCCTGCGCGCGCCAATAGCGTCTTGAGACCAGGTGTGGCCGAAGCCGCGTCGAACTCACCGTCCACGGCAATGCGCAGCACCTGCATGAGCGCGAGTTCCAGTTCCGCTGCCGCCATGAGGGCCACAGCATCTTCCGCTGCTATGGCTTTGACCTGCGCCAGAAGGTTGAGCGCACCGATCGTGTTGCTGTGAAGCACGAT
>DASXFK010000099.1:0-7051 GCA_036489635.1 Rhizomicrobium sp. | reverse complement strand
GCCTTCAATCCGCCGATACTCTCCGCCCATTTCAGCGTGTCGAGATAATCTTCCAGCGCCAGCATTGAGGGCGTGTTGATCGTCTCGCCCTCGAAGATGCCTTCGATCAGCTTTCCGCCCTTAGTCATGCGAAAGATTTTCGGCATCGGCCAATGCGGCGTGTAGCTCTCCAGCCGCGCCGCGGCGTTGGGCGACAGCACCAGCATGCCATGCGCCGCTTCGCCGCCCAGAACCTTCTGCCAGGAGAAGGTGGTGGCATCGAGCTTGTCCCACGGCAATTCCATCGCGAAGGCCGCGCTGGTCGCGTCGCAGATGGTGACGCCGTCGCGGTCGGCGGGAATCCAGTTTGCGTCCGGCACGCGTACGCCGCTAGTCGTGCCGTTCCACAGGAACACGGCGTCGCGATTCTTCGCAGTCTTGAGTTCGGGCAGCTTGCCGTAAGGGGCTTTGTGGATCGTGGCTTTCAGATCGAGCTGCTTGACAGCGTCCGTCACCCAATCCTCGCCGAAGCTTTCCCAGGCGAAGCAATCCACCTCCATCGGTCCGAGCAGCGACCACATCGCCATCTCGACCGCGCCGGTATCCGACGCTGGCACGATGCCGATGCGATAATCCTTCGGGATGCCCAGAATCGCGCGCGTGCGCTCGATGGCATCCTTGAGTTTCGCTTTTCCGGGTTTGGAGCGGTGCGAGCGCCCCAGCAGCGCACCTTTAAGAACTTCAGGTGTCCAACCTGGCCGTTTGGCGCAAGGTCCGGACGAAAAAAAAGGCCGTGCAGGGCGCACGGCCGGCATAGTACCGGTCATATCGACATTCCTTCCAGAATGTTCGCGCCGCGTTGGGGCGGCGTGGCCCGCGGCTCGTATAGGCGTTCGCCCGCGCGCGGTCAACGAAATTAGATTTGCGGTTTCGACATCGCAGACCTGCGAACGAAAATCTCACGCGCAGCGCTTCGCGAGGTGGCGAAACCGTGGGCGCCGTCGCGCGTTTCCATCCCGCCATGTGACCGCAGGGGCGCCATGCCGATTGTCGAAAATGAGCCAGACGACCCTGAGGTTCCCGAGTTGGGCATCTCCACCGAGAAGGTGGATGAAATCATCGCGATGGCGCGCCAGTTCGACGCCAAGGAGGGTGATTCCGATCCCGATGAAGGCTCCGATGCCATCGATGACGGGGAGATGGACGTGCTGGAAGACAAGCCGCAGGACGATGCCGTGCGCCAGGAGCTTGCGGCGTTCATCAGCGGCCTAGACGAAGAAGAGCGAATGAATCTGGTGGCGCTCGCCTGGGTTGGCCGCGGCACTTACGATCTGTCCGAATGGAGCGAAGCGCTGGAAACCGCGCGCAACGAACACAGGACGCGCGCCGCGCAATATCTGCTCGAGCTTCCGCTGCTCGGCGATTATCTGGCCGATGGGTTGGCCGCGTTCGGCGAAGGGTTTTCCGAAAACGAAGTCGATTGAACTCCGATCTCGCCGCGCATGTAGAGCGCGCACGGGCCGGACAGGATCGTGCGCGCGCCATCGTCGGTGCAGATAAGATCGCCGCCGCGCGGGGAGACTTGCCGCGCTTTCAGCGTCGTCTTGCCCAGCCGTTTCGCCCAATAGGGCGTCAGCGCGCAATGCGCCGAGCCCGTCACAGGATCTTCGGGCACGCCTTTGTCGGGCGCGAAGAAGCGCGAGATGAAATCGTAGCCTTCGTCGCCCGGCGCAGTGACGATACAGCCCCATATCTCGTGCGCGCGCAGCACGTTGGCGATGTTGCCGTTGTCTTTGATGGCGCGGATGTCGGCGGGGTCTTCCCAAACCGCGACGACATAGCGGCCTTTGAGGACTTCGCTCGGTGCCGTTGTGCCCAACGCCTCGCCGATCGCTTTCGCGAGGCCCGGCACGTCGAACGGCGCGATAGGATCGCTCGGCAGCGACATCACGTGATTGCCGTCGCGGCCGCGATCCACGATCAGCGTGCCGGAACGGGTTTCGAAATGGATTTGCTTCAGTTCCGGATCGATCTCCTCGAAGATCAGCCAGGCGCTGGCGAGCGTCGCGTGTCCGCACAGATCGACTTCCGCTTCCGGCGTGAACCAGCGCAGATCGTATTGTCCCGGCGCGCGATAGACGATGAAGGCCGTCTCGGCGAGATTGTTCTCGTTGGCGATGCGCTGCATCAACGCCGGTTCGAGGAAGCGCTCAAGCGGCACGATCGCGGCGGGATTGCCCTCCAGCACCTTCGCCGCGAAAGCATCGACCTGCCAGAGTTTGAGATTCATGGGTGGTCTCCGAAAGCGATCCCATTCATATCGGTGCGTGCTCGCGTTTGAGAACGCGCATTGCCGCATAGCTGTCATCGATAAAGTCACCCTCTCCCCCAAAAAGGGGCGAGGGCGGGGTGAGGGGTGTTGCCACCCGCTCACTGCCGAAAGATCGTAGTGGTGGAGAGGCCCCTCACCCAACCCTCTCCCCCTAAAAGGGGGCGAGGACTTTCAGTGCGCCGCCGCCACCGGCACGAGCTGTTCGCGCTTGGCGAGCAGCGCATTCTTCATCGCGCTTTGCAGCTTCTCGAAGGCGCGCACTTCGATCTGGCGCACGCGCTCGCGGCTGACATTGTATTTTTGCGAAAGCTCTTCCAGCGTCACCGGCTCGTCGCGCAGGCGGCGGGCGTCGAGGATGTCGCGCTCGCGCTCGGAGAGTTCGCCCATCGCGTGAGCGAGAAGCTCGTGGCGCTCGCCGCGCTCCTCGCGATCGGCGAGCTGGCTTTCCTGATCGAGCGTGTCGTCCTGCAGCCAATCCTGCCATTCACTTTCGGAATCCGAACGCAATGGGGCATTGAGCGAGGAATCCGGCGCGGTGAGGCGGCGGTTCATGTTCACCACTTCCTGCTCCGGCACCGCAAGCTGGCGTGCGATTTCCTTGGTGTGTTCCGGCGTCAGATCGCCTTCCTCGATGGCGTTGATCTTGTTCTTGGCCTTGCGCAGGTTGAAGAACAGCTTCTTCTGCGCGGCGGTGGTGCCCAGCTTCACCAGGCTCCACGAGCGCAGGATGTATTCCTGGATCGAGGCGCGGATCCACCACATCGCATATGTCGCGAGGCGAAAGCCTTTGTCCGGCTCGAAGCGCTTGACCGCCTGCATCAGCCCGACATTGCCTTCGGCCACCACTTCGGAGATCGGCAGGCCGTAGCCGCGATAGCCCATCGCGATCTTGGCGACGAGGCGCAAATGCGAGGTCACAAGCTGGCGCGCGGCGCCCGGGTCTTCATGCTCTTTCCAGCGCTTGGCGAGCATGTACTCTTCTTGCGGCTCCAGAAGCGGGAACTTGCGGATTTCGGAGAGATAGCGGGACAATCCGCCTTCGCCCTGAAGGGCTGGCAATCCACGGCTGCTCATGTTCGACCCCAATCTCCGCCCCAAGCTTGCGGCAGCGGTACACTATTAACGCCCCAGGCCCGCGATCAGGTTAGCCCCCAATACGGCCAAAATAAGATTCACTAGATAGGGCGGATCAGCCTTTGTTCAAGGCGCGCAGCGCCGCGACCAACTTTGCGAAATCTTCTGGCCAATTCCGCTCGAAACGCATGGTCTTGTGCAGGGTGGGATGCTGAAAGCCTAGCAACCAGGCATGCAGCGCCTGGCGCGGAAATTCCGCCGCCGCGGTGAAGGCGATGGCCTCGGCATCCGTCTTGGGACGCGGCGATTGCCGGCTGCGGCCGTATTGCGGATCGCCGATCAAAGGATGGCCAAGATGGGTGAGATGCACGCGGATCTGGTGCGTGCGTCCCGTCTCCAACCGGCATTCGATCAGGCTGGCGAACGGCCGCGCCGCGTCGGCGAATTTCTCGACCACCCGATAGCGCGTGCGCGCTTCCTTGCCTTGTCCGCGCAACACCGCCATGCGCTTTCTGTCGAACGGATTGCGCCCGATGTTTCCTTCGACCATGCCTTCGTGAATGCGCGGCGCGCCCCACACCACCGCGTGATACGCGCGCTCCACGGTGTGATTGGCGAACTGCTTGGCGAGGCTCGCCATCGCGCGCTCGTTCTTGGCGGCGACGAGCAATCCGCTGGTGTCTTTATCCAGCCGATGCACGATGCCCGGACGCGCCACGCCGCCGATGCCTTTGAGCGAGGCGCCGCAATGGGCGATCAGCGCGTTGACCAAAGTGCCGTCCGGATTGCCCGCCGCCGGATGCACCACCAGCCCGGCGGGCTTGTCGATGACGATGAGGTCGTTGTCCTCATAGACCACGTCCAGCGGGATATCCTGGCCCTGCGGCTCGGCGGCTATGGGCGCAGGGATCGCGACGGCGAATTCCTCGCCGGGTTTGACCCTCAAATTCGCGTCTTTTATGGTCGCGCCCGCTCGCGAAACCGCGCCTTCCGCCAAAAGCGCCTGCAAGCGGGAGCGCGAAAGATCGGGCAGATGCGTTGCCAGAAAACGGTCGAGCCGCTGGCCTTCATCCGCGTCGCTCGCGCGCGCTGTCTTTACGGAGGATTTCGTGTCCGAGACTTTCACGCCGCTCACACCTGAAGAACTTGCCAAGGCGCAGCCCAACCTTCGGCTGATGAAGATTATCGTCACCGTCCTGGGCGTGCTGATCCTTTTGGCCTTCATAGCCCTGATAGCGGGCTTCGTCATGCGGCTCAACGGCCACGCGCCGGGATCGTCCAATCCGGTGGCGGCGGTCTATACGCTGCCGCCACATTCGCGCGTGATGTCCATGCAGGTCGTGGGCTCCGACCGCATCGTGCTGAACCTGGCGACGCCCGATGGCGACGAGATCGATATTTTCGACGCCGATACCGGCAAGCTCGTTAGCAAGATCGAAGCCCCGAACGACCGATGATGGCATCGCTGGCTCTTTGCGCAATCCTGCGCGCACAAATCGCGCACGAAGCGAAAAGCGCGTTTCCCCGCGAATGCTGCGGCCTGATCGAAGGCTATCGTGACGGTTCGCGGATTGTAGCGACCAGGCTTCATGCCGCGCGCAACGTCGCGGCCGAACCGGATCGTTTCGAGATCGAT
The DNA here is from genome assembly GCA_036489635.1 of Rhizomicrobium sp. GTDB lineage: Bacteria > Pseudomonadota > Alphaproteobacteria > Micropepsales > Micropepsaceae > Rhizomicrobium. The sequence goes on along the minus strand of DASXFK010000099.1, from coordinate 2,030 downwards.
CCTGGCGCACACGTTGCGCTGCTGAAAACACTTCGCGGCACGCAGCGCGAAATCATCGGCTGCTATCACTCGCATCCGAACGGCCGCGCCGAACCCAGTGCGCGCGACGGCGGCGGTGACGACAATTTCGTCTGGCTGATTGCTGCGACATCGCCACATGGCGTGACTGTATTCACGGCACATCTGCGCAAGGACAATCGTTGGCACGTTCTGGCGCTGGCGCGCTCTGGCGCTCGAAACGCCGCAGCGTGAAGCGCTCTCTGCCTAAACCGTTGCAAGCCTGAAAAGCTCGCGCGCGTCGCCAATGCCTTTGAGCGCATGCGTTCCGGCGGGCTCGAATTGAAGATCGGAGCCCATGAGCAGATGTTTCGTGGTGGCCGAGACGAGGACTTCGCCCGCTTTGGCGACGCCGGCGACGCGCGCGGTTTCGTGCACGGCGAGGCCTCTGACATTGTCGGCCAGGAATTCGACCTCCCCGGTATGAACGCCGGCGCGCACCGCGATGCCCAGATGCGCGACAGCGGGGCCGATCTCGTGCGCGCAACGCACCGCCCGCGCGGGGCCGTCGAACACCGCGAGAAAGCCGTCGCCGGTGGTCTGGATTTCGCGGCCGCGAAAGCGATTGATCGCGATCCGCGCCTGATGGTTATGCTCCAGCAGCAGTTCGCGCCAGGCGGCATCGCCCAGCCGCTTCAGATGCGCGGTCGAATCCACGATATCGGTAACGAGCATGGCGGCGAGCACGCGATCGCCGTCGGCGGGCGCGGCGAACAGGCGCGCGCTGGCGAATTCGATGGCTTCGTAGATTTCATCGCCGACGACACAAGCGTCATGGCCGGGCGGAATGTCGTAAACATCGTTCACCCCGAATTCGCACACTTCGCCGTCATCCATCTGCAGCCGCAGCGTTCCCTTGAGCACGACGCCGACGTGGTGCATCTGGCAGGTGCGCGTTCCCGCGATCGGCGCGACATCGCGCGACCAGCGCCAGCCGGGCTGCAGCACGAAGCGCCCGATGCTGTTCTCGTGGTGGGAAACCGTCTCGATCTGGCCGTTTGGAAAGCGCCGGATCTCCTGTGGATTGCGGAAATTCCCTGTCAGCGGCCGCCGCATTGTTCCCCCACGCGATGGTTTGGCAGCGAGCCTATCGGACCGGCGGCGAGACTCAAGACAGCCGGCGCTTGCTTGATCGGGCGCCCGCATCGCCGCTATAAGCCCGGCTTCTCCCGCGCGATGCTCCCATCGTCTAGCGGTTAGGACGCGGCCCTCTCAAGGCTGAAACAGGGGTTCGATTCCCCTTGGGAGCGCCAGCGCCTGTATAAACTGCGAACTTCACCGATAGGCTTGGTTGAGAGACTGGCGGGACAATCGCCGCGCGCCGGTGAGCAATCTTGCGAGCCGTTCAGGGGCCAGCCTCCCACGTCTAAGGGACGGCAACGTCCACGGGTCTTGGCGTGACAACTCGCCGGGGCGGGGCTTCCAGGAAAACCTCGTGTTTTCCTTGTGTCGTATTTTGCACTGTGGGACGCTTCCCCGCAAAGACTGTGGGGAGACAAGTCATGGGAAGTTTTCGCGGCCGGCTTTTGTCGGCGAGTGCGCTGGCGTCTGTATTGGCACTCGCCACAATGGGCGCACAGGCTAGCGGACTTCCCCATGGCGGTCACTTCATCGCCGGACATGGCACGCTGAACAAAGCGAACCAGTCGCTGACGGTGAAGCAGTCTTCGACCACCGGCATCATCGACTGGAACAGGTTCTCGGTCGGCGCGAAGAACGGCGTTACCTTCGATAACGGCTCGGGCGCGACACTTAATAGAGTGATCGGCGGCAATCTTTCGCGCATCGCAGGCTCGCTGCACGCGACAGGCTCTCTTTATCTCATGAACACGTCGGGCGTGATCGTTTCGGGCACCGGGCGGATCGTGACCGGCGGCAGCTTTGCCGTTTCCACCGGCAACATCTCCGGCACCGCGTTCGGCAAGCGGTTCGCCAAGGCGATCAATCGCGGCAGCATCACAGCGGGCGGCAGC
>DASXFK010000073.1:0-1738 GCA_036489635.1 Rhizomicrobium sp. | reverse complement strand
TATCGAAGGCGGCCCGATGAACTTCACGCCGCAGATGCTTTCGGATGACAACATCCGCGAGATCAACGCCAAGGTTCACGTGATGAACGAGCTGATCGACGATGCGGTCGGCAAGGTCATGGCGGAAATTCGCGCGCGCGGCTGGAACGACGACACCGACGTGATCTTCACCACCGATCACGGCGAACTGCAGGGCGATTTCGGCTTCGTCTACAAAGGCCCGTGGCATGTGGATGCGCTGATGCGTCTGCCGTTCATCTGGCGGCCCGCGCCGAACGCAAACGTGAAGCCGGCGACGGTGAAACAGCCGGTAGAGCAGGTGGACATCGCGGCGACCGTCGCCACCATCGCGGGCGTCGAACCCGCGTCGTGGATGCAGGGCAAGCCGCTGCCGACATCGGACGACGGTTCGCGCCAGCGCGCCATCACGGAATGGGATAGCCAGTTCCCCGGCTACGGCTTTCACTTCCGCTCAATTTACCGCGACCGCTATGTACTCACGCGCTACGAGCCCTCGACGCAGGGTCAACCAAACGGATTGGAAGAAAGCTGGCCGCAATTCGGCGCCATCACCACGAAGGTCAAATATGACGGCAGCGAAGGTGAACTCTACAACCTGAATGACGACCCGCGCCAATGGGAAAACCTGTGGGACGATCCGAAACACCGCACGTTGAAGAGCGACTTGATCGCCGATCTTTATGACAACATGCCGCCGGAGCGCGATCCCAAGCTGAAGGTCGAAGCGCCCGCTTGATCTTCGCCCCGCAACTCTGACAGTCTGTCAGTGAGCCGCGCAGCAGACGCGGCGGTCTGGGAGGACATGGTGGCATTGATCGTCTATGGCGGCTCGCTTTCGCCTTTCGTGCGCAAGGTTTGCGTCGTGCTGAAGGAGAAGGGCGTCGAGTACAAGATCGAGCAGATCAATCCGTTCGCGCCGCCGCCGGAATTCCTGACGATCAGTCCGCTCAAGCGCATTCCAGTGCTGCGCGACACCGATCTGCCGGAGCCCAACACGCTGCCGGATTCGTCAATCATCTGCGATTACCTCGAGCACAAGTATCCGACGCCGTCTCTCTATCCCACCGATCCGTTCCAGCGTGCGCGAGCGTTGTGGTTCGAGGAATATGCGGATTCCACGATGGCGACGAACCTCGTCGGCACGCTGTTCTTCCAGCGCGTCGTCAAGCGCATGATGCGCCAGGAACCCGACGAAACCATCTGCGCCACGGCGCGTGACAAGCACATGCCCGTGGCCTTCGATTATCTGGAGAAGGAACTCAATGGCGATTATCTGGCGGGCGGCGCATTCTCCATCGCGGACATTTCCATCGCCACCATGCTTGTGAATGTCTATCACGCGGGCGAGTGCGTGGACGCGGCGCGCTGGCCCAAGCTGCATGCCTATATCCAGAATCTGCACGACCGCCCGTCGTTCAAGGGCCTGATAGACTTCGAGCGCCCCATCGTCCAGCGCTTTCGCGCGGCATAAGCCACGATGCCGGCGCAACAGGACAATCCCGTCCGCACGCCGTGGAGCGTTCTCATCAGCTATGTGCTGCCGGCATTTTCGCTGGCGGCGCTCGGCATGCCCATCGCGGTGCATCTGCCGAAATTCTACGCCTCGAAGGAAGTCGGCATAGGGTTCGCCACCGTCGGTGCAATCTTCGCGCTGATGCGCGTGCTCGACGTGCTGATCGATCCGGCGATGGGCTACATCAGCGACCGCTGGCGCACG
>DASXFK010000105.1:0-18745 GCA_036489635.1 Rhizomicrobium sp. | reverse complement strand
CCGGCTCCGGTCATCTGCTGAAAATCCTCGGCGTGACGTTTGGCGTCGCGGTGGCGGTGGGCAACGTCATCGGCTCGGGCATTTTGCGTGCGCCAAGCACCATCGCGCACGAAGTGCCCGGCGTGTGGCTCATCATGCTGCTGTGGGTGCTGGGCGGCGTGCAAGGCGCGCTGGGCGCCAACATCGCCGCCGAGATGGCCACCGCGATCCCCAAATCCGGCGGTGTCTACGTCTATGCGCAGCGCGGGCTTGGCGACGTGTCGGGCCTGATCGTCGGCTGGACTGTCTGGGCCTCGAAGCTTGCGGGCATCGCCGCCGCGGCGATCTCCTTCGCCGAATTCATGCCGATCGTCTGGCCCGCGGCGGGTGCGCACAAGATCGCCGTGGCGGTGGTCGTGCAGATCGCGCTCTACGCCGCGAACGTTTCCGGCCTGCGCGAAGGCCGGGTGCTGCAGGAAAGCACGAGCCTCATCAAGGCGGCGATGCTGTTCGTGTTCATCGTCGCGGCCGTGGTGCTCGTCGCGCCGCCGGAGCACGAGACAATGCTGTCGTCGCCCGTGGCGTATTCCTGGGCGAACGTCATTCTGGCGTTCCAGTTGGTGCGCGGCGCGTATTCCGGATGGGACGCGCCCGCCTATTTCTCCGGCGAGAACACCGATGCATCGCGAAACATTCCGCGCGCGCTGGGATACGGCTTGTTGCTGACCGGCGGGCTTTATCTCGGCGTCAATGCGGCCCTGATCCATGCGCTGGGCTTGAACGGCGTTGCCGCCTCGCCGCTTCCTTTCACCACGGTGCTCGATCAGATCGGCGGACGCATTCCCTCCATCCTGTTTGCGCTCACCGCGATGATCACCGTGGCGAGCTGCGCCAATGCCAACATCATGAGCGCGCCGCGCGTGATCATGGCGCTGGGCGCGGACGGTTTGCTGCCGCGCTTCTTCGCACGCGTGAACCAGGGCGGCAGCCCCGCCAACGCGTTCTACCTCACGGCCATCGGTTCGCTCGGGCTGGCGCTGTCCGGCGGGTTTGCGCTGGTGTTCGGATTGATCGGGACGCTCGATTCGCTGTCCGGCGCCCTGGTGGATATGGCGTTTTTCGCCTTGCGCCGGCGCGAGCCCGATCTGCCGCGCCCCTTCCGCGCCATCGGCTATCCCGTTCTGCCCGCGCTGATTCTGCTGAGCGACGTGGCATTGCTGATACTCTTCGCCTCCGCCGACCACAGAGGCGGAGAGGTTGCGCTGGGGCTTTGCCTGGCCTGCATCCCCTTTGCCCTGATCGCGCGGCGGGGGGCGGCGTAATCGCCACGAGACAAGTCGACACGGCCCGGCTTGAGCGGACCGCGACAATGCAGTGGATCAATATCCCTTCGCCACGCCGTCGCGGCGGGGGTCGGAGCCGCCGATGTAACCGCCTTTGACGCGCTCGACGATGTTGAGGCCGCTTTCCAACTCATAATATTTCACGACATGCCCCATCGCGGTGAGCTGGGGTACCAGCGCGGAGAGTGGGGTGTCCTTCTCCAAAATCGTGGGGCTGTTCAAGTTGATGAAGTGCGGCTCGCTCGCGGCTTTCTGCGGCGTCTCGTCGCCGTCGATCAGATCGAGCAGCGATTGCGCCACGAAGCCGATGATCAGCGGCCCGCCGGGCGAACCCGTCGCCAGTTTGAACTTGCCGTTCGCGTCGAACACGATGGTCGGCGCCATCGCCGAGAGCGGGCGCTTTCCGGGAGCCGGCGCATTGGCCACCGGCTTGCCGTCCAAAGTCGGGTTGAAGGAGAAATCGGTGAGCTGGTTGTTGAGCACGAAACCGTGCGTCATCATCTCCGAGCCCAGAATGAACTCCACCGTCGTCGTCATCGACACCGCTTCGCCACGCGCATCGACGATGGACAGATGGCTGGTGCCGGGAAGCTTCGGCGTAATGTCCGGCGCATAATCGGCGTGCTTCGTCGGCGGCGTCCCTGCCGTCGCCTGCCCCATGTCCTTCGTGGGATCGATCAGCGCCGAACGCTGCGCCAGATAGCCCTTGTCGGTGAGGCCCGCGACCGGCACCGCAATGAAATCGGAATCGGCGAGATATTTCGCGCGGTCCGCATAGGCCAGCCGCTCGGCTTGCGTGGTGAGCTGCACCTGGCTCAGCGTATCGGGCTGCAGGTCCTTCGACGGAAAACGCTCCAGCATGTCGAGGATCTGGATCACGGCCACGCCGCCCGAGCTCGGCGGGCCCATCGAGCAAAGTGTGTATGAGCGATAGGTGCCGCACACCGCAGGGCGTTCCTTCGCGACGTAGTTCTTGAGATCTGCGAGCGTCATGCCGCCGCGATTGATGGGCGCGTGCTGCACCTTGTCGACAATCGCCGCGGCGATGGGGCCTTCATAGAACGCTTTGGGTCCGTTCTTCGCGATGGCCTTGAAAGTTTGCGCCAACGCGGGATTCTTCAGGATATCGCCTTGTGCGTACAGCGTGCCGTCCGCCTTGGTGAAATAGGCATGGATGTCGGGCATATTGGCGATGGCGGGATATTCGCGCAGTTCCGTCGCGAGCTTGTGGCTTGTCGGAAAGCCCTGCTCGCAAAGCTTGATCGCGGGCGCGAACAGTTCCGCCCAGGGCAGCTTGCCGTATTTGCGATGCGCCAGCCAGAGCATCGCCACATCGCCCGGCACACCGACGGAAAGACCGCCCGGAATCGCCGCCATGTGATCGCGCGGCTTGCCATTGGCATCGAGGAACATGTCCGGCGTCGCGGAGGCCGGCGCCATTTCGCGGCCGTCGAAGCTCGTCACTTTCTTCTGCGCCGGATCGAACAGCACCATGAACGCGCCGCCGCCGATGCCCGACGATTCCGGCTCCACGAGCGTCAGCACCATTTGCGCCGCGACGGCCGCATCCACCGCGGAACCGCCGGCGCGCAGCATCTGCAACGCCGCGTCCGTCGCGTACGGATTGGCGGTGGCGGCCATCGCATGCGGGGCGGGTTTTTCGTCCGCGGCTTGCGCGGTTGCGGCAAAGCCGAGCGCCAGCGCAACAATCAACACTTTGTGAAAGGTCATTTTCCCGCTCTTTATGGAATGCGATTCAAACGCTAGCGTCGCCGTCATGGCCCGCACAGGCAAGCGCAATCTCATCACCGACGTTGCTGGACTCAAGATCGGCAACGCGCAAGATGCAAAGGTTCGAAGCGGTGTGACAGTTTTGCTCACCGATGCCCCTTATGCCGCGGCGGTGGATGTGCGCGGCGGCGCGCCCGGCACGCGCGACGTCGAAGGTCTCGATCCGGTGACATTGGTCGAAGGCATCGATGCCATCACCCTGTCCGGCGGTTCGACCTTCGGGCTCGATGCGAGCTCGGGCGTGCAATCCTGGCTGCGCAAACGCGGACGCGGCTTTGCCATTGCGCCGGGCGCGCCGCTGGTGCCGATCGTCTCCGGCGCGATCCTGTTCGATCTCGCGAACGGCGGAGACAAAGACTGGGGCGATGTGCCGCCTTACCGCGCGCTCGGGATACAGGCCGTCGGGAATGCGGCTGAAGAATTTGCGTTGGGCACCGTCGGCGCCGGCATGGGCGCGACGGCGGGCGCCTACAAAGGCGGATTGGGCAGCGCTTCGCTTGTCACCGATGACGGCATGACGATCGGTGCGCTCGCGGCGGCGAACAGTCTGGGCTCGCCGCTCATTCCGGGCACGGATGTGTTCTGGGCCTTCGCGCTGGAGCAGAACCGGGAATATGGCGGCCGGCGCCTGCAAGGCGCGCTGCCTCAGATCGATCTGGATTTGCCGCGCGACATGAAAGGCGCGCGCGTGGGCGCCAACACCACTATCGCCATCGTCGCCACCGATGTGGAGCTGACGCGCATCGAACTCAAACGCGTCGCCATCATGGCGGCGGATGGCTTTGCGCGCGCGCTGCGCCCCATCCATACGCCGTTCGACGGCGATCTGATCTTTGCGGTATCGACGGCGAAGAAGAAGCTGGATTCGGCGTGGCGCCAGCGCGATGTGATGCGGATCGGCGCCATCGCCGCCGATTGCATGGCCCGGGCCATCGCGCGCGGCGTCTATGAAGCAGAGACGCTGGGCTCGGCAAAAAGCTATCGCGACATCTTCAAATAAACAGACCGGGGGAACGCATGGGCAAGGATTTCGCAGACGCGATCACGCGGCGCGCCTTTGCGGCGACGGGACTGGTGGCCGGCTTCACGCTCTGCACCGGGCCGCTCAACGCGGCCGCCATCGTCACCGATGCGAACGGGCTGGACGCGGGCGAAGTCGGCATTCCCGTCGCTGATGGAAAGATCCCAGGCTATCGCGCCAAGCCCGCGGGCAAGACGAATTGTCCGACGGTGCTCGTCGTGCAGGAAATCTTCGGCGTGCATGAGCACATCAAGGACATCTGCCGCCGCTTCGCGCATCTGGGTTATTATGCCATCGCGCCGTCGCTGTACGCGCGCTACGGCGATCCCGGCAAATACGATATGGCCCATATCCAGGGCCTCATCGCCGACATCGTGGCCAAAGTGCCCGACCACGAAGTGCTGAGCGATCTGGATTCTTCCGTCGCGTTCGCGGCGACGGATGGCGCCGATACCAGACGCCTTGCCATCACCGGATTCTGCTGGGGCGGCCGCTTCGCGTGGCTTTACGCGGCGCACAATCCCGAGCTGAAAGCGTCCGTCGCGTTCTACGGATCGCTGCGCGGACCGGCGACGCCCAATCCGCTGCGCCCGCTTTATCCGCTCGACATCGCGAAGGATTTTCACGCGCCAGTGCTGGGCTTCTATGGCGGGCTCGACAAGGGCAATCCCATGTCGGACATCGAAGACATGCGCGTCGCGCTGGCGAAGGCGGGCAATCGCGATTCAAAAATCGAAGTCTTCATGGACGCCCAACACGGCTTCATGGCCGACTATCGTCCCTCCTATAACGAGAAAGACGCGAAGAACGCCTGGGCACAGATGATCGGCTGGTTCAAGAAGAACGGGGTTTGATGCTTCGAGGCGCGCTGCGCGCGCACCTCAGCACGACGCCGAATGCGCTTCGCCATCCTTAGGTGGCCGGCCCAACGGATCGGCCCTCGAAGGCTTCGTCATCCTGAGGTGGCCGACCGTCAGGTCGGCCCTCGAAGGATCAGCGCACGTAGACGCGGACTTCGGTGCTGCTGACGCTGGGATCGGTGGTCGAGGAGATGCCGAGCCGATTGCCGGGCACGCCCATGTCGGTCATCGAACGCAGCACGTCGGAGGCATGCCGCTGCGCTTCGGTCTGGGCGAGCTGCACGGCCGACGCGCTTCCGCGCGTGGGCGACACCGCGACGATGTCGAAGCTGGCGCCGGGACGCGATTGCAGCGCCTGCGCCAGCGCGGTGTAGAGGGTCTGCTGATAGTCCACATGCGCGCGGTCGAAGCGGATGTTGACAAGCGGCGCACCACTGGGCAGTTCGCCGTAGCCCGGCGGTGAGGCCATGGGCATCGTCATGCCGCTTCCCAGTTCCGCGCCGTAAAGTTCGCCATTCTTGATCGCCGCGGCGAGCGTGGCGAGATTGGCGCGCTCATTGGCGACAAAAGCAGTCTGCCGCTGCACGGCGTTGGAGACGTCCATCATCACGCGGTCGATCAGCACGATGGTCTGTTCGGTCTCGTCCTGGAGCACGTGAAGCTGGCGGTGATCTTCGTCCACCGCGCCCGAAACGTTGAACGTCGCCTCGATGGTGCTGAGCGTGTAATGCGCACGCGAGGAATCGTTGGCGATCTCGATGCCGAGCGCGTTCATCGCGTTGATGTTCGCGGTCAGCGTGTCGAGCGCCGTTTGGCCGTTGTTCCATTCGGCGACGAGCTGGGGATTGCCCCGTGTCGTTCCCAATTGCAGATGCGTGGTGATGTGGGCCTTGGCCTCGTGATAATCGCTGGCGGACTGCGCTGCCTGCCCCTTCAATTCGGCCAGATGGCTGGAATCGGCAACGAGCCTGTCCTCCAGCGCACTGACCGCATTGCGCAGTTCGGCAACGGAGTGGCTGACGGTGGTGCCGGTGTCGCTGCCGGGCTCGATCTGCACGGGCTGCACGCCGATGGCGCTGGGCGCCGCGCTAGAGGCTGCCGGATTCTGCGAGGGAAGCGTGCCGGCTTCGTTGCCGGGCGCCGCGGCGGCTTCGCCATTGTCGCCGGCCGGAGCGCCAGGAGCTGCGGCTTCCGGCGCGGCACCAGCTTCCGGCGCGGAACTTGGACCGCCGAAAAGCGCATCATCGATGTCACCGCATCCGGACAGGCCCACGCTCACCAGCGCAGCCAGACCGAACAGGGCGGATGACCGCCACGCTGCCGAAATTCCCCACATAATGCGATTCTCCGCTCGAGCGGCTTTGCCAAGCCCCGGCGCTTTGGTGCGCCCAACATACTTGCCCGCGATCCGCCAAAAAGATGGCTACCGGGCGAGGCAAGTCTTAGCGGCGGCGCGCCCTCCGGACAAGGGCGCGGCGCCGCCTCGGCGCGCGAATCTGTAAGGCCGATGGGGAACTTGGCCCTAGCGTCCGATGCCAGGGACATGTTCCCGAGGCGAACCGACGGCGCGCACAACGAGGTAGCGCGAAAACCCGCTTGCCTTGGCTGGCGGGCCTCAATAGGTTCGCGCCCCTCGCGCACCCGTAGCTCAGCTGGATAGAGCACCAGACTACGAATCTGGGGGTCAGGAGTTCGAATCTCTTCGGGTGCGCCACTTTCCCTGCGTTCGCGCCGCTGCGTCCTTTAGTACGACCCCGCCAGCGACGTCAGGTACGGCAGTCCGCCGTTCACGCTTGCGCTCTGGCTCCAGTAAGAGCTGCTGAACCCGGCCGGAAGGCTGGCCTGCAGCTGTGCGGTCGTGAGCCCCGTGATGCCGGAATCGTTGGTGACATTTCCGGCGCCGTCGGCGGCATTGGCGATACCGCTCGTCGTCGTATCCCAATAGGCGTTCTCGATATTGCCACCGGAATTGTCGAAGCCGATGAGGCCGCCGATATAGCTTTGCGATCCACCTGTGACCGAACCGGTGGAGTAGGAGTCCTCGATTAACCCGGCCGTGCGTCCGGCCAGGCCACCGACCTCGGCACCGGCTCCGCCCGTGGCCGAGCCCGTCGCATAAGAGTTGGCGACTTTTCCGGTATTCAATCCCACCAGTCCACCGACCCAAGCGTCGTCCATGCCGCTTACGCTGCCTGTCGCGTAAGAAGCTTGAATGACGCCGCCCCGCATCGCGCCGGCCAGTCCGCCGACATTGCCGTTCGCGGAATCGGAGACTGTGCCTGTCGCGTAGGACTCGCCGATCTTGGCGTTCTTGCCTTCGCCGAGCACACCACCGACATAGGATTCGGCGCCGCCGCTGACATTGCCGGTCGCATACGAGGCCTGGATTTCACTGTCCTGCTGGGCTTGGCCCACAAGGCCACCCAACCTGCCGCGCTTGTGGCTGTCGCTTACCGATGCCGAAGAGTGGGACGCATCCACCCATGCGCCACCGCGCAACGATCCTACGAGACCGCCCGCATATCCGTAGGCGCTCACCTCGATCGCGCCGCTTGTGGAATCCTGCAGCGCCACGCCATGCGATATACCAATAAGTCCACCGGTGTCGCCGCCGCCACCCGTCACGTTCTCATTGGCAAGATTGACGTTTGCGACGAGCGCATTGGCGCCGGTATCTGAGAACAATCCGACGAATTTCCTGTCGGGCGCGTCGATGGTGAGATTGCTGATCGTGTTGCCGAGGCCCTCGAACGATCCATAGAATTTCGTGGTGATGGGCGAAGCGTCGTAGACGCCGTCCGCGGCGGCGTTGTAATTGCCGGCGAGCGCGAAATTGCCGTCGGCATTGTGCGCGATATCGCGCGCGAGCGTCGCCAGATTGTCGACCAGGGTATAGGCGTGGCCATCGATCGCAAGCGCACCACCGGCGCCCGCAAATGCGAGATTGCCGCCGGTGAAGAGCAGATTGCCGCCGCTGCCGGTCGACAGCGACACGCGGCCTGCCCCGGTGACGTCGATCGCATCATCGACAAGGATCGACGCATACGAATCCAATGTCAGCTGCGCCGATGTGCTCCAGGCGAGTGGCGCGGCGATGGTGATGTTGCCGTCGCCGGTAGACGTCGTGCCGGGGCCGCTGGCGCCCGATGCCGTTGTCTGAAGCGTTACGTTCGTGCCGAGGTTCAGCGATTTGTCGATCGTCTTCGCGGCGGATTTGGTGACTTTCAAATTCGTGGGATCGACCGTCCAGTGTCCGCCATCGCCTGCATCGACCCGGCCGTGAATGGACAACGCGGTGCCGGAGGTTTCGATGAAGCCGCCCGAACCGTCGCGGCGCTGGGCGACGAGATGGCCATCGATCCGGGTCTTCCCGGTATCGGAAATCACAACGATGCGGGGCGCATGCGTGGCTGTGCCCTCCGCGCGGATGGTGCCGAGGGCGGTGGCATCGCCATCCTGCGCGTGAAGCTGCACGCTGGCGGCGGCGATCTTTCCGGTGTTGGTCACGCTGCCGCCGATCAAGCCGACATTGCCGCCGGCGCGGATGCTGCCGTGATTGACGATGGCGGCCTTCGCATCCGTGAAGCGGCGATCGCCGTCGCCGAAGGCGGTGCCGGTGAAATTTCCGCTGGTGGCGACGAAATTGCCGCCGGTGAGGACATGGCCGGTGCCCGTCACGATCGCGCCGGCATTGTTCATCAGATAGAGCGAGCCCGTGGCATGCAGCGAGCCGGCGATGGTGGACAGATTTCCGCCTGTCACACGATTGAGCGTGGCGCCGGTGCCGTTGTCGAACGTGACGCCATGCTTCGCGCCGACCGAGAAGCTGTTCCAGTCGATGATACCGGTGGTCGAAGACTGCTTTACCGTCAGCGACTGGTTTGCCTTGGCGATCGAACCCTGGCCCGAGACATAGTGACCATGGGTTGGAAGACCGCCGGCGTGCGCCGTCGCAGCGAACGCAATCGCCATCGCTGCGATGCTGGCAGTGGAATTCAGTGAAGCGCGCGCCTGAAACTTCGTCATTGTGTCCTCCAAACATTGTCCCGAATGGGCAAGGTGATTGGATAACTATGAACGGCGGCTGAACGATGCATTTGGGAAATTCGTGTAGGAGCGCGCCTCATGGCGCATCGAAGTTCCCGCGTATTTCCGCGTCGTCTGCGAAGCGCGCGCGAACGCGAATTGCTTTTTGGCAAAGTCTCGATGGACTATTTCGTCTTCGCCGTCACGGCCACGCATTGACGAGGTTGCTTGCGTTGACGGTGCCGATGCCCGTCGAGAAATCCCAGCCCTTGGTTGCCTTGTAGGCGGCGGCGAAGCTCGTGTTGGAGGTGGACAACACGCCCATCTGCGCGGAATCGAGATAACAGTTCACTGTGCCGTTGGAGGTAATGCCGTGTCCGCCGATACCGAGCAATTGGGCGCTGGTGCAGTTCACGTCGTTGTCGCCGAGCGTCACATCGTGGAACACGCAACGTGCGTTGATGGACTTGCCTTTGCTTGAATTGCATTTGTTGTTGCCCGCCGCGCCGTATTCGGCGGCGGCCAGCGAATAATAGACCGGGTCGGGATTGCCCTGCCGCGCCGCTTTCTTCTGATCGACCAGCGCCTGAATGCCGGCCATGATCGGGGCCGCGAACGACGTTCCGCCCGCGCCGGCCCAATAGGCGGGCGCACCCGTGCACGGCACCCCGAACCAGGGATCGCTATAGCAATAGACATAATAATGTCCCCAGATGCCGTCGCCGGCGAACAGCGAGACGTCGGGAAGATTGCGCACGCCGTTGGCGGGAAGACCGACCAAAGCCTTTTGCCAGCTCGGCGTCTTGTAGCCCTTGCAGGTGCCGCTGACCGCCGCCGTGCTTTGCTGCGACGTGGCGCCGGTGGCGCAGCCGCTCGGTCCGCCGCTGCCACCGACGACATCCCAGAAATAGGATCCGTACTGCGTGTTGCAGAATCCTTTTGTGCCATAGGTCACGGCCGAGCCGGTCGCTGCGGTGGCGCCGAGCGCGCTGGCGCAGGAATCGTTCCACGGAATTTCCGGGATGTAAGAAAGCGCAGAGCCGTAAGTGGAAGAATTGGTGCTGCCCCAATAGGTGCCGTTGGTGCCGGCATAGCTGTCGGCGAAATCGGTGCCGCCGACGGCGACGTTGTAAGGCGTGGACGCAAAGCCGCTCACCGAAATGCCCTGGAACGAGACCCATTGTCCGGCGTCGCATTCCGCCGCGTCTTCGTCGCCGCTGGACACGAACACGGAGATGCCTTCGGCGGCGGCTTGCTGGTAGGCATCGTAATAGGCGGCGTTGCCGGCGGCGCCGTTATAGGCCTCGCACTGGCCATAGCTGATGCTGACGATCTGCGGCGGAGCAGCCGCGTTGACGATGTTCTCCAGTGCGATCAATCCGCCGAAGGTGGTGTTGGTGTCGGCGCAGGAGGCCAGTTCGACCGCCGCGTTCGGGGCGGCTGCGCTCGACCATTCCACGTCCAGCGCGGCCTCGCCATCGTCAGGATTGACCCCGGGATCCTTGCAACTCGCGGCACCCGCCGGATGCACGGTGGTGAGTTTGCCATAGGTGTAGGACGACAGCCCGAACGTCGAACGGAACTTCGTCCAGTCGGCAGAGCTGTAGAGATCGGTGTCCTCGATCAGCGCGATGGTCTGGCCTTTGCCGGTGATGCCGGCGCTGAACAAGGGCTTGAGATTGTAAATCGTGGCCAGATCGGCCGGCACCAGCACCTGGTAGCTCGCGCTGCCGACTTTGAAACTGTATTTGGGCCGCGGACGATACATCTTCACGGGACGGAAATCGTTGAGCGACACGATGCCCGCAATCGCCGGCGCCAGCGCAGCAGGGACTTGCGGATCGCGCATGTTGGCGAGATGTCTTTTGCCTTTGACGCTCAAATAGTGGATCGGTGTGGCAAAGGCCGTGCGCACCGCGCCCACGGTGCCGGAGAAATCGATCGCCATGCGGCTGGTGGCGACGCCGTCGACCGTGAAGCCATGCGCCGAAAGCCAGTGCGTGATCGTGGCGATGTCGTCCGCGCCGGCGCCGAACTGGCGGCCGAACTCTTTGGCCGTGAGCCAGCGATGGTAATTGGAAGCGTGTGGATCGGAGAGGCCATCGATCATGGCCTCGAGCGCCTGTTCCGCTTGCGGCGTGCGCTTGAGCAGCAACTGCATATGAGAGAGCATCAGGCTGTCAGGCGCCGCGCCGCGATCGTTTTGCGACTGCCGCGCTTCGGGCCGCGTGTTCCCGGCGAGCGCGACACGCGCGTTGTCGTTGATCCGGGCGGTGATTTGCCCCGCGCTTGCAGCCGAGGCCACGGTCAAGGCGGCGAGAAGGACAATGAAGCCAGCTTGCTTGCGCATGAATCCCCCCACCTGCGCCGAAGCTCACGGTTTCGTGAATCCGGGCATCTCGATCCGGAGCGTAAGCGTCCTCGCATCGCCGACGCAATCGGGCCGCTGCCGACAGGACGCCTTGATTGGCGGTGCGGGCCGTGCTGTTGAAGGGTGGCCCGACGCGGAGCCATTCTCCCGCGACAGGACAAAGAGCATCAGCTTCCAGAGCGGGGTTCCGTCATGAACAAAATTTCGATCGTCTGCGCCGCGCTTTCGGTGCTGGCTGCCACTTCCGCAATCTCAAAACCCGCGACGAACGCCATGTGGACAAATCCTTTCGCACAGCCGAGCGCGCTGCCCTTTCAGGCGCCGGATTTCAGCAAGATCAAGGACACCGACTACGAGCCGGCGTTCGACGAAGCGATGCGCGTGCATCTGGCCGAGATCGAGAAGATCGCCGACAACACGGCGCCACCGACCTTCGACAATACTATCGTGGCGATGGAGAAATCGGGCCGGATGCTCGACCGCGTGAGTCTCGCCTTCAGCGGCGTCGTCGGTGCCAATACCAATCCGACCCTCGACAAGACGCAGAGCGACGAGGCGCCCAAGCTCGCCGCGCACAGCGACGCGATCTATCTCAATCCCAAGCTCTTCGCCCGCGTCAAGGCGATCTACGATTCCCGCGGCAAGCTGGGCCTCGATGCGGAATCGCAACAGCTCCTGAAGGTCTACTATCTTCAGTTCCTGCACTCGGGCGCCAATCTTTCCGATGCCGACAAGGCACGGCTTCGCGACATCAACAAAGAGGATGCGAGCCTGGAAGCCGCGTTCCAGCAGAAGCTTGTCGCGGCGGCGAAAGCGGGAGCGCTGGTGGTGGACAACAAAACCTATCTGGCGGGCCTGAGCGATGCGGACATCGCCAACGCCGCGCATGAAGCCGACGCGCGTGGGCTTAAAGGCAAATATGTCATCCCGCTACAGAACACGACGCAGCAACCGGCCCTCGTGTCGCTCACCAACCGCGAAGTGCGCGAAAAGCTGTTCCACAATTCCTGGATACGCAATGAAAAGAGCGATGCCAACGACACGCGCGGCGATATCGCGACGCTGGCCAAGATCCGCGCGGAGAAGGCGAAGCTTCTGGGCTATCCGAACTACGCGGCCTACGTTCTTTACGACCAGATGGCCGGCACGCCCGACAAGGTGGAGACATTTCTCGGCCAGTTGATTCCGCCGACCGCCGCAAAAGCCGCCGAGGAAGCCAAGCTCATCCAGGCAGCCATCGACAAGGACGGTACGCATTTCGACCTGAAGCCGTGGGACTGGGAGATGTATTCCGAGCAGGTCCGCAAGGAGAAATACGATCTCGACCAGAATGAGCTGAAGCCCTATTTCGTGCTCGACAAGGTGCTGAAGGACGGCGTGTTCCATGCCGCCAACAAGCTCTACGGCATCACCTTCAAGGAGCGTCACGACCTTCCGGTCTATCAGCCCGACGTGCGCGTCTTCACCGTTTACGACAAGGACGGCTCGCAATTGGGCTTGTTCTATTGCGACTACTTCAAGCGCGACAACAAATCCGGCGGCGCGTGGATGAGCAATTTCGTCAACCAGTCCACCCTGCTCGGCACCAAGCCCGTGATCTACAATGTGGCGAACTTCACCAAGGCGGCGCCCGGCCAACCGCAACTCATCACCTTCGACGACGTCACCACCATGTTCCACGAATTCGGCCATGCCCTGAACGGGCTATTCGCCAATACCAAATACGAGACGCTGTCGGGCACATCGACGGCGCGCGATTGGGTCGAGTTCCCCTCGCAGTTCAACGAGCATTGGGCGCTCTATCCCGATGTGCTGAAGCACTATGCGGTCAACTACAAGACCGGCGCGCCGATCCCGCAGGAACTTGTCGACAAGATCAAGAAATCGCAGACCTGGGGACAGGGCTACGAGCTGGGCGAATTGCTGGCCGCGTCCGAACTCGACATGCAGTGGCACGAATTGCCGGCCGATGCGCCCAAGCAGGACGTCGACGCCTTCGAGACGCAGGCGCTGGCGAAGACGCACACCAACTTCCCCAACGTGCCGCCACGCTATCGCTCGAGCTACTTCCTGCACATCTGGGCGAACGGCTACGCAGCCGGCTATTACGCCTATCAGTGGACGGTGATGCTGGACGACGACGCGTATGCCTGGTTCACCGCCAATGGCGGTCTCACCCGCGCCAATGGCCAGCGCTTCCGCGACATGATCCTGTCCAAAGGCCATACGGAGGATTACGGCCCGATGTTCCGGGCATTCTATGGCAAGGATCCAGATATCGGCCCGATGCTGGCGCATCGCGGATTGGCGCCGGCGAAGAACTGAGCCGTACAACAAATCGGGAAGTCGCCAGGCCGGACTTGCAGAAAGCGCCTTGCGCCCCCAATTTGGGTGCGGTGCTGAGGGGCCTGTTCATGCTGTCCATCGAAAACCTGATCCATGTCTATCCGGGCGGCGTGCGCGCGCTCGACAATGTCAGCCTGGAAATCGGCCAGGGAATGTTCGGGCTTCTGGGGCCCAATGGCGCGGGCAAATCCACGCTCATGCGCGACATCGCGACGTTGCAAACGCCTACCAGCGGCAGCATCCGCTTCGACGGCATCGACGTGGTAAGGGATCCCGAGAAGCTGCGCCGCGTGCTGGGCTATCTGCCGCAGGATTTCGGCGTTTATCCGCGGGTCTCGGCCTATGACATGCTCGACCACATGGCGGTGCTCAAGGGCTTCGGCAAAGCCGGCGAACGGCGCACGGTCGTCGAGGCGCTGCTCAACCAGACCAATCTGTGGAACGTGCGCAAGAAAGCCATCGCCGGATTTTCCGGCGGCATGCGCCAGCGTTTCGGCATCGCCCAGGCGCTGATCGGCAAGCCGTCGCTGCTGATCGTGGACGAACCCACAGCCGGCCTCGACCCCGAAGAGCGCAACCGCTTCCTCAATCTGCTTTCCGAAGTCGGCGAGAGTGTGGTCGTCATCCTCTCCACCCATATCGTGGAGGACGTCTCGGAACTTTGCTCGCGCATGGCGATCATTGCCAACGGACGCATTGTCGCCGCCGGAAAGCCCGCCGAGCTGACCGCATCGCTCAAAGGCCACATCTGGAAGAAGATCGTGCCCAAAACGGAGCTCGACGCCTACCGCGCGAAGTACACCGTGATCCTGTCGCGCCTGGTCGGCGGCCAGACCATGATCCATGTGGCCGCGCAGTCCGATCCCGGCGACGGTTTCGCGCCGGTCGATGCCGGACTGGAAGACGTCTATTTCGCTACCCTCGACCGCAACCGCCGCGCGGCCTGAGGCAGCCATGTTCGCCAAGATCGCGCGCTTCGAGTTCCGCTATCAGCTTTCGTCGCCCGTCTTCTGGGTGTCGTTCGGCATTTTCTTCCTGCTCACCTTCCTGGCCGTCGTCACCCCGGAAATCCAGATCGGCTCGCGCGGCAACACCCATGTGAACGCGCCGTTCGCGATCGTCGAGATCTTGCAGATTTTCAGCGTCTTCGCGATCTTCCTGATGACGGCGTTCGTGGCCAATGTCGTGGTGCGCGATGACGACACGGGCTACGGGTCCATCATCCGCGCCACGCCGGTGACCAAGTTCGATTACCTGTTCGGACGCTTCGCCGGCGCCTTTGTGGCCGGTGCCCTCGCCTTCGCCTCGGTGCCGATTGCAATCCTGATCGGCACGCTGATGCCGTGGGTCGATCCGATGAAGGTCGGCGCGTTTCATCTCAACGATTATCTCTACGCCTATTTCGTCGTCGCCATTCCGACGCTGTTCCTGACGGGCGCCATCTTCTTCGCGCTCGCCACCGCCACGCGTTCGATGCTGGCGACCTATGTCGGCGTCGTCGCGTTTCTCGTCCTCTATTTCGTGATGAACGCGCTGTTCTCGAAGCCCGAATTCGATCACATCACGGGCCTGCTCGATCCCTTTGCGCTGGGCGCCGTCCAGGAAGCGACGAAATACTGGACAGCCTCGGACCGCAACACGCTGCTGGTGCCGCTTTCGGGCATCATGGCGGAGAACCGCGCGATCTGGATCGGCATTGCCGTCGTGATGCTGGGCGTGGCCTTTTGGCTCTATCGCTTCCAGGCCCGCGCATCCGGCACCGATCGCAAGACGAAGGACGCGGCCGAGGCGCCGCGCGCCGCGAGTGGACCGCTTCCGGCGCCGAGTTTTGGCGCGGCGGCGACGCGCACCCAGTTCCTGCGCTGGACGCGCTTCGAGATGGGGCAAGTGTTCAAGAGCCCTGCCTTCTTCGTGCTGATGGCGCTGGGCGCGCTCAATTCCTTCGGCGGGCTCTGGTACGCCGACCATCAAGCCGATTTCACGGTTTACCCCGTCACCCACATCATGATCACGACGCTGTTCGGCGCGTTTGCGATCATCGAGTTCATTGTCGCGATCTATTATGCCGGCGAACTGGTCTGGCGCGAGCGCGACCGGCGCACGCATGAGATGATCGACTCGACGCCAGTGCCGGATTGGGTGTTCGTGGTGCCCAAGATCGCCGCCATCGCGCTGGTGCTGTTTTCGACCTTCCTCATCGCCGTGGCCGTGGCGATCGCGGTGCAGACCGTCAAGGGCTACACCCAATACGAACTCGGCCATTACCTGCTTTGGTACATCCTGCCCGAAACATTGAGCGCCACGCTGCTGGCGGTGCTGTCCATCTTCGTGCAGGCGCTGTCGCCGCACAAATATGTCGGCTGGGGCGTGATGGCGCTCTTCCTCGTCGCCACGCTGACCTTCAACACCATCGGCTTCCAGGACCGGCTCTATCTCTACAACGCCATGGGCCAGGTGCCGCTGTCGGACATGAACGGCGAAGGCAAGTTCTGGATCGGCCGCGACTGGTTCGCGTTCTACTGGAGCAGTTGCGCCGTGATCCTGGCGGTGCTGGCTTACGCGCTGTGGCGCCGCGGCAGCGAGACCCGCCTTGCGCCTCGTTTCCGCCGCCTGCCGCACAAGCTCGCCGGACTGCCGGGGGTGATCGTCGCTTGCGCCGCCGTCGCCATGATCGGAAGCGGCAGCTTCATCTTTTACAACACCCATGTCCTCAATGAATTCCGTTCCACCAAGGGCGACGATCAGTTCTCGGCCGATTACGAGAAGGCGCTGCTCAAATTCCAGCATGTGCCGCAGCCGCGCATCACCGACGTCACGCTCGACGTATCGATCTATCCGCATGCGCCGCGGGTGGAAACGGTGGGCATCTACAAAATTATGAACCGCACCGGAAAACCGCTTGCCCAGATGCACATCCGCTGGGACCGCGACCTCGCCATGAAGTCGCTCGCCATCGATGGCGCGCATCTGGTGAAAGACTACGGCGCGTTTCACTACCGCATCTATGCCTTCGACACGGCGATGGCGCCGAACGAGACGCGGCTGGTGCATTTCGACACGGTGCTGCAGCAGAAAGGGTTCAAGAACAGCGGCAACACCACGCGCATCGTGGACAACGGCACCTTCGTCAACAATTTCGAAGTGACGCCGGGGATCGGCATGGACCAGTCCTTCGGGCTGCTCACCGATCCGGTCAAGCGTCGCCGCTACGGCCTGCCGGGCGAATTGCGCCCGCCCAAGCTGGAAGACGATGCCGCGCGCGCCAACAATTTCATCCGCCACGATTCCGATTGGGTGAATTCGGACATCACGGTCTCGACCGTGGCCGATCAGATCCCCATCGCGCCCGGCTACAAGGTGTCGGAGACGGTGGCTGACGGCCGGCGCACGGCGCGCTTCAAATCGGATTCCCCGATTCTGCCGTTCTTCTCGATGCAGTCCGCAGCCTATGCGGTGAAGCACGCCAAATGGCACAACGTCGATATTGCGATCTACTACTATCCCGGCCATCCCTATGATGTGGATCGCATGATCCACGCGCTGCAGGCCGGGTTCGATGTCTATACCAAGGCTTTCGGGCCTTATCAGTTCCGCCAGATTCGCATCCTGGAATTCCCCGATTACGCGGGCTTCGCGCAATCCTTCGCCAATACGATTCCCTATTCGGAATCGATCGGCTTCATCCAGGATTCCAAGGCCGTCGCCAAGGACCCGGAGAAGATCGACATGGTCACCTATGTGACCGCGCACGAGCTCGGCCATCAGTGGTGGGCGCATCAGGTGATCGGCGCCGACATGCAGGGCGACACCATGCTGGACGAGACCTTCGCCCAGTATTCCGCGATGCTGGTGATGGAGCACCTTTACGGTCCCAATCAAATCCGCAAATTCCTGAAATCGGAGCTCGAACAATATCTGAAAGCCCGCGGCGGCGAGGAGATCGAGGAGCTTCCGCTCGAGCGCGTGGAAAATCAGGGCTATATCCACTACGCCAAGGGCGCGGTCATCATGTACCGGCTCAAGGACACCGTGGGCGAAGACGTGGTGGACCGTTCGCTGCGCAAGCTGCTGGCGCAGTACAAGTTCAAGCCCGCGCCTTATCCCTCGTCGAAGGATTTCATCAAGATCCTGCGCCACGAAGCGGGACCGAAATACGATGCCCTGATCACCGACCTGTTCCAGAAGATCACGATCTACGACCTGAAGGCGGTGGACGCGCATTACACCACGCGCGCCGACGGCAAATACGATCTCGCCCTTACGGTCACGGCGCACAAATTCTACGCCGACGGCAAAGGCAAGGAGACCGAAAGCCCGATGAACGAGAACGTCCCCATCGGCGCCTTCCTCAGCAAGCCCGGCGAGAAAGGGTTCGGCGACTCGAAGGTGATCGATTACCAGCGCATGGCCGTGCACAGCGGCAAGCAGGTGATCCATCTGACGCTGGACAAGGCGCCGGCGTTTGCGGGCATCGACCCCTACAATGAGTGGATCGACCGCAACAGCGACGACAACATCTTGGCGGCGAGCGCGGGCTGAAATCACCCCCCTTGAGTCCCCTTGAGGGAGGGTGATGCCTTAATCGCGATCCGGCGCGCCGGGCGGGAAGTGGTCGCGATAGGGCCGCGCTTCATCCACCGCGCGCTTGATCGAAGGACGCGCCAGCAACCGCGCGCGATAGGCGCGGGTGTGGCGCAGCTCTTCCGCAATCGGATGCACCCAATCGGCGTAGAACAGTGACGGCGCCGCCGCGCAGTCCGCGAGCGTGAATGCCTCGCCTGCGGCCCATGTGCGGTCCGCGAGATTGTCTTCGATCCAGCGATAGGATGTATCCAGCAGCGCCTTCGCGTCGCGCACCGTGAGGGCATCGCGATCTTCCGGCTTGCGGAGGAAATCGCCCACGATGCGCGTCATCGGCGTCATCACATAATTGTCGAAAAAGCGGTCGAGGAAGCGAACCTCCAGCGCCGCGTCGCCATCCGGAATGAACTGCGTTTTGCCGGGATAA
>DASXFK010000143.1:0-21768 GCA_036489635.1 Rhizomicrobium sp. | reverse complement strand
TATCCAATGATGATGGCACTTGGTGGGACCAAGTGCCGGCAGATGTGCAGCAAGAAATCAGCCGACTCGAAGAAACGGAGGAAGTCAAAAGTTGGATGGCATTGGGGTCACGAGACAAATCAGCTCTCATGACACTTCCCCAGCTTCTCAAAGTAATTGAGCACGCATGGAAACAAGGGTTTGATGAATTAATTCGAGACCGCGGCCTAATTCAAGAGGCTAGGCTTCTCGTCCATCTTCGTAACACCATCTGTCATATGAGCGCCATTTCTGAAGAAGAACTCGAACGCGTTCGCCAAACTATGCGTGATTGGTTTCGCGTTGTCGCGCCGTGATCTCTTACTTCGCGCTGGTGCCGGGCTTCGCATCATTTTTTGTTCATCTCGGCGCTTTTGTCCGCATCAGACTGATCCAGCTTCCAATCCACCTTCACCGTCATCGGGGCGTCGACGAGTTGGTCGTCTTTGATGGCGGGGCGGTAGTGCCATTGGGAGACGCAGTCCACCGCGGCATCGTCGAGGCGGTCTGAGCCGCTGGACTTGGTGACCTTCACGCCGCTCACAACGCCGTCGGCGCCAACCTGGAAGGCGAGCTCGGTCGTGCCCTCCTGCCCCAACACGCGCGCGAAGAAGGGATAGTTGTCGCGGCAATCCTGCGGCTTGGAGAGCGCGGGCGGGCGCGAGATGCGCTCCACCCGCACCACCGGCACGCGCACGATCTTGACGACCGGCGCCACAGGCTTCGCCTCCAGCCGTTCGTAGAAATCCCAGAAGAAGAGCAGCGAAGACCCCGACGCGATGACGCCCGCGAAAATCACCGCCCACAAGCGGTGGCGGAAATTCGCGCTGCAGAACAGCCCCGACGACACCACGAAAACAATGAACTCAAGAACGATCACAACGGCTCCTGCTCCGGCCCGCCCGGCATGTCGCAAATCACTGCGGCAAGAATGAGAGCAGCTTCTTCTTCAGCGCTTTCGTATCCGCTGCCGACAAATGGCCGATGCGGCGGACGATGCGCGCCACATCCACGGTCGCGATTTTCACCGGGCGGATGCGCGACGGCACCGGAAGCGCGGTGGATTTGAGATCGGCGATATCGACATCGCAATCCCAGCGCGGATGGGTTGCGCTTGTGATCATCGCCAGCCACGCAAGCTTGTACTTATCGCTGACGACGGCTTCGCTGATGACAACGGCCGGCCTGCGTTTCTCCGCCAGCTTGTCGGCATAGGGAAAGGGCACGACGACGATGTCGAAAGGTTGCAGCTTCATCTCAGAGCGAACGGTAAGCTTTGTCGTCCGCCTCGCTCGCCCATTCGGTGAAAGTGGCGAAGGGGTCGTCCTCGGCTTCGGTGCGCGCGCGCTCAATAACAACGCGTTTGCCTTCAAACACATAGCGCACCAAATCGCCGGGTTTGAGGCCGAGCTTTTCCCGCACCGCGCGGGGGATCACGGTCTGGGCCTTTGACGTCAGCTTGGAGAGGGGCGCGTTCATGGTAAGAATGTAAGACGTCTTACCCCGAAAATCAACCCTATTTCACCCGCGTGAACGGCAGCGCGATCTCGACCACTTTCTCTACCGGCTCGGCGAATTCGGATTCGATCCAGCGCTTGCCGATGTCCACGATGCCGCCGACGATGCCCGCGATCGTCAGCGGATGCGTCGCCTTCAGCCCGAACGCCTTGGCCAGCTTGTTGGCGCCCTCGAAGCTCGCCATGCGCATGGCGCCGCCCGCATCGTCGAGATCGATCAGAAACACGCGCGCCAGATCGGGGCGCGTCTGGATGGCGGTGAAGAAGCCTGTCAGCGCGCGCTTCGGGCCGTCGCCTGAGCCGGGCGCCGCGCCGATGCGCGAAAGCAGCTCGTCCTGCACGGCGCGATAGGCCTCCACGAAGATCGCCTCGCGCGTCGGAAACGATTCGTAGAAATAGCGCGCGGTCAGCCCTGCGTCGGCGCAGATGGCGGCCACGGAGGTGCCGTCCAGCCCTACCCGCCCCGCCACCTCGACCGCGGCGCGGATCAGCTTTTCGCGGCGCTCCGCCTGGCGATCCGCGAATGATTGCCCGGAATACCGGCGTTTTTCGGCAATGCTCGGCTTTGGCATGGCTGGCCCCTTGACAAAACCATGACATCTGACAATCTGACAATCAACATTATCAGATAGGAGCTCGCGATGGCGGCGATGACGACCACCCGCAAAGACTGGCGCGGCGCTTTGCGCGCGGTGCGCATCCTGCTCGCCAACCCGGATGACACGGTGCAGGTGTTCCGCATCATGGCGGCGCTGAACTCCGGCACCTCGGTGAAGAATTATCATCGCCTCATCGCCACGCCCGAAGGCGGCCGCCTCGCCTATCGGCGCGAGGAACTGGTGACGCGGCTCACGAACCGCGCCTGGCTTGCGCAATTCGCAGCCGGAACCGTCGGCGCCGCCTATCGCGCGTTCCTCGAGCGCACCGGATTCTCCGCCGATGGTCTGGAGTCCGTCAGCAAAGAAGTCCATCCCGAGCGCGACGAAGAACACCCCTACGCCTGGATGGGCCGCCGCGAGCGCGACCTCCACGACATCTGGCATGTGCTGACCGGCTATCGCGCCGAAGACCCGCTGGGCGAGCTGTGCCTGGTCGCTTTCTCCTACGCGCAGAACAAAGGCTTGGGCTGGGCGTTCATCGCCGTCGCCGGCGCGCTGAAAAGTTTCGGCGAAACGAACGGCAAAGCCGTGCGCCGCGCCATCCACGAAGGCTACCGCCACGGCCGCGCCGCCAAATGGCTGCATGCGGAAGATATCGCAACCCTGTTCGCCGAACCGCTGGACGCCGCGCGCAAACGCCTGAACATCGCAAAGCCCGTCGCCTACGAGCGCGCGCAGCGAGAGCTTGGCGCTCTCGAGGCGATTGGCGAACTTGCGGCGACGTAATCAGCCAAGCCGATATTCGCGCTCGGCAACGTAAACGCTTCCGCCGTGCGAGAGCTGACTCGAATAGAGCGCGAAGCTGCGCACCTCGAACGCCGCGCTGGCGTAGAGCACGTGATCGGAAAGCCAGTCGAGAACCTTGGGGGCAGGCGCACCGCGCAGGCGTGCCAGCGTGACATGCGGCGTGAATTTGCGCGTTTCCGCCGGCAGGCCGATGCGCTGCATGGCTGTCTCGATCTTGCGGGCCAGATGACTGACCGCGGCAGGATCGCTGACTCCCGCCCATAAGGCCCGCGGGGTCTTGCCGCCGAATTCGCCGACTCCTTTCAGCGACAGTGAGAAAGGCGGGGTCGAAATCGCCGCAAGCGCATCGTCGACAGCGTTGGCCTCGCGTCCATCGACTTCGCCGAGGAAGCGCAAGGTGAGGTGCAGTTGCTCGCGCGTCTGCCATTTGGCGGCCGGCACGCCGGACTGGAGGAGGAACATCGTGCCGGCGACCGCGTCCGGCAGCGAAAGGGCCACGAACAGCCTCATGCCCGTGACAGCCTGCCCAGCGGCAGCCGGGCGCGGAAGATCAGCACCACCGCGCCATAAGCGATGCCACTCGCGACGATCGCGGCGCCGAGCAGGATCACCTGCTGCAGCCTGACGCCATGCAGCAGCGCGCCGCCGAAATGCACCGCGGCGTAGGCGGCCGCGGCTGTCACCGCTGCGGCCAGCCCGATCGGCACCAGCGAACGCCAGAACTCGGTGTTGAACTGCAACAATCCCCGGCGGGCGCCGATGACCGTCAAAGTCGCCACATTGATCCACGCGCCGAACGAGGTGCCGAGCGCGATCCCCGCGATGCTAAGATGCAAGCCCCACACGAAGAAGAGCTTCAGTCCGATATTGCAGACGAGCGCCGCGAGCGTGACGCGCACCGGCGTCGCGGTGTCGTGTCGCGCGTAGAATGTCGCCTGCATGATACGCGTCAGCGCGAACGCGGGCAGTCCCACGCCGTAGGTGGCGAGCGCGATGGCCGAAAGCGCGGCGGCGTTCTTGTCGAACGCGCCATGCGCGAAGATCGCGCGCATGATCGTGTCTGGAATTGTCAGGAACACTGCGGCAAACGGCAAGGTCAGCAGCAGCGACAACGATGCCGTGCGGTTCTGCGCGGCATCGGACCCGGCACGGTCATTGAGCGCGAGTTTGGTGGACATCTCCGGCAGCAACACCGTGCCCAACGCCACGCCGAGCACGCCGAGCGGAAGCTGTTGAATGCGGTCCGCATAATAAAGCGCCGTCCGGCTGCCGGTGGGCAGAAGGCTTGCAAGGATCGTGTCGATGAACGGCGCCACGAACACGCCGGCGGCGCCGATGGACACCGCGCCCAGCGCGCGGAAGAACTCCCGGATCTCGGGCGTCCAGCGCGGCCATGTCACACGCAGCGAAAGTCCGTCGCGCTTGCTGGCCCATAATATGAAGAAGAGTTGCGCGACGCCGCCGATCAGCACGCCCCAGGCTGCTGCGTAAGCTGCGTTGGGAAACCACGGCGCCACCAGCAGCGTGGCGATCATCGCGAAGTTCTGGAGACACGACCAGGCCGCGGCTGCCCAGAATTTCTCGATGGCGTTCAGCATCGCCGAAAGCTGGATCGCGACGACCGTGAGGATCAGATAGGGAAAAGTGATGCGCGCGAGGCTTACGGTGATCGCAAGCTGGCCCGGATTGTCCGCGAAGCCCGGCGCGACAACATGGATGATGGCCGGCATGAACAGCAGCGCCAGTATCAGGATCGCGAGCTGCGCCAGGATTTGCCAGGAGAACACCCGGTCCGCAAACAGCGCGGCGGCGTTATGTTCGCCCTTGGCATGCAGCGCCGCAAAACGCGGCAGGAAGGCGGGATTGATCGTGCCCTCGCCGAACATCTGCCGGAAGTAATTGGGAAACAGGAACGCGACGATGAATGCATCGGACAAAACACCCTTGCCCAATATCCACGCCATCAGGATGTCGCGGATGAATCCGGTGATCCGCGACAGCAGCGTGAACCCGCTGACCGAAAGCAGGCGCTTGAACATCTAGCGTTTCGCCTCGCTCAGAAGTTTCTGCACGTCGGGGAAAATGCGATCGACGATGATCTTCACGCCTGCGGGATTGGGATGAAGTCCGTCGGCTTGATTGAGCTTTGGGTTCAGCGCCACGCCGGCCAGCACGAAAGGATAAAGCAGCGCCCCATATTGCGCGGCGAGCTTGGCATACATCGGGTCGAACTGCGCGGCGTATTCCGGCCCCAGATTGCGCGGCGCGCGCATGCCGAGCAGCAGCACCGGCACATGGGCCGCTTTCAGCTTGGTGAGAACGGCCGAGAGATTCATCAGCGTGTCCGCCGGATCGATCCCGCGCAACGCATCGTTCGAACCAAGCTCCACCACGGCCGCGTTCGGATGATCGGCCAGCGACCAGTCGATCCGTGCCAGCCCTCCGGCGGATGTGTCGCCAGAGACACCCGCGTTGATGACATCCGCGTCCACGCCCGCAGCTTTCAGCTTTGCCTGCAGCACTGCGGGGATTTCGGTGCCGGGCGGCAGGCCGTAGCCCTGCGTCAGGCTGGTGCCGATCATCAGGATCTTCACGGGAGCGGCAGTGGCCGGCGCGAACCACACGCACGCCAGCGCAACCGCGGCGAGGATCAGCTTGAATCGGGCGCGTTTCATGCCATATCGCCTATCACGGCCCCCGATTCAGAGTAAGCAGCCCCATGATCGACCTGAAGGACGTGCGGCTGACGCTTTCCAGCGCGGCGGGGCCTGTGAACATTCTCACCGGCGTCAGTCTCGCGATTCCCGAAGGCGAAAGCGTGGCGCTGCTGGGGCCATCCGGGTCCGGCAAGTCGTCTTTGTTGATGGTCTCCGCCGGACTTGAAGCGCCGACATCGGGCCGCGTGGCGGTGGCCGGCACGGAGCTGACGCGGCTGGGCGAAGATGCGCTGGCCCGCTTCCGGCGCGGCACCGTAGGCATCGTGTTCCAGTCCTTCCACCTGATCCCGACCATGACGGCGCTGGAGAACGTCGCCGTGCCGCTCGAACTCTCCGGCACCGCCGATGCGTTCGACCGCGCCCGCGACGGTTTGGCGGCGGTGGGATTGTCCGCGCGGCTCGATCATTATCCCAGTCAGTTGTCCGGCGGCGAACAGCAGCGCGTGGCGCTCGCCCGTGCCATCGCGCCGGGGCCCAAGGTTCTGTTCGCCGACGAGCCCACCGGCAATCTGGACGGACACACAGGCGCGGAAGTCGCCGATCTGATCTTCGCGTTTCAGGCGAAGGCGCGCACCACATTGTTCCTCGTCACGCATGAAGAAGTACTGGCGCGGCGCTGCCAGCGTATCGTGCGGCTGGCGGACGGCGCGATTGTCTCGGACGAGCGCGTATGAACAATCTGGCGCTCGCGGTCCGGCTGGCGCGGCGCGAGTTGCGCAGCGGGCTTTCCGGTTTCCGCATCTTCTTCGCCTGCCTCGTGCTGGGCGTTGCCGCGATTGCGGGCGTGGGCTCGCTGTCCGATGCCCTGCTCACGGGCTTGGCGAGCCAGGGGCGCGTGCTGCTCGGCGGCGATGTGTCCGTCGGGCTGGTGCATCGCGAGATGACGCCGGAGGAACACGCGTTCGTGTCGGCGCGCGGCAAGGTCTCCGAGACCATCAACATGCGCGGCATGGCGTATGCGTTGAAGAACGGACGCGAAGCCGAGCGCCAGCTTATCGAATTGAAAGCGGTCGATGGCGCCTACCCGCTCTATGGCGCGGTGGCGCTGGCACCGAACATGCCGCTCGCCAACGCGCTGAAATGCTCGGCCACCGAATGTGGCACAGCGGCAGAGCAAACCCTGCTCGACCGCTTGCATGTGAAGCGCGGTGGGGTGCTGCGCGTGGGCACGCAGGACTTCCGCATCAACGCGGTGCTGACGAACGAGCCGGACCGGCTCTCCGGCGGGTTCAGCCTCGGGCCGCATGTGATCGTCTCCGATGCGGGACTGAAACGCACCGGTTTGGTCGTACTGGGCAGCCTGATCGAATACCGCTATCGCGTGGCGCTGCCGGCAAGCGCGTCTTTGCGTGCGTTCAAGCAAGACGCGCGACATGCGTTTCCCGACGCGGGCTGGCAGATCGAGGATCGCAACAATGCCGCGCCCGGCATCCGCCACTTCGTCGAGCAGGTGACGATGTTCCTCACCCTCGTCGGCCTGACGGCGCTGGCTGTGGGCGGCGTCGGCGCGGGACAGGCGGTGAGCGCATTCCTCAGCCGCAAACGCGCCGAAATTGCGACGTTCAAGGCGCTGGGCGCCGACGGCCGGCTCATCTTCCTCGCATTTTTCCTGCAGGTGATGGCGATTGCACTGCTCGCGGTGGCGATAGGGCTTGTCATCGGCGCGTTGCTGCCGTTCGGCGTCGAGTATTTCTACGGCGCGGATATCCCTACGCCTGCGCGCTACGGCATCTATGGCGCGCCGCTGCTGTTGGCGGCGGTGTTTGGGATTTTCTCGGCCGCCGCCTTCTCCATTCCGCCGTTGGCCCGCGCGCGAGAGATCGCACCGGCGAGTTTGTTCCGCGACATCGTGGCCCCGGCCGACCAGCGCGGGCGGATTCCGTATCTGATCGCCGCCGCTCTTGCAGGCCTGGTCGTCGTCGCATTGGCGTTGGCGCTTGCGCCGTCGGCGCTGTTCGCGCTGTGGTTTGTTCTCGGCATTGCGGGCGGATTGCTCCTGCTGCGCCTCGTCGCCTTCGCACTGCAATGGAGCTTGCGCCGCTTGCCGCGCCCGGCGCACGCGGGATTACGGCTGGCACTGTCGAATATGACGCGTCCGGGCGGTGCGGCATCGTCCATCGTCGTGGCGCTGGGATTGGGGCTGACCTTGCTCGCCGCCGTGACGCTGCTCGATCACACCATCGCGGCGCAGGTGCAAGACGCCCTGCCCGGCACCGCCCCGACATTCTTCTTCGTCGATATCCAGCCGGATCAAACCGATGCGTTCGATAAGACGATCAAGGCGTTCCATTCCGAAACGGATTACGAGCGCTCGCCGATGATCCGCGGTCGCATCAGCGCGCTGAACGGCGTGGCAGCCCGCAACGCGAAGGTCGATCACAGCGCCAAATGGGTATTGAACGGCGACCGCGGCATCACCTACGCCTCCACGCCGCCCAAAGGCACGGACATCACGCAGGGGAAGTGGTGGCCGATGAACTACAGGGGGCCGACTCTCATTTCGTTCGACGGCAACCTTGCCGACGGGCTGCATCTCAAGCTCGGCGACACGATCACGGTGAACGTGCTGGGCCGCGAGGTCACGGGCAAAATCGCCAACTTCCGCAATGTCGATTTTTCCAATGGACGGCAGAATTTCGTGATGGTGTTCTCGCCGGGGCTGCTCGATCGCGCGCCGCACGATTTCCTTGCCACGGTGCGCGTGGCGCCGCGCGACGAAGAGGCGATGTATCGCGCCGTCACCGACAAGTTCCAGAACGTCTCCACCGTGCGCGTGAAGGACGCCATCGCGCAGGTGAATGGATTGCTGCAGGAACTCGCCGATGGCGTGCGCGCTGCAAGCCTGATCACCATCCTCGCCGGACTGTTCGTGCTGGCGGGCGCCATCGCGGCGGGACAGCGCGCGCGGCTCTACGAAGCCACCGTGCTCAAAGTGCTCGGCGCCACGCGCGCGCGCATCGCGGGCATCTATGCGCTCGAATATGCGCTGATCGGCGTGCTGACGGGCATCATCGCGCTGGGCGCAGGGTCATTGGCGGCGTGGCTGATCGTCAAACGCGTGTTCGACGTGCCGCTCTTGTTCGATTGGGGCTCGGTGCTGCTCACCATCGTCGGCGGGGGCGCGGCCACACTGACGTTCGGACTGATCGCGGCCTGGGCGGCGCTTGCGGGGCGGCCCAGCGCCCTCCTCCGCGACCCCTAAATTGCCGATCTGTCATATATTTAGAGACGCATTGCCGCCTTGATACTAAACTGCGCAAACACGATATAATGTGAGAACCGGCTGTGCGCCGGTTAAAAGGAGATTTGGCCAGATGGCTGACTACAACAATCCCGCAGTTTCTCGCTCGAGCGCCGGAATCGTCGACGCAGGCCTGCGCGCCTACATGCTGCGCGTCTACAATTACATGTTCTTCGGGCTCGTGGTGACGGGCATTGCGGCCTATGTCGGGTTCCTGGCTGCGGTCACGACCGATCCTGCCAACGCGGCACATCTTGCCAACGGCCATATCGCGGCGGTCGGCGGGCTGATGCTCACCGGCTTCGGTGTGGCGCTGTTCGGCCCGTTGATGTGGGTGTTCCTGCTGGGCTCGCTGGGTCTGGTGTTCTTCCTGAGCTGGCGCATCAACAGCATGAGCGTCGGCGCCGCGATGACGAGCTTCCTCGTTTATGCCGGCCTGATCGGCGTGACGTTCGCTTCGCTTTTCCTAGTCTACACGATGGCCAGCATCGCGCAGGTGTTCTTCATCACCGCCGCCACCTTCGGCGCCATGAGCCTGTGGGGCTACACGACGAAGCGGGACCTCACCGGCTTCGGCCACTTCCTGTTCATGGGCCTGATCGGGCTCATCATCGCCTCGGTGGTCGGCATCTTCTGGCACAACACCATGCTGCAATGGGTGATCTCGGTGGCAGGCGTGCTGATTTTCACCGGGCTCACCGCCTACGACACGCAGTCGATCAAGGAGAGCTACTCGGTCAACGACGACGGCACCGTGGCAGGCCGCAAGGCGATCTACGGCGCGTTGCGCCTTTATCTCGACTTCATCAACCTGTTCCTGATGCTGCTCAGGCTCATGGGCAACCGGCGCTAGACCGTCCGACAAGAAAACCCCGGTGGCAACACCGGGGTTTTTCGCGATGGCGCATTCCTGTCGCTGTCGTGGATGAAACGCTAGCGCTTGCGCGCCATCATCACGCCGTCACCGATGGTCGCCAGCGCCATGTCGACGCGGGTATCGGCATGGATCTTCGCGTTCAATGCGCGGATCGCGACAGTGCTTTCCTCGTTGTTCGCAGGATCGGCGACGGCACCGCTCCACAGCATGTTGTCGAGCGCGATCAATCCGCCGGTGCGCACCAGCTTCAGGCAGCGCTCGTAATAAGCATCGTAGTTGGGCTTGTCGGCGTCGATGAAGGCAAAATCGAACGGCGTCTCCTTCGCCGCGATCATGGCATCCAGCGTTTCCACCGCCGGCCCAAGGCGCAAGTCGATCTTTGAGTCTACGCGCGCTTCCTTCCAATAGCCTCGTGCGCGATCGGTGAACTCCTTGCTCACATCGCAGCACACGAGCTTGCCGTCCGCGGGCAATGCCTGCGCAACGGACAGCGCGCTATATCCGGTGAAGGTTCCAATCTCGAGATAACGCGTGGCGCCGATCAGCTTGGCGGTCAGCGCCATGAACGCGCCCTGGTCCGCCCCGATCTGCATCATGCCCATGGGCATCTGCGCAGTTTCTTCGCGGCAACGGATTTGCGCGGGCGTCTCATGCGTATTCAGGCGCGTCACATAATCGGCGAGCGCAGGAGTCACGGTCATTACACGGCTCATGGGAAACCTCTCGTTGAGTTGACCTTCTAATAATCAATATATCATCAATATTCAATCATTTAATGAAAACGCCGCAAAAGGGCCTTTTTTGGACCAAACCCCCGCCGTGTTCGGCCTTCAAACGCGGGGCGTCGGCTGGCTGCGTATCGGCGCCGCCTGGAGCAAGTTGCCCCCCAGCCCCACCTGGGCACGCGCTTTGCCAGCCGACATCCTCTCTTCCCTCGTCGCTCGGACCGCTTCACTTTGCTCCTCTCGAACGGAGGAAGTCATGCGTCTGGCGGATCGCGTAGCCATCGTCACCGGAGCGGCCAGCGGAATTGGCCAAGCCACGGCGCAACTGTTCGCCGAAGAAGGCGCGCGCGTGCTGGCGGTCGATCTTCCCGGCAAAGGTTTGTCCGCCACGCATGATCGCGTCGTCGCGTTCGAGAAAAGCGTCGGCGATACGGACGCGGCGGACGCGATCGTCGGCAACGCGATCGAACATTTCGGCACGCTCGACATCGTGATGAACAACGCCGGCGTCGCCACCAACACACGCATCGAGGAGATGACGGAAGACATCTGGCAGCGAACGCTGAACGTCAATCTGTCTGCGCAGATGCGGCTGTGCCAAAAGGCGGTGCCGCATCTCAAGCATTCGAAAGCCGGACGCATCATCAACGTCGCTTCCGTGATGGCGGAAGGAACCGACTATGGCCTCGCCGCCTATTGCGCGTCCAAAGCGGGTGTGGCGGGCCTTACGCGCACGCTGGCCTTGGAGCTCGGCAAGTTTGCCATCACGGCGAATTATCTGGAGCCCGGCGCCATCGCCACGGGCATGACGAGGCCCCTGTGGGATGCGCGGCCCGACGTGGCCGATATCTGGGCGAAGAAATCCGCGTTGCGCCGGCTGGGCCAACCCATCGATCTGGCGCGCGCCGCGCTCTTTCTTGCCAGCGACGATGGCGGCTTCGTCACCGGCCACGGCCTCGTCGTCGATGGCGGATTGATGCTGCGCGTCTGATCACCACCCTGCGCGCTTCATGTTGGCGGAGACCTGACCCCACAAGCCGCCCACGGCGCCTGTGAGCACGCAAATCGCCGTGTCGATGGGAATGAAGCTCTGCGGAATGTCGTGCAGGAGCGTCGAGATCAGCAGCGCGATGAAGCCGCAGATGCCGCCTGCGATGGCGCCGGCGGTGGCGCCGACGAAAAAGCCGCGCCCCGTGTCGGCGGCATACACATAGCCCGCCGTCGCCGCGATCATCATCAGCGCGAAGAGATAGTAATGCGCCCTGAGCCCCGGCAGGAAATGCGCCCCCACGACCATGGCAAACTGGATCACGATACCCACGAAGGTGGCGCGAATAAGGGCCCGGAAATCGATCACAAAGCGCTCCGCGGGGAAGGAGAAGGCATTCTCCCCGCTTTGCCGGTGCGATCAACTCACTTTGCGTTGGGATGTCCGTCCATCGAACAGCCCAATCCCGGTGCCTCACAGAAGCTTAATCGACCGGTGCTTGCAGGAGTGGCGGCTTTTCCTCTATGGGCAAATACCCGCCCATGACGCCCATGATAGAAATCTCCGGCTTGACCAAACGCTTCGGCCCCATCGCGGCCGTGGACGGGATCGACCTCGCCGTGACCAAGGGCGAGGTGCTGGGGTTCCTCGGCCCCAACGGCGCCGGCAAATCGACCACGATGAAGATGGTGACCGGCTTCCTGGCTCCCAGCGCGGGGCGCGTGCGCGTCTGCGGCCACGACATCGAGACAGACAGCATCGCCGCGCAAACCGAGATCGGATACCTGCCCGAAGGCGCGCCGGCCTATGGCGACATGACTCCGCGCCAGTTCTTGCTCTTCATCGCGCGCGTGCGCGGCTTCGAGGGCGCGGACGCCAAAGCCCGCGTCGAAGCCGCGACCGGCAAGACCGAGCTCGATCCGGTTCTGGATCAGCCCATCGACACGCTGTCGAAGGGTTTCAAGCGCCGCGTCGGCCTGGCCCAGGCGATCCTGCACGATCCGCCGGTGCTGATCATGGACGAGCCGACCGACGGTCTGGATCCCAATCAGAAACATGCGGTGCGCAAGCTGATCCGCGCCATGGCGCCGCAGAAGGCGATCATCGTCTCCACGCATCTGCTGGAGGAGGTCGAAGCGATCTGCACGCGCGCGGTCATCATCGATCGCGGGCGCGTGGTCGCGGACGGCACGCCGATGGAGCTGCTCGCCCGTTCGCGTCACCACAACGCGGTGACGATCGTGCTTCCGGCCGCCCAGGCCGATGCGGCCAAGGCAACGCTGAAAACAGTGGCGTCCGTCGCCACCGTCGAACAGACGACGAATGGCGGCGTAGCGGAACTCACGGTGTTCCCGAAAGGCGGTGCGCTGCTCATCGAGGATGTGAGCCGTATCGCTCTGGCTCAGAAGTGGGACGTGAAGGAGCTTTATGCCGAGGCCGGCCGCCTCGATGAAGTGTTCCGCGCCATCACCACGCACGATGCCGCCCGCGCGCGGGAGAGCCGAATTTGAGTCAGGTCTGGACCATATTCCGGCGCGAGTTCGCGGCGTATTTCGCCACGCCGCTCGCTTATGTGTTCATCGTCATCTTCCTATTCGCGATGGGCGCATTCACATTCTACGTCGGTCATTTTTACGACAATGGCGTCGCCGATCTTGCAGTGTTCTTCGGCTTCCACCCTTGGCTTTATCTCTTTTTGGTGCCGGCGATCTCCATGCGGTTGTGGGCAGAAGAGCGCCGCACCGGAACGATGGAGTTGCTGCTCACCCTGCCCGTTCCGCTGTGGGCGACCGTGGTTGGCAAATTCCTCGCGGCGTGGGCGTTCACCGGCGTGGCGCTGCTGCTCACGTTCCCGATCTGGATCACGGTCAATTTCCTGGGCTCCCCCGACAACGGCGTGATCGTGGCGAGCTATATCGGCAGCTTCCTCATGGCAGGCGGCTATCTCGCCATCGGCGCAGCCATCTCCGCCACGACGAACAATCAGGTGATCGCCTTTGTGGTCAGCGTGGTCGTGTGTTTCCTGTTCACGATCTCGGGCGCGCCGCTTGTGTTGGATTTCTTCCGCGGCTGGGCGCCGTTCGCAGTGATCGAAGCGATCTCGTCGTTTAGTTTCCTCACGCATTTCACCGCCATCACCCAGGGCGTCATCGATCTGCGCGATCTCATCTTCTTTTTCTCGCTGATCGCGCTGTTCCTCACGGCCAATGTCGTCATCGTCGACCTGCGGAAATCGGGTTGATGCCATGACGCCGATTTCCCGCCGCCTTTACGCCATCGCCGCTGTGATCCTCGCCGCGATCATCTTCGTGGCGCTGAACATCGCGGCCGATGCCTCGCTCACGACTGCCAGGCTCGACCTCACCCAGAATAGCCTCTTCACGCTCTCGCGCGGCACCAAGAACATCATCGCCAAGCTCAAAGAGCCCATCACGCTGAAGTTCTTCTATTCCAAGAAGCTGGGCGCCAATTATGCGCAGGTGAACGCTTATGCTAACCGCGTGCGCGATCTGCTGCACGAATATGCCGCACGCTCGAACGGCAAGATCGTCCTGCAGGAGATCGATCCGGAGCCCTATACCGATGCCGAAGATCAGGCGACCGCGGCGGGGCTGACAGGAGCGCCGACCGATTCCGGCGACTTCGTCTATTTCGGCCTCGTCGGCACCAATACCATCGACGGCCAGCACGCGATCCCATTCTTCAGCCAGGACCGCGAAGGCTATCTCGAATACGACATCACATCGCTGATCTATAAGCTGAGCAACCCGAAGAAGCCGGTCATCGGCGTGCTTTCGAGCCTGCCGCTGCAAACCGGCAGCGGCGGAATGGCGGCGATGATGCAGGGCCAGTCGCAGCCCAACGTCATCTACGCAGAATTGGCGCAGAGCTACACGACGCAAGCCATCGATCCCTCCTTCGACAGCATCCCCAAGAACATCGACGTGCTGATGATCGTCGATCCCACATCGCTGTCGCAGGTGCAGCTTTATGCCATCGACCAATTCGTACTCGGCGGCGGCCACGCGCTGGTGTTCGTCGATCCCGATTCGGAAATGGCTCAAGCCGGCGCCGCACAGATGGGCGGATCGAGCGGCGCGCCGCAATCGACGCTGCCGCTGCTGCGCGCCTGGGGCGTGGGCTACGACATGACGAAAGTCGTCGGCGACCGCACGCTCGCTCAGCGGGTGCAGATGGGCAACGATGCGCGCAACCCGGTCGCGAGTTATCCCATCTGGCTGCACCTGACATCGGCCAACTTCAACGGCAAGGATCAGGTCACCTCCAATCTTCAGACGCTGAACCTGGCGAGCGTCGGCGCGCTGACGCCGCTCTCCGGCGCCACCACGACGTTCACGCCGCTGGTGTCTTCCTCCGATCAAGCCGGACTTCTGGACGCCGCCGATGTGCGCCTGACGGCACAGCCCACCGATCTGATGAACGAAATCCGGGTCAGCGGGAAGAATTACGTCATCGCTGCGCGGCTTTCGGGACCGGCCAAGACGGCGTTCCCGCACGGGGCCGCAACAGTGAAAGCGTCTGCGCCGCAGCTCATGGCCTCCAAGGGGCCCATCGACGTCATCGTCATGGCCGATAGCGACATTTTCGACGATCGCTTCTGGGTCCATGTCGACAATCTCTACGGCAAGCCCGTCGCCGCGCCATTCGCCGACAACGCCGCGTTCGTGCTGAATGCGGTGGAGAATCTCACCGGCTCCGATGATCTGATCTCGCTGCGCACGCGCGCCACCAACGACCGCCCGTTCACCGTGGTGAAGCAACTGCAAGCTCAGGCGCAGGCGCAATTCCAGCAGCAGGCGGAAGCCTTGCAGGCTCGTCTCACCGACACGGAAAGCCGCTTGAAGGATTTGGAGCAGGGCGGATCGACAAACGGCACTCCCGTCAACAGCACCTCGCTCACGCCCGCCCAGCAGGCTGCCATCGAGCGCTTCAAGCGCGATCTGGTGCAGACCCGCACCCAGCTACGCGACGTGCAGCACGATCTGCGCAAGGACATCGACGCGTTGGGCGCGTTCCTGGCTTTCATCAACATCGCGTCGGTGCCGATTCTGGTGGCGCTGTTCGCCTTCTTCCTTGCATTTCTGCGCCGGCGCCGCCGCGCGCGCGCGATCGCGCTGTGAGGCCGCCGATGCACGATCCGCGCCGCCGCAATCTCGCTATTCTCGCCGCTATCGCGGCGGTGCTGGTGCTGCTTGCGGTTCTCGCGCTTTGGCAGCGGGCCCGCGAGAGCGAGCAGCGCTATGTCGAGGAAGCGTTCTTCCCCAAGCTGGCGCAGCATGTTCGCCAGATCGCGGACATCCGCATCTCCTCCAGGGCCGGCACCTTCGATGTCGCGTTCAAGCCCGACGCGGGCTGGGTTTTACCGCAGCACGACAATTATCCGGCTTCGTTCGAACGTCTGCGCCAGACCGTGGTCGGCATGGCCGCGCTCCAGACCATCGAGCCCAAAACGTCGCGTCCCGACTGGCTGCCGCTTGTCGATCTTGGCTCACCGCCAAAGGGCGACGGCGTGGAGATTTCGCTGCTCGACGAGAAAGGCCACGCGATAGCCGCGATGATCGCAGGCAAGACCGTCGATATCGGCGATGCGAGCGGCGCCCAGGGCCTGTTCGCCCGCAAGCCGAACAGCGATCAGGCGTGGCTGCTGCGCAGTGTGTTCCAGCCGAAAGCCTCGCCCGCGCAATGGCTCGACAAGACCGTCATGGATGTCGATCGCGCGCGCATTCGCGAGGTCGATGTCGATCCGGTCGGGAGTCCGTCGTTCACTGTCGTGCGCGCGAAGCCCGGCGATGCGGATTTCGCTATCGCAAGCCTGCCCGCAGGCCGCCAGATGGCATTTGCGGGCGCTGCAGACGCCGTGGGCGCGGCGATCACCGAATTCAGCTTCGACGACGTAAAGCCGGCACACGACTTCGATTTCAGCGATTCGTCCAAAACCGCCCGCCTCGTGACGAAGACATTCGACGGGTTGACGGTGACCACCGAGGTTCAGCAGCAGGGGAAGGACGAATGGGCGACGGTTTCCGCCGATTCGGCGCCGGGCAATGCCGAGGCTGCCAAGGAAGCCCGCGAAATCAATGGGCACGCCAGCGGTTGGGCGTATAAGCTGCCTCAATTCAAAGGCCAGCTTTTCATGACGACACTTGAAAGTCTGTTGAAGCCGAAGAGCGGCCCCACCGCGAAATGAGCGCGCAAGCCGCAAGTGGCGTGGGCGCCGATGCGCAGCGCACATTCCTGCGCGACCTTTGGTATTATGCGGCCACATCCCATTCACTGAAGCCGGGCGCGCTGCGCCGCGAGATATTGCTCGGCGAGCCGGTGCTGCTGGGGCGCATGAAGGATGGTCGCGCCTTCGCCTTGCGCGATATCTGCCCACATCGCGCCGTGCCGCTCTCCGCCGGCAAGGTGATGCCGGAGAACACGGTGGAGTGTCCGTATCACGGCTGGCGGTTTCGCGCCGACGGCGTGTGCGCGCTCATCCCTTCGACGGTGGATGGGCAGGAGAACGTCGATCCGTCGAAAATCCGCGTGCGGAGTTATCTGCTGCGCGAGCAGGACGGATTGATCTGGATCTATATGCCGTCGCCGGGGCGCGAGAACGCCGCGCCCGCCATCGCGCCGCCGCGCGTGCGCGTGCCGAACGCGAAGCCGCGCTGGATCGAAAGCCAGACATTCCATTGCAACATCGACCACGCCGTGATCGGCCTGATGGACCCCGCGCACGCGCCTTATGTGCATGGCCGCTGGTGGTGGCGCGTGACGCCGCGCCTGAAGGAAAAGAATTACGCGCCGCTGGAGCGCGGCTTCGTGATGACGCGCCACAAGCCC
This sequence comes from Rhizomicrobium sp., assembly GCA_036489635.1. Taxonomy (GTDB): domain Bacteria; phylum Pseudomonadota; class Alphaproteobacteria; order Micropepsales; family Micropepsaceae; genus Rhizomicrobium. The sequence continues at coordinate 4,429 of DASXFK010000143.1, read as the reverse complement.
AGCAAGCAGGCTTACTCGCTGCTCGGCGGCAACGATGTTTCCACCGAGATCACCTTCGAGCTTCCCGGCATACGCTTCGAGAACATCCGCGGCACGATTCTGGGCCGCGTGATCGACGTGGTCGGCTTCACCGCCTGCACCCCCATCGACGACGACACCACGCAGGTGACGCAGATCTTCTTCTGGCCCGCATGGCTCGGCTTCCTCAAGCCGTTCTTCATGGCGCTGGGCCCGACATTCCTCGGCGACGACCGCCGAGTGGTCGAACTCCAACGCGAAGGCTTGAAGTACGACCCGCCGCTGATGCTCATCCAGGATTCCGACGTCCCCGCGATGTGGTACCACCGCATCAAAAAAGCCTGGGCGGAAGCCACCGCAACCGGCGCACCGTTCGTGAACCCGGTGAAAGATCGCGTGCTGAGATGGCGGAGTTGAGATTCAAACCTTGACGGTAAGGCATTTTTGCCTTACTCTCACGCCATGGGCACGCTCACGATCACTGCAAAAGGTCAGGTCACGCTCCGCAAGGATCTGCTCAATCACCTTGGCGTGCGGCCCGGCGAAACCGTGACGGTCAACAAGCTGCCGGACGGGGCGATCGAAGTGCGGCCTGCCCATTCGAAAGGGCATATTTCGGACGTGTTCAATTCCTTGAAGCACAAAGGCGGCCAGCGCCTTTCGATCAAGCAGATGAAGAAGATTGCAGAAGACGGCTGGGCAGGAAAGCGGTGAAAGTTACGCCTGACAGCAACGTGCTTCTTCGCGCGATAACCGGTGACGATGCGCGCCAAAGCATTGCAGCACAGAAGTCGCTTCGGAACGCGGAGCTTGTCGGCCTGACGCTGCCGGCGTTGTGCGAACTGGTCTGGGCGCTAACGCGCGGTTATAAGATTCCACCCAGAGAGATTGGCGAAACGATACGCCGCCTCACGGAGGCGTCCAACGTTGCCGTAAATCGTGCTGCGGTGGAGGCGGGGTTGCAGATGCTGGAACGCGGCGGCGACTTCGCCGATGGCGCAATCGCCTATGAAGGCCGTTGGCTGGGCTGCGATACATTCCTTTCGTTCGACAAGCGGGCCGTCAAGCTTCTGGCCGCAGCAGGCCGAAAGACGGAAATTCCGACATAAGAAGTGTTCGACGCCAACACTGGCGCATGGCTGACGCAATGCCGCGAATCCGTTAACTTGCGATAGCGGGGCGCATGTTCGAGAACGTCACCATCCTGTTGTCGTTCGTCTTTGCGATTGCATTGACGCATCTGCTGACCAGCTCGACGGAGCTTGTCTGGGCGCGAGACCGTGTGCGTTTTTCCGGTCTTCAGGCGGTGTGGATGATAAATGCCGGGCTCGGCATCGTGGTGAACTGGCTGGCTTTTGGCGATCTCAGGATCGTTCAGCACTGGAATATCGCGGAAGTGCTGCTCCAGTTCGTCGGGGCTGTCATTCAATACTACACGTGCTCGCTGCTTTCGCTGAGACCGCACGATGAAGGCGTGATCGACATGCCGGCGTTTTATGAGCGCCAACGGCCCGCGATCTTCACGGCCTTCGCGGGCCTGATGATCTGTTCGATGGCCCAGAACTATTGGGATCGCTCCCAAACTGCGGGCCTGACACCAACAAGCTGGATCGGCGAGAACGGAGTCGTTCTGACGATGCTGGCACTGATCGCCATCGCCGGGTTGGTGAAACCCCGCTGGCTGCAATGGATCGCCGCGCTCGGGATGTTGGCCCTGACGCTCTATTTCCTGGTGACTTATGCGGTCCCGGTCTGACTGGCAATTCAGTGCGGCAAATCAGTGGTTGCGCCCGCGCCGACTCGCCGCTAAACGGTCCACTTAGCCTGAACCTGAGCCGAATCCGCCGCGCGAGCCTTGCGTGGCCGTTCGCGCGCGCGAGAAAAGATGCCCAAACGGACCGACATCCACACCGTCCTCATCATCGGCGCGGGGCCCATCGTTATCGGCCAGGCGTGCGAGTTCGATTATTCCGGCGCGCAGGCGTGCAAGGCGCTGAGGGCCGAGGGCTACCGTGTGGTGCTGGTCAATTCCAACCCCGCCACGATCATGACCGACCCGGACATGGCGGATGCCACCTATATCGAGCCGATCACGCCAGAATTCGTCGAGAAAATCATCGCCCGCGAAAAGGCCAACGTGCCGAAAGATCGCAAGATGGTGCTGCTGCCGACAATGGGCGGCCAGACCGCGCTGAACACGGCACTATCGCTGCGCAAGCGCGGCGTGCTGGAGAAATACGACATCGAATTGATCGGCGCCTCGGCCGATGCCATCGACAAGGCGGAGGATCGCGAACTCTTCCGCCAAGCGATGATGAAGATCGGCCTCGACGTTCCCATCGGGCAGACGCTCAAAGGCTATCTGCGTCACAAGAAGGACGAGCACGGCAACTTCCTCTATGACGGCCAGAACAACCCGATCATGGAGCTTTCGCCGGAAGCTTTCGCGCGCGCGCTGGAGGCACTGGACGATGTCGGCCTGCCCGCCGTCATCCGCCCCAGCTTCACGCTTGGCGGCACCGGCGGCGGCATCGCCTACAACCGCGAGGAATTCTTCGAGATCGTGGAAGCGGGCCTCGATGCTTCGCCCACCAACGAAGTGCTGATCGAGGAGTCCGTGCTCGGCTGGAAGGAATATGAGATGGAAGTCGTGCGCGACCGCGCCGACAACGCCATCATCATCTGCTCCATCGAGAATGTGGACCCGATGGGCGTGCACACCGGCGATTCCATCACCGTGGCGCCCACGCTGACGCTGACCGACAAGGAATACCAGATCATGCGCAGCGCCAGCATCGCAGTGCTGCGCGAGATCGGTGTCGAGACCGGCGGTTCGAACGTGCAATTCGCGGTGAACCCGAAAGATGGGCGCATGGTCATCATCGAGATGAACCCGCGCGTGTCGCGCTCCTCTGCGCTGGCGTCGAAGGCAACGGGGTTTCCCATCGCCAAGATCGCGGCGAAACTCGCTGTTGGCTACACCCTGGACGAACTCACGAACGACATCACCAAAGTGACACCGGCCTCATTCGAGCCGACCATCGACTATGTGGTGACGAAGATTCCGCGTTTTGCCTTCGAGAAATTCCCCGGCGCCGATCCGGTGCTCACCACATCGATGAAATCCGTCGGCGAAGCGATGGCTATCGGACGCACCTTCGCCGAGTCGTTGCAGAAAGCGCTGCGCTCTTTGGAAACCGGGCTTACCGGGCTGGACGAAATCGACCTGCCCTCCGATCCCAACGCGATCCGCGCGGCGCTGGCGAAAACCTCGCCGGATCGTCTGCGGGTCGTGGCGCAGGCATTGCGCGACGGCTTTGCCATGGACGAGGTGATCGATATCACCAAATACGATCCGTGGTTCCTGGGCGAGATCGAAGCGATCGTGCATGCCGAAGCGCGGATCAAGGCGACTGGCCTGCCGAAGGATGCGGCCGGCCTGTGCCGCCTCAAGAGCATGGGCTTTTCCGACGCGCGCCTCGCCACGCTGACCGGCACGAAAGAAAAAGACGTTCGCGCCGCGCGGCACGCACTTGGCGTGCACCCCAGCTTCAAGCGCATCGACACCTGCGCGGCGGAATTCAAAGCGGAAACGCCCTACATGTATTCCACTTATGAGAATTCCATCGGCGGCGCTGCGGAATGCGAATCCAGGCCGACGGACAAGAAGAAGATTATCATCCTCGGCGGCGGCCCGAACCGCATCGGGCAAGGCATCGAGTTCGACTATTGTTGCTGCCACGCGGCGTTCTCGCTGTCGGCGCGCGGCTTCGAGACCATCATGGTCAACTGCAACCCCGAGACCGTCTCCACCGATTACGACACCTCCGACCGGCTTTATTTCGAGCCGCTCACGGCGGAAGACGTGCTGGAGATCGTGCGCGTCGAGCAATCCAAGGGTACGCTCGCCGGCGTGATCGTGCAGTTCGGCGGCCAGACGCCGCTGAAGCTCGCCAACATGCTGGTGGCCGAAGGCGTGCCGCTGCTCGGAACATCGGCCGATGCCATCGATCTGGCGGAAGATCGCAAACGGTTTCAGGTTCTGCTCAATGAGCTCGGCCTGAAGCAACCCCGCAATGCGACCGCAATGACAGCGGAAGAGACGTTCGCGGCGGCAAAGCAGATCGGCTATCCGCTGATCCTGCGACCCTCTTATGTGCTGGGCGGACGCGGCATGGTTGTCGTGCCGGATGAAACGACGCTGAAAGCCACCGTGCAATCCGGCGATGTGTTCCGCATCTCGGGCGACAATCCGGTGCTGATCGACGGTTTCCTGCAACACGCCATCGAAACCGACGTCGATGCGATCTGCGATCACACCGGCGACGTCTTCATCGCCGGCATCATGGAACACATCGAGGAAGCGGGCGTGCATTCCGGCGATTCCGCCTGCGCCATCCCGCCTCACTCG
>DASXFK010000096.1:0-47163 GCA_036489635.1 Rhizomicrobium sp. | reverse complement strand
GCGCGCGATGCATCGGATTATCAGACGACGTATGCCGCACATAAGGGCTCGGTCGCCGCGCCCACCGCCGGCCTGCACTTCACGCCGGAATTGTTCACGCGGTTGGCCGAAGCAGGAGTGTCGCGCGAGACGGTCACGCTGCATGTCGGCGCGGGCACGTTCCTGCCCGTTACGGCGAGCGACACCAGCCAGCACAGGATGCATTCCGAAACCGCGTCGCTGGATGGCGCAACGGCGACGCGATTGAACGAGGCGCGAAAGAACGGCGGTCGCATCGCCGCGGTTGGCACGACCTCGTTGCGCACACTCGAAAGCGCCGCCCGCGAAGACGGCGCGCTCCACGCCTTCTCTGCAGATACCGACATCTTCATCACGCCCGGCTATCGCTTCAAAACCGCCGGGGTGCTGCTCACCAATTTCCACCTGCCGCGCTCCACCTTGTTCATGCTGGTTAGCGCATTCATGGGGCTGGATGTCATGCGCGCCGCCTACGAAGCTGCTATCCGCGAGCATTATCGGTTCTATTCCTATGGCGACGCCTGCCTGCTATTGCGGGCGCCATGAGCGAATTCCGCTTCGAGCTTCTGGCCACCGATCAGGCCGCGCGCGTGGGTGTGATCCACACGCCGCGTGGTGAAATCCGCACGCCGGCGTTCATGCCGCTGGGCACTGCGGGCAGCGTCAAGGCGATGATGCCGGAGTCGGTGCGCGAGACCGGCGCGGACATTATCCTCGGCAACACCTATCACCTGATGCTGCGCCCCGGCGCGGAGCGCGTGGCGCGCCTCGGGGGCCTGCACAAATTCATGCAATGGGAGCGGCCGATCCTCACCGATTCCGGCGGCTTTCAGGTGATGTCGCTCTCCGATCTGCGCAAGATCACGGAAGAGGGCGTGAAGTTCCGCTCCCATATCGACGGCAGCGAACAATTCCTCTCGCCCGAGCGCGCAATGGAAATCCAGCGCCTGCTTGGCTCCGACATCCAGATGGTGCTGGATGAATGCCCCGCCTATCCCGCGACCGAAGCGCAGATCGAGAAATCGCTCGCCATGTCCATGCGTTGGGCGAAGCGATCGAAGACCGCGTTCGGCGAACAACCGGGACATGCCTGCTTCGGTATTGTGCAGGGCGGCGTCTATCCGCATCTGCGCCAGCGTTCCGCGCGCGAGCTGATCGAGATCGGTTTCGACGGTTATGCGGTCGGCGGCCTCGCGGTGGGCGAAGGCCAATCGGCGATGTTCGAGACGCTCGAAGCCACCGTCCGGCATCTGCCCAACGACAAGCCGCGCTATCTCATGGGCGTCGGCAAGCCGGACGACATCGCGGGCGCGGTGCTGCGCGGCATCGACATGTTCGATTGCGTCATCCCCACGCGCTCGGGGCGCAACGGTCAGGCGTTCACGCGCGCGGGCACGCTCAATCTGCGCAACGCGCGTCATGCGGAGGACCAATCGCCGCTCGATTCGCAATGCCGCTGCCCGGCCTGCCGCCGTTTCACCCGCGCCTATCTCCACCACGTCGTGAAGGCGGGCGAAATCGTCGCCGCCATGCTGCTCACTTGGCACAACCTGACCTATTATCAGGACGTGATGGCGCAGCTTCGCGCCGCCATCGCGGCGGGCGATCTGGCGCAGGTCGCGGCGCGGATTTCGGCGCCTTATGCCGCGGGCCGCGTTGAGGAAATCGATCCACAAGCTTCGCATTGACCGGACCGGACCTCGCCACTATGGTCCGCCGCCTTCGGGCCCGTAGCTCAGTGGTAGAGCATTTGACTTTTAATCAAAGGGTCGATGGTTCAATCCCATCCGGGCTCACCAATTCCGCTTTCAAGACTCGACAATTTGCGCTTTGGCGGACGGCGGGAGCAGGGATGGGTCGGTGACGACGCGCTGGCGTCTTGTGGGCAGGCATGAGGGAAGATCGCGCTGCAGATAGGCGATCAGCTTCTCGCGAACCTCGGCTTTGAGATCCGAGATTTGCCCCGAGTTGGAAGCGCTCACCAGCGCGCGCAGCTCGATGACGTCGTCCTTGGCGTCGTTGACCTGCAGCTTCACGACCTGGCCGTCCCACAGCTCGGATTGATGGACGATGTCCTGCAATTTCGCGCGCACGCGGTCTACCGGGACCGTGTAGTCGGTGTAAATCAGCACGCTGCCGATGAGAGCCGCGGAACTGCGGGTCCAATTCTGAAACGGGTTGCTGAAAAAGTAGCTTAGCGGGACAATCATACGCCGCCAGTCCCACAGCTTGAGGACCACATAGGTTGCGGTGATCTCTTCGACCGTGCCGTATTCGTCCTGGACAATCAGGACGTCGTCCAATCGGATTGGCTGCGTGAAGGCGAGCTGAATCCCGGCGATGAGATTCTCCAGCACCGGACGGGCGGCAAGCCCCGCGGCGATGCCGGCCACGCCGGCGGAGGCAAAGAGACTTACGCCGAATTCCCGCACCGAATCGAACGACATCAGCGCGAATGCAATCGTCAGAACGATGACCACCGAGTCGATGGCGCGCTTCAGCAGGCGAATCTGGGTCACGGCTTTGCGCGCCAGCAGATTGTCCGCCGTGTCGAGCTTGAATCGCCCGATATATCGGTCCATCAGGATGTTGGCCGCGACGACGGCAAGCCAGCCCACGAACACGATGAAGGCGGCGAGCAGCGCGCGGGCGACGTCGTCCGCAATCCTGGAAGGAAATGCCGCGATCGGCACCGCGATGCTGAACGCGATCATGATGAAAGCGAAGAGACTGATCGCGCGCGTCCGGGCAACAATCGTGTGAAGAAGCGGAAAGCGTTTGCCAAGCAACTTGTCGAGCACCGCCCAGATTAGAAGGTGCGCCACCACCGCCGCGCCTATGGCCGCTGCCATGAGCGCGAGCACAATCACGGGGCGCGGCGCCCAGGGGAACATCGTCACAAGAAATGTTTTTTCTGTCATAGGTTTGGCTACGTTCGCACCAGCGATAAGAGTGTCGGGTTCAGAGGGGGTCCGATAGGAAACCAAACAGCTGGCGTGGCGTTGCATCGTTTGCCGCGGTTTTCGCGCAAAAAAACGTTTCGCCATCGCGAATTTGCGATTTTCCGGCAAACGGCAGTCCGACAGATTTGCCCCGGATCGCGGACACAGGCTCCACGGCGCACCACTGCGGGTTCCCGCTTGCGCGTTCCTCGCCTTTGCTGGGAGATGGCAACGTTCGTCTGGACAGATTTTGCGCGTTCGGCTAGATTTATAACCACTGTTATAAAATAACGGGCGCGATCGCGCACCGTGCAGAACCAGAGGGGCGAAGGCGATGACGGAAGCGGCCAAAGGTGCTGAGCCCGATTGCGATGTCGTCGTTATCGGCGCCGGCTTTGCCGGACTCTATGCGGTTCACAAATTTTCCACGCTCGGCTTCAAGGTCGTTGCCTTCGAGAAAGGCGCCGATGTGGGCGGCGTATGGTACTGGAACCGCTATCCCGGGGCGCGCTGCGATTGCGAAAGCTATTACTACAGCTATTCGTTCTCGCCGGAGCTGCAGCAGGATTGGAACTGGAGCCTGCGATATTCGGAGCAGCCGGAGATCCTGAATTATCTGTCTCACGTCGCCGACAAGTTCGCCTTGCGTCGTCACTATCGCTTTTCGACGGCGGTCACCGGGCTCACCTACGACGATCGGACTCAGCGCTGGACGGTGGAAGGCAGCGACGGACGGCGCGTGTCCGCGCGCTTCGTGGTTTCCGCGATGGGCTGTCTGTCCCAGATGCAGCGCCCGAACATTGCGGGCCTGGACAACTTCACGGGCGAAACGCTGTTCACCGCCGCGTGGCCGCATGGCGGCTACGATTTCACCGGCAAGCGCGTCGCGGTGATCGGCACCGGCGCTTCCGGCGTGCAGGCGATCTCGCGCATCGGTCGCAGCGCCAAGCATCTCACGGTGTTCCAGCGCACGGCGAACTGGGTGGTGCCGGTGTGGAACGGGCCGATGAGCGCCGAGTTCAATCGCTGGGTCAAGGAACATTACGGCGACATCCGCGCACGCTGCCGGACCTCGCAAGGCGGAGTGCCCTTCGAGCCGGCACAAGTCGCGGCACTCGATCTGGACGAAAAAACGCGCCAGGCGACGCTGGAGAAATATTGGGAACGCGGCGGCACGCAATTCTTCAGCGCCTTCACCGACGCGTTCTCGAACATCGAGGCCAATGAGGTCGTCGCCGAATTCGTGCGCGCCTATATCCGCCGCGTGGTCCACGATCCCAAGGTCGCCGAAACGCTGATCCCGACCGATCATCCCGTCGGCACCAAGCGTCCGCCGATGGACGACGATTACTACGAAACCTACAACCGCCCGAACGTCACGCTGGTGAATCTGCGCGAAACGCCGATTGTCGGCTTCGATGCAAGCGCAATTCGCACCGGCGCCGCCTCTTACGACATCGACGTGCTGGTGCTCGCCACCGGCTTCGACGCCATGACCGGCGCGCTGCTCGCCGTCGATGTAAAAGGCAAAAACGGAAAGCGGCTCGGCGATGTGTGGGCTGAGGGGCCGCAATCTTATCTCGGCCTTGGGGTCGCGGGGTTTCCCAACCTGTTCACGGTGACCGGTCCGCTAAGCCCATCGGTGCTCGCCAACATGCCCACAGCGGTCGAGCAGCACGTCGATTGGATCGCCGATTGCCTGTCCTATCTGAAGGCGCACGATATCAAGAGCATCGAAGCCACGCCGGACGCCCAGAAGGAATGGACCGAGCATTCGGACATGGTCGCCAGCCAAAGCCTCTATCCGCGCGCAAACTCGTGGTATCTGGGATCGAACATACCCGGCAAGCCGCGGCGTTTCGGCGTCTATATCGGTGGCTTCAGCAACTACAGTCAGCGCTGCGAGGCCGTGGCGCAGAACGGTTATGACGGTTTCGTGCTTCACTAGCCGCGCGGGTTTGCCGCGGCCGCGTTAGTCTGTCCGGCGCCGGATGAAGGAGAGCTTGAAATGGAATATGCGAAGCAGATGGCGGACTCCATCAAATATCTTTCGCGCAATATCAAGCCCGTCGCGACCACCAGCAGCGTGCTCGTCAGCTCGTCGAAATTCCTCAATCATCCGCTGATCCGCGATGTCGTGGCGACCTGGATGCTGCGCCGCAACGGCCGCGACTGGCCGGTCGAGTCCGATCATGCGATGGGGTTGTTCGGCGCCATCGTGTCCTTGCAGGACGACGACCATATCGAGAGCCTGTTCGTCGCCGAACGCAAAAAGAATCCGCGCTTCGATGCCTGGATGGCCGAGCGCTTCATCTCGCCGCTGACGGCGCCGGATTTCCAGAAATTCCCGGCGGGAAGCTGCGGCGCGATGATGAACCGGCAGATCGTGGAGTTCGGCTTCCAGGTGCAGCTCGGCCTTGCGCCCGAACTGCTCAGCCATTCGAGCAACTACACCTATTACAAATCGCGCACGCCCCAGATCCACGATTACGAGCACATCGTGACCGGCGGAAGCTTCGATTCCGTGGGCGAGATCATTCCTTATTTCGCGCGCCAGGCGAACATCGCCAAACATCTCAGCCCCGAACTGGCGGCGGAGCTGAATGTTCACGGTGTGCTGGGCGGGTTGCGCCTGGTGAGCCGGGCAGGCCTGCATTATCCGGAAATCTGGCCGCTGGTGCTCGATTGCGTGGCAAAGGGCATTCGCGTCGGGCAGCAATCCGAGCCGTATTTCATGGCCAGGTTCGACGACGTTCTGCATCTGTCGCCCGCCGAGGCGCGCGTGGCGCTGGGCATCCGCGGGGTGGAAGAGGTGGACTCGACCGCGGCCTCGCGCATCTTCTGCGAGCAGCTCGACGAAAAGGCCTTGGCCGCGGAATAGCGCGGCGTTCAGGCCACGCCGACAAAGGGCCGCGCGTCCGGCGCTTCGCGCGCCAGCGACGCGGCGAGCTTCGCCGGAACAGGCACCGGGAATTCCAGCAATTGCTGCGCCATGCCTTTGGCCACGAAATCCATCCGCGCCGACGCCGTCGAGCCACCGTCGAGCGAGCCGTGCACCAGAAAATTCAGGGCATGGACGCCCGGCGCTTCGAAGCGCTCGACGCGGCGGCACGATGGATCGTTGAAGAGATGCGCGTACCATGCGGCCACGGCGTCGGTGGTGAGCGCGGCTCTGATATAGGGCAGGTATTGCGCACGCCGCGCGATCGCGGCGACGTTGAACAGATCGCCCTTGTCGCCGCTGCGCGCCCAGGCGAGCCGAACCAGCGGAACGGTGGTGTCCGCGTCATTGGGATCGTGCGCCGCGGAGGGGCGTGAAATCATCTGCTGCCGGAAGCCGCCGGCGAGCGGAACCGGCACGTCCTGGCTGTCGCCTGCCAATGTCAGGGCCGCGGTGACATCGCGCTTGGGCAGCAGGAACATGAACAATCGCGAGACAACGCCGGTCTGGACGAATCCGACCGTCGAGCCCGCGGACATCGACATCACCGAACAGGGGCTTTCGCGCGCGAACAAATCGATCGCCCGCTTCTCTTTATGTTCCACGGCTATCCGCAGCATCACCTCGCGCGCATTGCGCACCCGCGCGTGCGCGCCGAAGTTCGATTCTGCGCCGATGATCTCCACATTCGTCTTGGCGAACGGCCCCAGATTTTGGTCCCGCAGCATGCGATCCAGCCGCGAAAGGACAGCCGCGGATTGCCGCTCGGCCTTGGCCACCGCCTCCGTACTGACGATCGGCAGATAGGCGATGCCGCGGAATCCGTCGTCATAGGAGAGGCAAGCTTTGAAGGTCGAGGTTGGCGGATAACCCTTCGCGCCGGAAACGCGCACGCGATCCGGACCGATCTGCTCAAGCCTGATGGCGCTGAAATCGCAGGTCACGTCGGGCACCATATAGGCCTGCGGATCGCCCACTTCGTAGAGCAACTGTTCGGCCACCGTGCCGACGCTGATCAGGCCGCCGGTTCCGGACGGCTTGGTGATGACGACCGTGCCGTCGGCGCGGCATTCGCCGATGGGAAAGCCGGCATCGGACCAGTTGGGCACGTCACGCCAGTCGGTGAAGGTGCCGCCCGAGACTTGCGCGCCGCATTCCAGCAGATGTCCGGCAGCGGTGCCCGCGGCGAGGCGGTCGTAATCGTCGGCCTTCCAGCCGAACTCATGGATCAGCGGCCCCAGCACCAGCGCGCTATCGACGACGCGGCCCGTGACGACGATATCGGCCCCGCGCGCCAGCGCCTCGGCGATGGGCAGGGCGCCGAAATAGGCGTTGCAGCTCGTGATCTCGCACTCAGGAAAGGGGGCGTCGGAATACATCTCGCGGGTCCCGGCGGTGCGGAATTCTGCGGCACGCGCGCGCAGATCGTCGCCATCGATGGCGGCGACGCGGATGGAGAGGCCTTGTTCCCGGGCATGGCGCTCCAGCGCCTTGGCCAGCGCCCGCGGCCTCAGCGCGCCGGCATTCGAGACCACCTTCACCTTCTTGGCGACGATCGCGTGGAGGAAGGGTCCGATATGCACGTTCAGGAAGTCCGGCGGGTACCCTGCGTCAGGTTCGGCCATGGCGAGTTTGGCGAACATCGCCATCACCGGCTCGGACAGATAGTCCAGGATCAGATAATCCAAATCCGGCGCGCGCAGGAGCTGAGGCACGGCAAGTGTACTGTCGCCATAGGCGCCGCATGCACCGCCGATCTTTACGACTTCCTTCACTCTATCGCCTCCCACACCAAGACTTGGCCGGCATTGCTTCAAGGATTTCTTGCCGCAACGCTTGCGCTGCAGCGCAACAACCGTCTTTCGATCTCGTTGCATCCGTGCTCGGCAATACGGCCGCAGCCTGTGCCCGACAAAAGGTTCGGATCGTCCGAGTTTCTCATCTGCCCGTCCGCTGCTTTCGAGTGTTGCACGCGGCGCACAGGCTCGCTGCAAATCTTAGCATGCCGCTTCGCCGGTTGATAGATTTTATAACGGCTGTTATATTTATCCGCGAAGCGGGAGGGACGCCGCCGCTGCGGACTGTATTGCAGCACATGTACCCATAAGAAATATCGAAGGGGACGGAAATGCCAGACCATCGCAGGACTTTGCTTCTGACCGGATCGGCTTTGCTTTGCCTGATCGGTTCGTCGGCGTTTGCACAGACCGCTTCGCCGACGGTCGCGCAGAATACGCCTTCCACGAGGGGCGCCGGCGAGCAGGGAATCGAGACCGTGACGGTGACCGCCGAAAAGCGCACGGAAAACAGCCAGCGCGTTCCCATCGCGTTGAGCGTTATCCAGGGCAGCGATCTGGACCAGCAGGGCATCAGCAGCTTCCAGGATCTGAGCCTGCGCATTCCCGATCTGCGCTTCGGGTCCGGCGTGACCGGCGGCGAGAACGTCATCACCATGCGCGGTCTCGGCAGCCAGAACACGACGCCGGGCGGTGACTCGCCGGTCGCCTACAGCGTCGATGGCGTCACCCTGCAACGCAGCACCGCCGTCGATCCCGAATTCTACGACATCAACGACGTCGAAGTGGAAGAGGGGCCGCAAGGCACGCTCGAAGGCCGCAATGCGGTGGGCGGCGCGATCCGCGTGAGCACCAATCATCCGACGGACGATTTCTCCGGCGCGGTGGACGCGGCGATCGGAAACTACTCATCGCGCATCTTCCGCGGTTGGATGAACGTGCCGCTGGTGGACAGCAACGGTGTGCAGGTCAACGTCCGCCTCACCGGCGTATCGGATCAAAACGACGGTTATGTCACCAATGTTTCGACGGTTCCGGGCGCCACCCACAATCTGGACGCCACGGATCTGAGCATGCTGCGCGGCCAGATCGACATCAAGTTCAATTCGAATGTCGATCTTCTGCTCGAAGCCAGCACGCTGCGCAACAACGATCCTGCGGCCACAAAGGTGCAATTCTGGGAAGCGCCGTTCCGCTATCCGGGCCAGACGTTCTACACCGACCCCTGGAAGGTCGATAACGATTATCCCGATATCGGTACCGACAGGCTGGATCTTTATGTTGCGACCCTGAACTGGAACCTGGGCTGGGCGACATTGACCAATGTGGCCGGCTACGAACAAAGCCATCACGATTCCTCCAACGATGCGGATGGATCGGGGCTGCCGATCGCCTACTCCATCGACTGGCTGGAAAAGCAGCAGCAAATCTCGGATGAAATCCGGCTGCGTTCGAACGATGACAACGATCCGCTGCGCTGGGTCATGGGTTTCTACTTCTTCCAGGCGGAGAACTTTGAGAATTACGATTGGCTCGATACCGGCCTGAATAGTCCTCCGGTGAGTCCATCGCCGGCGTGCGCCCCATTAAGCTCGCCGACCTGCGAGGCCTATACATTCTACAGCCACGGCGATCTGTCGTCGAGATCGTATGCGCCGTTCGCCCAGATCGACTACGATCTGTCGAAGACATCGCTCGACATTCCGCTGACCATCACTGCGGGCTTGCGCTATAGCGATGACGAGAAATACGGAAGCGGCATCCTCCACTACGATGGCTTCCCGACCTCGGCCGCCTATTCCACCCACGATTGGGGTCAGTGGACCGGCAAGTTCGGACTGGCATACCAGTTCAATCCGGACTTCATGGCCTATGCCTCGGTCTCGCGCGGTTATCTCTCTGGCGGCAACATCATCGGACTGGCGAGTTTCTACCAGCCTGAGCATGTGTGGTCCTACGAAGTCGGCGAAAAGGCACAGCTGTTTGACAATCACTTGCAGCTCAACCTGTCTGCCTACCACGAGAAGCTCGTGAATATGCAGGTGTTCATTCAGAGCGGTGCGAGTTCGGTTTTGCAAAATGCGGCCGGTGCGCATGTGAACGGGCTCGAAGCACAGGCGACATGGATTCCGATCGACAATCTGCGGATCAACCTCGCGGGCGCGGTCACCACCGGCAAATACGACCAGTATCTCACGGACGACAACCGCTTCGCGGCCGGGCCTGGACCGGGGTGCGGACCGGCGCCGCTGGGCTGCAACTTCGCAGGCAACTACCTGAACCAGACGCCGCCTTACACGCTGGATCTGGGCGTGGAATATGACTGGCTATCGTCCATCGGCACGATCACGCCGCGTATCGACACCTTCTGGTCGGGCAAGGTTTATTTCGTTCCCGACAACCTGACGAACCAGAAAGCCTACAACGAGACCGACCTCAATCTGATGTGGACCGATCCATCTAACCGTTACACGTTGGAAGCGTTCGTGAAGAACGTGGGCAACACGCCGATCATCTCCAACGACGGTCTGCAATCGGGATCGCTCAGCGGACCGGCCGGATTCGAACCGGACAATTATACGTACTATGCACCGCGCACATTCGGTCTGCGCTTCGGAGTGAAGTTCGGAGGATAGGTTTGCAGTCTATTCTCCGCGTATAGCTGCGTTGGCTCCCTCCCGGTCGGAGGGAGCCATTTTTTTAAGATTGGATACGGACATGGGTATCGAGCGCGATGGGTTGAAAGCGATCCGCTTGGAGCGCAAGGACGCCGTGGACTGGCTGACGCTCAACCGGCCGGAGCGGCTCAACACACTCACCGGCACGATGGTGCGCGAGTTGTGCGAGTATTTCGACGGTCTGCGCAACGATTACAGCACGCGCATCGTCGTCATGCGCGGCGCCGGGCGCGCCTTCTGCGCCGGCCTCGACATCAAGGAGCACAACGGTGGCGACCGCGTGCCGGAAGGCGCGGGACGCACGAAGCCCGGCTATCACCTGTTCGACATCGTGCGCTTGATGCGCGCCTGTCCGCAGCCGATCGTGGCACTCGTTCACGGACCTGCCTGCGGCGGCGGCTTCGCCATGGCGCTGGCGGCCGATATTCGCATCGCCGGGGAATCCGCGCGCATGAACGACGCGTTCGTCACGCTTGGCCGCTCGGGTTGCGAACTGGGGCTTTCCTATTTCCTGCCGCGCATCGTTGGTCTGGGGATCGCGGCGGAGCTCATGTACACCGGCGCCTTCATCGATGCGGCGCGGGCAAAGGCGGTGGGTCTCGTCTCCGCCGTCGCGCCCGACAATGCGATGGAGGAAGCCGCCGCGGGCTATATCGACGCCATGCTGCGCACCGCGCCGCTGGGCCTGCGCGTGACCAAGCAGACCCTGAACAGTGTCATCAATGTGAACGATCTGAACACCGTCATCGATCTGGAGGAGCGGGCGCAATCGATTTGCGGGCGTGGCCCCGATTTCGAGGAAGCGATGCGCGCTTTTTTGGAGAAACGCGCCCCGCATTATGGCGAAGCGTCCTGAACGCATGTCCCGCCGTCCGCAAGGCGCTTGTTTCCGCTGCGCACGGGACCACAATCGCCGTGGAGGAAGCCCATGACGCATGAGTTCGATCTCGTGGTGCGCGGCGGTACCATCGCAGATGGAAGCGGCGGCGATCTGTTCGAAGGCGACGTGGCGATCAAGGACGGAAAGATCGCCGCGCTGGGGCGCATCAGCGCGCGGGGCGAGGAGGAGATCGACGCCAAAGGACTTCTCGTCACGCCAGGCTTCGTCGATATCCACACGCACTATGACGGCCAGGCGATCTGGTCGGAGCGGCTGTCGCCGTCGTCTTCCCACGGCGTGACGACGGTGGTGGCGGGCAATTGCGGTGTCGGCTTCGCGCCCTGCCGCCCGCAAGATCATGAACTGCTCGTCCATGTGATGGAAGGCGTCGAGGACATTCCGGAAATCGTGATGGCGCAAGGTCTGGCGTGGGATTGGGAGACGTTCCCGCAATATCTCGATGCCCTCGACAAGCGCCCGCACGACATCGACATCGCGACGCAGCTTCCCCATTCGGCGCTGCGCGTTTACGTCATGGGCGAACGCGGCGCGGCGCGCGAGCCCGCCACCGCCGAAGATCGCGCGCGCATGAGCGCCATCGCGGCGGAAGCCATTCGGGCCGGCGCGCTGGGCTTTGCGACCTCGCGGCTCTTCATTCATCGCACGCGCGACGGCGCACCCATTCCGAGCTTCGAGGCGGCGGAGGCGGAGCTACAGGCCATCGCCGACGCCCTGAAATCGGAGAAGCGCGGCGTGCTGCAATTCGTGCTCGGCTCGCCGTCTTCCTCGTTCGCGGACGAAATCGCGCTGATGGCGCGGGTTGCGAAAGCATCGGGCCGCCCGGCGAGCTTTTCGCTGGCGCAGGATCCCTCCAATCCGCAGAACTGGCGCGCGGCGCTGGCGCAGATCGCAGAGGCCAATGCGCAGGGTTGCCAAATCCGCGCGCAGATATTCCCGCGCCCGATCGGGCTCTTCGTCGGCTACAATCTTTCGGTCAATCCGTTCTGCCTGTGTCCGTCCTATCAGCCGCTGGCGAAGCTTCCGCTGGCGGAGCGCGTGGCGGCGTTGCGCCAGCCGGAGTTGCGCGCGCGCCTGTTGCAGGAGCCGACGCTCGATCCGGTTTCTCCGCTGGTCACGCTGGGACGCAGCTTTGCGCGCATGTTCGCGATCGGCGATCCGCCGAACTACGAACCCAAACCTGCCGATTCCATCGCCGCGCGCGCCGACCGGCAGGGCGTCCGCCCGGAAGAGCTCGCTTACGACCTGCTGCTCCAGAACGATGGCAACGCCATGCTCTATGTGGCGCTGGCGAATTATGCCGGCGGCCCGCTGGAACCGGTCTATGAGATGCTGCACGACGCCAACACCGTGCTCGGGCTGGGCGATGGCGGCGCGCATTACGGCATGATCTCGGACGCGAGCTATCCCACATTCCTGCTGTCGCATTGGACGCGCGATCGCGCCGGCCGCAAGCTTTCGGTGCCCAAGGCGGTGCGGGCGCTGGCGCACGATACCGCGGCGGCGGTGGGGCTTGGCGACCGCGGCGTCATTGCTACCGGCTACAAGGCCGATCTCAATGTGCTGGATTACGACAGGCTCACGGTGCGCATGCCGCGTGTGGTCCACGATCTGCCCGCCGGCGGGCGGCGCCTGATGCAGGACGCGGAAGGCTTCGTCGCCACCGTCGTGGCCGGCACAGCCATCCGGCGCGATGACAGGCCGACCGGCGCGACACCGGGACATCTGGTGCGCGGTGAAAATCGGACGCGGGGTTAGAATATCCTCGCTTGATTTGAAGTTGTTTCACGAAACGAGGTGAGGAAGTTTCAAGCCGGGAAAATCGCGTTCCAGGTTGCCTCAGCCGGCGAAGACACCGCCGTCGATGACGAGCTCGATGCCGGTGACGAAACGCGCTTCATCGCTCGCGAGATAGAGCACGCCGGCGGCGATGTCCGTCGGCAGGCCGCAACGGCCGAGCGGCGTGACCGATGCGCCCACCTCACGCATTTCCTCCATGACATCGCTGTTGCGGCGCTCCGATTTGTCGGGCAGATCGCCGCCGTTCTGCAGCTTGATCCAGATCGGCGTTTCAATCGCGCCGGGGTGCACGGAATTCACCCGCACGTTGTTCTTGGCTTGCGCGCACTCCAGCGCCAACGCCTTGGTATAAAGCCGCACGCCGCCCTTGGTCGCGCAATAGCCCGTCATCCCCGGCACGCCTTGCAGCCCCGCAACCGACGAGAGATTGACGATGGAGCCGCCGCCGGCCTCCACGATCAGCGGCAGCAGGTGTTTGCTGCTGAGGAACATGCTGTCGAGATTGACCGCGAGCTGGCGGCGCCATGCGGCAAAGCTCATCTCTCCCACCGTCGCCGAGATGCAGATGCCGGCATTGTTCACCAGGATCGTGGGCAGATTGCCGGTCTTGCGAAACTGCGCGGCAATGTCCTTCCAGCCGATCTCGTCGCTGACATCGAGATAATAGAACGACGCGCTGCCGCCGGCCTTGACGATCAGATCGCAGGTCTCGCGCCCGCCGCCTTCGTCGATGTCGGTCACCGTCACGCGCGCGCCTTGCGCTGCCAGCGCCATCGCGCAGGCGCGCCCGATGCCGCTTCCCGCGCCTGTGACGACCGCGTTCTTGCCTTCAACCCGCCCCATAGCCACTCACTCCTGCCGAGAAAAACTGCCGACCCCGCGCCTTAGTGCAGGCCGTATAGCTCGCGCACATTGTCGCGCAGGATCCATTTCGTCTCCTGCTCGGTGAGTGATTTGGTGTGCTGCTCGAGGAGCTCCTGACTCCACGGCCAGGTGGAATCGCTGTGCGGGAAATCGTTTGCCCACATGAGGCGCCGCGGATTGCACATGCCCGTCATTTTGAACGCCACCCAATCGTCCTGGAACGTCACATAGACGTTCTGGCTGAAATACTCGCTGGGCAGCTTGGTCATCTCTTCGCATTTGAGCCACGCGCGATGGCGTTTGTAGACATGATCCATGCGATACATGAAATGCGGCGCCCAGCCGGCATCGGCTTCGACGCAGACCAGCTTCAGCTCGGGAAAACGCTCGAAGACGCGCCCGAAGATGAACATGCCGATGATGTCCTGGCAGGTGCGGATGACGGCCTGCCAGGCGCCGATCTTGGGACCGCGCTGCACGCGCGCGCCGTCGGACAGCGCGTTGCCGCCACGGCGTTCGGTGAAGGTGTGAAAGCTGATCGGCAATCCCAGCTCGACGGCGGCGCGCCACAAAGGGTCGAAGCTCTTGTCGTCATAGTCTTCGCGCGTGGCCGGCTCGGCGGGCATCATCACGCCCTTGAATCCCATTTCCTTGATGCGCCGGAAATCCTCGATCGCTTCGGGGACGCTGCGCACCGCCGTCATCCCCAGACCGTAGAGCCGCTCGGGCGCCGCGCCGACGAATTCCTCGAGCCAGCGATTGTACGCCCACATGCAGGCGTTCTTGTAGTTGGCGTCGGAATGGCCGCACAAAATCATGCCGATGGTGGGATAGATCATCTCGCCCGCGACCCCGTCGCGCTCCTGATCCTTGAGCCGCGCCTTGGGGTCCCATCCGCCGCGATGCAGATCGGCGAAGAACGAGCCGCCGATCTTGAGTTCCTTGGGATCCTTTCCCGCCGCCGCCACCAGGCCCAGCGTCACCGGATCGGGATAGCCGTCGATCACGAAGATCTCGCCGCCCTGGCCGGTGCGTGTGTCGGGCACGATGCGCGGCGCGGTATCGCGATATCTGGCCTCGATGTGATCGACATAGCAGTTGGGCGGCTCGGTGATGTGCGAGTCGGCGGAAATCGCCCCGATGCCGGCAATCGTGTTCTGTTCGCTCATCATGGTCTCCTGATCGCGGTCCCGGTTAAGACAGAAATGGGTCGAGTTGCAGCGCCGCCGGCCTGAAGCGGTGATTGGCGCCGCGCGTCGAGCGGCGAAACGCGCCCGGCGTCGCGCCGTGATGGCGCTTGAAGGCGCGCGCGAACGACGATACCGAACCGTAGCCGACCTGCTGCGCCACCTTCACCACCGGCATGGTGCTGGATTTCAGAAGCTGCCCGGAGCGCGCGATCCGCACGCTGGTGATGTATTGCATGGGCGGCTCGCCCACGCTTTGCCGGAACGCCGCTGCAAACACCGAACGCGACATGCCGACTTCCCCGGCCAGCAACGACACCGACCAGTTCTTCTCAGGTTGTGTGTCGATCAACCTCAGCGCGGTGCCGATCTGCGGCGCGCTGAAGATATCGGCTGCGGCGTTCTCCGAGGGTGAAACCTGTACGATCGCGCCGCGCACCGCCTGAACCAGAAGCATGTCGGCGACGACGTTCAGAAACGCCATGCCGCCGGCGCCCATCGCGCTGCGCTCGAGACCTTGCGGATCGAGTTCGAGCGCCCCGCCATCGCGCATGTTTAGCAACAAGCCGGGCAGGCCGCGGCGCAGAAGATCGCCGCTCGCGCGCGAAATCTCCAGCGTTCCGCTCAGCACGCGCGCCGCCGGAGCGCCGCTTCCGAAACGCAGCATCGGCGGCGAACACAGCGTGTGATCGTCTTGGAAGTAATGCGTGTCGGTGAGCGCGCCTTTCGGTCCGTGGCCGATGGCATGGGCCTTCCCGTCGAGAACGATCGCATAGGAGCCGGCTGCGAGGGCTGCGGCGCCCCCTTCGACGCCGGCGCCTTCCAGAAGAGCCGTTCCTTCGAGCACGAAATGCACATAGGCCCGTTTGTCGCGCGGCAAGCGCAGCCTTGCCGAATAGCCGAGCTCCAGGATCGCCCAGTCGCTGCGCACGACCCGCACGGCATTCAGAAGCTCGGAAAGTATCGCCGCCATTCCTGGAACCTCAATTGCCGCGCGCCGCTTTCCAGCGCCCGGTCGTAAAATCGGCGATCTCGCGAATGGCGGCCGCGCCTTCGGGCAGCATCGCGTGGAACATGTGCCAGACATGGATCATGCCCGGCGCGATGGTGAGCTTCGAATCCACGCCGGCGCTTCTGGCGCGGCTGTGCAAAACGCGCGCATCGTCGAGCAGCACTTCCTCGCTGCCGACATGGATCAAAAGCGGTGGCAGGCCTTTGAGATCGGCAAACAGCGGCGAGGCATAAGGCGCGCGCGGATTGCCGTCCGCGATATAGGCATCGCCCATTTCCTTCAGGCTGCGGCGCGTGAGCAGCGGATCGACATCCTTTTTGGTTTCGAAGGTTTGATTTTCGCACGTCAGGTCGGTCCATGGGCTGATCGCGTAGGCACACGCCGGCATGGGAAGACCCTGGTCGCGCGCTGCCAGCAGCAGGGCGAAGGTCAATCCACCGCCGGCCGATTCTCCGCCGACAGCGATGGCGCCGGGTGGCACGCCTTGCGCCAGCAGCGCGGAATAGGCGCTGACGGCGTCATCGACCGCCGCGGGGTAGGGATGCTCGGGCGCGAGGCGATAATCTATGCTGACGACCCGCGCTCCGGTGAGCAGCGCGAATTGCGTCGTGAACGGGCGCGAGCCGCCCGGCGCACCCAGCACATAGCCGCCGCCGTGGAGATGGAACAGCACCGGTGTGCGTGCCGCGCCGTCCGGCACGATCCACTCGACCTTGATGCCGCCTAGCGTGTCGCTCTGCGCGCTCACGCCGTCGGGCATCACGAACGCCGCTTCGAATTGGGCGACTTGCGCGCGCCGCTCCATGTAAGACGTGTCGGGCGAGCCCATGAAATCGGCAAGGAAGGCTCTGACTTGTTCGATGGGTGTCACGGGCGTGCTTCGCTTTGAGGTTTCGCGCGCTATCCTACTGCAAGTTTTATTATAACACGTGTTCTAAATCCCGCCAAGCCGTTTCCGGGCGCGGCTGACGCAGACGGCGCAACGAATGGGCCGCGCGAAGCGGCGGGTTCAGAAGATCGCGATCGGATTGATCGGCGAACCGGTGCCCTTCTCGATGAGCAGGGGCGCGACGGTCAGGAAGAACTCCCAGCGGCCGTTTTCGGCGCAGACCTTCTGCAGGTCGGCGAGATAGAGATTGTCCAGCAGATGAAGCCCCATGGCGACGAGGCCGCACATATGCACAGGAATGGGCCAGTCCTCGATGGGCGCCGGCGAGGGCACCGGATCCTGCACGCCGTCCGAACCCAGAAGTGCGATCTTGCGGGCATGCAGCCAGGGGATGCAATCGGGATGCAAACCGCCGAGCGGTGGCGATTCACCGGGCGCGGGCGGCTTTTCGCCACGGTGCGCATCACGGCCCACGGCGACGAGCAGGATATCGCCTTCGCCCACTTTCGCGCCTTGCGCGCTTTCAGCGGCCGACAGTTCTTCGGCGTGAACCGGTTCGGCAGGGTTGATGTAAGACGCTTTGCGCAGCCGCGGGATGTCGAGCAGCACGGCGCGGCCGACGATGCCGTCGCGCGCGCACATGATGCTGTTGCGGCGGGCGCCGGTCGAGCGCACTTCGGCGGCGGGGATGCCGTTGTACATCTGCCGGTCGACGAAGACATGGCACAACGCATCGATATGGGTCGAGGCAAGGCCGTGATAGGCGATGCCGATGAAATCGAGCGAACATTCCAGCCCCGGCACGCCGGACGCACAGGGATCGTCGCCACCCATCACGATGTGATGCAGCGCGGGCGTCGGATTCTCCGGTCCCGGCTGCACCGGGAAAACCCGCGCGCAGCTCACCTGCCGCCCGGAGCGCACGAGCTTGGCGCCCTCTGCCACGCGCGCCGGCGTCAGATAATTGAGCGTGCCGCGTTCGTCGTCCTTGCCCCAGCGGCCCCAGTTCGACACCTGGTCGAACAGGTTGCGCATGTCCGCTTTGGTCGCATAGCCGGCCATGTTGATGTTCCTTCGTGACAGGCTTCAGGTTTTCGCGAGAACTTCCGCCTTGGTGTGGCGCTGGCCCGCCTTGAGTTCGATGAGCTCGATCAGATTGCAGTTCGGATCGTAGCAGCAGCAGCTTCCGACCAGTCCAAGATCGGGATGCGGTCCGAAGATCTTCCACGTGAACTTCACGCCCTTGTCCGTCAGCGCCTGGTAAGCGGCGTGGACGTTTTTCGTGCGGAAGGCGAGAATGCGCGGCACTTCGCCGTCGGCCACGGGGATCGCCGCGAACTTCGCCTTGGGCTCGACCCATTCGATGAGATCGATCATCGGGCCGCTGGGATCGGACGGCAGCACCATGAGAACGCCACGGCCTTTGGCGCGCTTCATGCCGAAAATGTCGGCGACGAAGTCCGGCCACTCGACATGGCGGCGGTCGTTGAGGACGTCAAATCCCAACAGCTTGTAGAAGGCGACGGATTCGTCGAGGTCCTTCACATTCACGACCGTGTGGTAGAAATGCTCGAGTTGCCATGCGTCCGCCACTTTTTTCTCCCGCGTCCTTCGCGGGAAGAAAAATAACGACCGTTATATAAAACTGCAATGCTTATCGCTGCGCGCGCCGGGTGAGCAGGAAGATCGCCGCCAGCGATAAAAGCGCAAAGCCGCCGGCGGTGAGGAAAGCGGCCCGGAACGCGCCCAGGAAAGCGTCTGGCGCCGCGGCGCCGGCAACGGTCATCACCGCGAACACCACCGAAACACCCAGCGCCACGCCGATCTGCTGGCAGGTCATCAAGACTGCGGAGGCGATCCCCTGATCGCGCGGGGCCACCGAGCCGGTGCTCAGCGCCATCACCGCCAGCGACGCCACGGTGGCGCCAAAGGCGGCCAGGATCATGGCCGGCAGCATCACGCATGCGAATCCGCTCAAAGTCTGCGGCGCGAAACAGAAGCCGGCAACGCCCGCGACAAAGAGGACAACACCGCCGGCGATGCATTGGCGCAGCGACACTCTGGCCATCGCCATTCCGGCGCATTGGCCGCCGGCGATCACCGCTGCGCAATAGGGCAGCATCGCCAGTCCGGAGGTGACGGCTTGAAAGTGGAAGCCGCGTTGCAGGAACAACGGCAGCAGCACGAACACGCTGCTCGCGCCCGCCAGAAGTGCGGCGCAAGCGATGTTGGCGCCTGTTGCATTGGGATAGCGAAACACCGCCGGCGGCACGAGCGGCTGCGCGATGCGCGTTTCCAGAATTGCCAGCGCCGCGAGCATCGCCACGCCGCCGCCAAGCGCCGCCAGCCCTTGCGGCGCGGCAAAGCCGAATTTCGACAGCGCCGACAGCGCGAACATCACAAGCCCCATGCCCGCCGTGATGAGAATCGCGCCGCCAAAATCGATGCTGGGACGCGGCGCCAAAGCGTCGCGCGGCGGAAGTTGTTGCCAGGCGAGCAACATCGCGGCGGCGATCGCCGGGCCGTTCAGCAGGAAACACGAGCGCCAACCGAAATAGGACACCAGCGCGCCGCCCAGATACAGCCCAAGGATGTACGAAACGCCTTGCGTCACGCCGAACACCGAATAGGCGCGATGGCGCACCGCGCCTTCGGGCAGCGCGACGTTGATGAGCGAAAACGTCGTGGGCGTCAGCAGGGCGCCGCCCAGTCCTTCCACGGCGCGCGCGCCGATCAGCACAGTGATGTCCGGACTGAGTGCAGCCAGCAGCGATCCGGCGGCGAACAGCGCAAGCCCCAGAATGCAGATCGCGCGATGGCCGAACAGGTCGGCGATGCGGCCGCCCAGAATAAGGCCGCCGCCATAGGTCAGCGAAAAGACGGTCACGACCCAGGACAGAACGTCCGGCGCCGCGCCAAGCCCATGCCCGATGGAGGCCAGGGCGATGTTCGAGACGCAGAAATCCGTCGCGATGATGAACTGGCCGAGCGCGATCAGCGCAGTAATGCTGGCGTAAGACCCGCGGCCCGCTTTGTCCGCCGTTATCGCCATCGCCCCTCGCTCCCGCCGATGGACGATTTCCACATGCGGCGCGGCGCGAGGCAATGCTTGCGCGTCCGGGAAATCTGTCCGCGCGTGTTTTTCGGCCGCGATCAGTTCGCTTTGGTGATCGCGGCCCTCGCGCCCCGCAGATGCTGGCGGCGGCGGCGCTCGCCGGAGGCCGGTCCGAGCGAACGGGTGGGATGCAGGCATCCCACGATCCAGTCGTCGATCATCTGGCACTGTTCCGCCGGCGTCAGCGGGAAGCCGGAGCGCAGGGTTTGCGTGGCGATGCCGTCGACGACGGCGACGCACATTTTCGCCTGCTTGTGCGCGTCGATCTCCGCCGGAATATCGTGCGAGGCCTGGGCATTGCGGATCAGCCGCTCCACGCGTTTCAGCCATTCGCGGTAACGCGTCTGGGTCAGCTTGCGCACCGCCGCATTGTGGATCGAGCGTTCCCAGAAGCCGACCCAGAAGTTCCAATTGCCGCGCTTGTCCTCGTCCAGCGGCAGCGACAGATGCACGACCTGGCGCAAGGCTTCCAGCTTGTCCGGCAACTGCTCCATCAATTCCATGTCCGCCCGAACATAGCGCGCGGCGTATTCCGAGGCTTCGGCAAGCAGCCGGTCCATGGATTCGACATAGTGAACCAGCGCGCCGGTGGTGAAGCCGGCTTCGTGGGCGACGGCGCGAACGGTGACGCCCGCGATGCCTTTCTTTTTGATGGTGCGATAGGCCGCCGCGAGGAAGGCCTCCCGGCGCAGTTTGTGATCGACTTTCTTGGGCATGGGCAATCCGATCGACGGGCAGCGAACTTCTTGAGAAGGCGCGGAAGATGGCGCGGATTGCGTCCGCGATCAACCGCGGCGCAGGCGCCGGCAAAGCCTTTGCGGCCCGGCGCGCAAGGCGTCCGGCGGTCATAATATAACAACCGTTATAAAATAATCGCTTGGTTTCATAACAGTCGTTATGTTATAGTTCCGGCGTCAACCGGGCTGAGGAGCTTGTTTCGTGAAATTCGACATCTTCTGCGAAATTCAAACCGCGAAGCCCTGGCCGCCGGAGCACGAGCGCCTGATTCTGACGAACACCATCGAGCAGGCGCGCGCCGCGGATCGTGCCGGCTTCGAAATCTGGTGGCAGGTCGAGCATCATGGCGCGCCGGAGTTCAGCTACAGCGCGGCGCCCGAAGTGGTGCTCACGGCCATCGCGTCGGCGACAAAGCAGATTCACGTCGGCCACGCCGGCGTGCTCGCGCCGTTCAAGATCAACGGTCCTTTGCGCGTCGCCGAGCGCGCCGCGACCTTGGACCTGCTGAGCGGCGGGCGCTTCGAACTCGGCCTCGCCAAGAGCGGCGGAAAGGAATGGGAGACATTCGGCGTCAATCCGCAAACCGCGCGCGACGAATTGCGCGAAGCGATTCAGATGATCCCGCAGATGTGGACCGATCCAAATTTCTCGTGGAAGAGCGATCTCATCGAGATACCGGAACGCGACGTGGTGCCCAAGCCTTTCCAGAAGCCGCATCCGCGCCTGTGGCAAACTTCAAGCAGCCCGGATTCGTTTCGCATGGCGGGTGAATTGGGCATCGGCGTGCTGGGCACCACGCTGCTCAGCCCGGTGGAATTCATGAAATCGATGCTCGACGAATACGATGCCGGCATCGCGGCGTGCAAAACCCCGGCGGGCAAGTTCATCAACAAGCAGAAGGGCGTGTTCACGTTCGTGCATGTCGCCGAATCGCGCAAGGCCGCGATCGAAAGCGGCGCGGCGTGGTCGGCGCTGTGGTATGTCCATGCCGCGCCGATCGTGTTCCGGGTTCCGCGGAAAATCTGGTGGGACCAGATTCGCGCCGGACTCAATCCGCAACTCGCGCGCAATCTGGTGAACAACCAGCAGACCGCAGCCTTGACCGGCGACGATCCCACCAGCCTGGAGGATACGCCCGATGAGTTGCCGGTGATCAAGCTGTTGAAGCGCATGGCGCGCAACGAGACGGTGAGTTTCGAGGAAGCCCATGTGGTGACGGAAGACCTCGATTCCGTCATCATCGGCGACGCCGATCACTGCCGCAAGAAAATGGATGTCTACCGCAAGATCGGCACCGACCGGATGATGTGCATGATGCAGTTCGGGCGCATTCCGCACGAAGCGGTGATGCGCAGCATGGCGCTCGCGGGCGAGCATCTGATCCCGCATTTCGCGCCGCGCGAGAAGGCGAAAGCCTCCTGAGCTTTCGGCCTGTAAAGCAACCGCGGAGGTCGCAATGAGTTCGCAATGGCGCCTGAAACATCTCTATCACACCATCGTCAATGCGAAGGATATCGACGAAAGCGTGGCGTTCTATGAGATGCTGGGCTTTGAGATCATCAGCGATCGCCGCGATGCCGATTGGCCGAAAGGCGGCGGTGTTTCGTTCGGCCTCGTTCCCGATACCAAGGGCCGCGGCGTGCTGATGGTGCTGCCTGGCGACCCCGGCGGCCCGATGATGGACATCATCGAATGGATCGAGCCTAAAGCCGCCTTCGCCGAACCTTCGCCCAGGACAATTCCGCGCGTCATCGCCTTTCGCACGGAGAATGTGCGTCAGGCGCACAAGGAGCTGAAGGCCAAGGGCGTGACCTTCACCACTGAGGAGCCGACGTCGATCCCGCAAGCCGGCATCGTCGCTTGTGCGGTGGCGCGCGATCCGAACGGCAATCTCATCGAGATGATCGAGCTGGAACCGGGCTTGCGTCATTCGCGCATCGGCGAGGTCTTCTCCACCTCCGCCGGCAAAGCCCAATCCTGATCCGACCGCCGGCTGTGGCCGTCCGACGCCGGATTTGTCGGCGACAGGACGCGGGCCGCCCGCGCCTCTTGCCAATTTTGCCGGGCATGGCTACCGCTGGTCAGCCTTCGGTTGTCCGCCGGAAAGACGAGGCAAGCCGTCCGCCATCATTTGATCGAGGGCGGCGGCTTAATCCCATCCGGCTCGGCAGTTCATGCATATCCTCGTCCTCTCCGACAATTTCGTCCCGGAGCAGAATGCACCGGCCCTGCGCACCCGCGATCATTGCCGGCGCTGGGTGGAGGACGGCCATCAAGTCACCGTCATCACCACCATCCCCAACTTTCCAACGGGGGAGGCGCAGTACGGCTACCGCAACAGATGGCGCCAGGAAGAGACCATCGAGGGCATCCGCGTCGTGCGGGTGTGGAGCTATCTGGCGCCCAACAAAGGCACCGTGCGCCGCGCGCTCGATTTCGTGAGCTTTGCGGTGAGCGGCTTTCTTGCGGGCCGGCGCGAAAGTCCCGACGTCATCGTCGCCACCTCGCCGCAGCTATTGACGGCGCTGGCCGGCCACTGGCTGTCCCAAGCGCTGGCCGTGCCGTGGATCTTCGAAGTGCGCGACATGTGGCCGGATTCGGTTCTCGCCGTGGATGCGATGAACGATGGTGCCGCGATACGCGCGCTGCTCCGGCTGGAGGACTTTCTCTACAGAAGCGCCTCGCGCATCGTCACCATCAGCGATGCGTTGCGCGAGCTCATCGCGCAAAAGGGCGTGGACCGCAACAAGATCGGCGTTGTCTATAACGGCATCGATCCGCACCGGCTGATCCCGCGCGAGAAATCGCCGCGGTTGCTCCAGCATTTCGGCTACGATGGCAAGTTCGTCATCGGCTATGTCGGCACACACGGGTTGGCGCAGAAGCTGGAAACCGTCGTGAATGCCGCGAAAATGCTGGAAAGCCACGATGACATCCGTTTCCTGTTCGTGGGCGACGGGGCGCGCCGCGAAGCGCTCATCGACATGGCGGCCAAGCTCGCGCTTTCGAGCATCGAGTTCCACGGACTGGTCACGTCCACCACCGTCGTCGAATACCTCGCGCTGTGCGACGCAATCGTGGTGCCGCTGAAGAACGCCGCGCTGTTCGAAGGCGCCTTGCCGACGAAGATCTTCGAGGCTGCCGCCATGGAGCGCCCCATCATTCTCAGCGCGGCCGGCATAGCCGCCGATCTTGTCCGCAAATACGACGCGGGTCTTGCGATCGCGCCGGAGGATGCGACCGCGCTGGCCGCTTCGATCATCGAACTGCGCAACGATTCCGCACTGCGCCAGCGCTTTGCCGCTGGCGGGCGCGGCCTCGCTGCCGATTTCGACCGCAACAAGCTGGCGGATCTCATGCTCGATGAGATCCGCCGCGTCCTCTAGTTCTTGCTACTGATCACTGCCAGCGATGCCGCGGCGACGGCGAGCTGGCTCACGATCTGCGAGATGCTCGTCAGGAACACCATGGTGTTGAACGGCGCGGGATCCGGCGGCACCACGATCGTGGCGCCCGGCGGGATCGGCGAGCTGCCCGAGAACGAGAACCATCCGCCCGAAGCCGGCCGCGCCGTGCCGTCCGGCATTACGATGAACGTCTCGCTGTCCTCGGCGGCGTCGTTGGTGCCCCCGGCCATGGTGAGATAATCGTCCACGCTGAGTCCCGGCCGGTACTGGAATGAGCCCGCATTGAGGACTTCGCCGCTGACCGCAACCGTCGAAGGCCGTGTCGGTATATAAATAAAGTCGCCGGGCTCCAGCACCACGTCGAGATCGGGCTTGACGGCGAGGATCGCCGGATCGGCCGTCACCGTGATGCGGCCGAGCGCGGGCTGATGTTGCAGCGTGGTGACGAGGCCTTGCAGATAGCTCAGCGCACTGGCGTTCAAGGCCGGGTTGGTGAGCGCCGCCGCGATGCCGGCCTGAAGTTCATTGGCCTCGCGCGCGTTGCCTTCCTGCTCGGATTGCGCCGCGCTGACACGCGTGAATACCGCGCCATAGGCGTAGGACTCGTCGGTCAGGCCGCCGGCGCGCGCCAGCAGCGACGACAGCCGTTCGCCGCGGGTGATGTCGAACGTGCCGGGATAGCGGACCTGGCCCGCCACCGTGACGTTGCCGCTCCCGGTGCGATCGGAGAATACGTTGCGCACGCGGATCGAATCCATCGGGCGAAGCGAGACCCGCGCCAAGTCGCTCATGCCGCCCTTGTAAGCGGTGCGCGATGTCTTGGATGTGCCGGTGAGCGGATCGATGTCGGTCGAGGTCACTTCCACCCATGACAGGTCGGCCTGCAATTGCACGCCGCCGGCAGCGCCGAGCATGGCGGCAAGCGTCGTTCCGTTGTCGGCGAGATAGGGACCCGGATCGTGAACCGCGCCCACCACCCAGACGACGTAGTCCGTTGCCAGATTGACCAGCGCTGCGGGGGTGATGTCGAGTTGGGCTGCGATGCCGGTCGTGGTCAGATCGGGCGCCGCTGCGCCCAGAGCGGCCGGAGAGGTCAGGCCGTTGCCTTCAATCGCGTTGCCGGCAGTGGCGGTCTGCGCCTGCAATATGGTGACTGCTGCGGGCGGCGCGCCGGCTTCCGCGGCCGCGAGACGCGGATCCACTTGCGGCTTGAATGTCGGCGGCGCTTGCACCGGCGCGGCCGCCGGCGCCGCACTGCTCGACGAATTGTTGTTCGAGGAGCCTGACGAGGCGTTGTTGCTTGCCTGCGCGTTAAGCGCGGCCTGCGCCTGCTGATATTGGGCCTGTTGCGCAGGCGTGAGCGATTGCAGCGTCACACCGGGCGGCAATGCGATGGTGGGGGCCGGCGTGGCGTTGTTCGATGAAGGTGTGAGGGAGGTCGTAGACGTCGCCAGTCCGGCCTGGGTCGGCTGGCTGAGATTGACGTTGCTCAGGCTTTGCGCCGACTGATTCAGCACCGATGGCGGCACGTTGGCGGCCTGTGACGCCGTCTGCATCTGCGCCACCGCCGCTGCGGCGAGAGCTTGCACTTGCGCGGCGGTGAAAACATAGACCACGTCGTCGCTGGCCAGCTTTATGTCCTCGGCATGTTCGAAGACGCGCTTGAGCGAGAATGCCTCCGGCTTGCGGAAGTTCGACACCGGATCGCGATGCACGACGATGGCAAACGGCGTATAGGCGTCGGAGGTAAGTTCGCTCGGGTCGGAGAATAGCTTGGAAAGGCTCGGCGCATTGTTCAGGGCATGCGTGCCGGGAAGCTGCACGGCGCCCACAACGGTGACGCGCCCCAGCGTGCCGCCCGCCGCCTGATCGACGGACAGGACTTCGCCGCTGCGCACGATGCCGTCGCGGCCCAGTCCAACCAGATCGGATCGGCCGCTCGATTGCAGGCCGATCTTCGACAGCCGGTCGCTGCCGGCGATTTCCGACCCGCCCGCCAGACGCTCCAGCGCGCGCGCGTCGATAGCCTTCGTGCCCGGCGCCAGTTCGTAGATCCCCGGACGCTTGACGAGGCCGATGACGGCCACCGTCGCGCCCAGCGGCGGAACGATAATGCGGTCGCCTTCGGTCAGCGCGCCAATGCTGGCGTGGCCGCCTTGACCGATCACCGAATAAAGATCGATTCTGTGGCGCACGCCGCCACGTTCGAGAATGACATTGCGAAGGCTGCCGGTCTTGCTGATTCCGCCCGAGAGCAGAATGGCATCCAGCGCGGTGTTGAGGCCGCTGAGCGTGCGCATGCCGGGCGAATTCACCTCACCCGTGACCAGCACCGAGATCTGCCGGACTGTGGCGAGCGAAATATAGGCGCGGGTGCCCAGCGCGTCGCGCGCGATGGTGTCGGCCAGTTGTTTGCGCACTTCGCCGAAGGTGCGGCCCGCGGCCGCGACCGGCTGATAGTTCGGCACGATGATGCGGCCGTCGCGATCGACGGGCACCGTATAAGTGCTGTTGTCGTGGCCGCGCAGGACCACGGAAATCTGGTCGCCGGCACCCAGAATGTAGCTATCCTGGATGGCGCCGATCTGCATGGTGGTGACGGGCGATCCCACGCCCAGATAATCGTAGCCGAACTGCGTCAGCGGCTGTCCGGCGCGCTGCGAATACAGCAGTTCGAGACGCGACGGCGGCAGGGGTGTCGTGCTCGCGGGCACCGGGCTGAGCGTCTGCGTGGAAGGCGAGACGGAAGCCGGCAACTGCGTCGGCGTGGAGGGCGACGAACTCGTGGAGGACGTGCCCATGCTCTGCAGCACCGACTGAATTGCGCTGCTCGATATCGGCTGCGCATCCACCGCGGCAAAGCCGAAACCCGCAACGCAGATCGCGACACCAACCGCCACGCCGGCGGCGCGAGACCGAATCCTGTTTAACCACATGTGTTTGTTTATCCGCCCGACAGGCGCCCTTTAATGGTCGACGCGACAACCTTGGCCCGGCTTTTACCCTCACCGTCGCGGCAGGCGCAAGCGAAACAGGGCCGGGAACCTCGTGGCGAGACAGGGGCTTGGCCGATGCGCGGCTGAACGCTTGCACTTCCGCGCTGCATTGCAGAACAGGCTGGAAATGTTCGCCCTCACAGTGTCTAAGTTCTCCGGTCATAGGGTTGAGGGCGCGCGCGGCGAGGTTTTGCGACTGCGCGCTGAACTCGCCATGTTCGCTTCGGGCGGTCGCGCAGTGATTTACAGACTTTCGCAGTGCAAGTGGCGATGGGCGCTCGCGGTTGCGGCGCCGGCGCTACTTGCCACGTCCGCGGTGCGCGCCGACACCGACGCGCTCGAACTCGACAGCGACGCGCTGACTCTGCCGACCGACTCGCTCTATGGCGGTGTCGGCTTGCTCGACATGCGCAACGCCCGCTTCATGCCGGACGGCTATCTGTCGCTGGGCGTCGATGTGAGGCAGCCGGACGACCGCGTGGCGCTCACCTTCCAGGCGCTGCCCTGGCTCGAGACCACGTTCCGCTACACGATCAACTACGCGTTGCCGCCGGCGGGCCAACGCGCGCTCTACGACAGAAGCTTCGATCTGAAGTTCCGGCTGTTTCAGGAGGGCAAATACATGCCGCAGGTCGCGCTCGGGATGCAGGACATCGTCGGCACCGGCATCTATTCGGCGGAATATCTTGTCGCCTCCAAGCGGTTTGGCGCGTTCGATGTCACAGGCGGCATGGGATGGGGGCGGCTCGCGTCGCGCGCCGCGTTCGAAAATCCCCTGATCTGGATCAGCCAGAAATTCGCCACCCGGCCGGGCGACACCGGCGTCGGCGGCACGGTGCTGTTCAAGGATCTGTTCCGCGGACCGAATGTGGGTCTCTTCGGCGGCGTCGAATGGAAGACGCCGATTCCGAAGCTCACCTTCAAGGTTGAATATTCAAGCGACGACTATTCCGCCGAGGCGAAAGGCAACGCGCAGAAAAAGGGACAGAACTACGCGCCCATTCCGGTCAATGTCGGGCTGTCCTATCGCTTCTGGTCGAATGTCGATGTGGGCGTCGCCTACATGTACGGCAAGGAGTTGTCGTTCAACATCAACATGGCGCTCGATCCGACGCAGCCTAACTGGCCGTCGCGCATCGATCCGCCGCCGCCGTTCCATGCGCGCACCGAAGAGCAGGTGCAGCAGGTGGTGGTTTCCGAGCAGATCCAGTCCGGGCTGGAAGGCGATCAGCCGTGGCGCGTGCACTTCGTCGATCTCACCAGACAGGACGCCGCCGACAACCGTCCCCCCGATCCGGCGATGGCGAGCGCGCATGTGCGCGTGATTCCCGCCGATACGGCGCTGAAGGCGCCCACGCCGGACGCTCTGTTCCACGACGCGGCGCTCAATGTGACCGATCATTTCATGGACGGACACACGCTGGTGCTTCAGATCGCCGACAGGGCGCGCGCGCCCAAGCAGGAGCTATGCGAAAGCCAGGCAGTGTGGCGCGCCAGCGGCGTCCAGCAAGTTGCCTATATCGATTCCAAGTGGCGCTCGGTGGCGATCTGCGATACGCGGCCGCCGGACTCCGATGCAGTCCTGCCGATCTCGGCGCAGATCGATCGCTTCGCGGCGGCGCAGCCGACAAGCACCGCGGCGCCCGGCGCCCCGATCGTGGCCGATCCGTTGCCCGCGGCCGTCGAATTGCCGGCGGCTGTGCTGTCGGCGATGCGCGCCTCCGTCGAAAAGCAGAACATCACCGTGGAAGGCATCGCCATCGTCAACAACACGGTGAAGATCGAGATTGCCAACTATCATTATCTGCGCGACGCGGAGGCGATCGCCCGCACCGCGCGCGCGCTGTCGGCAAGCGCGCCGCCGCAGATCACCGCATTTTCGATCACGACGAGCACGCAGCAGATGGCGCTGACGACGGTGCTGATCCCGCGCGCCGAGATCGACGCCCTGGCCAACCACATGGCGACGCCGGCGGAACTCTGGCACAGCAGCCTGCGCAGCGACGCCGATCCCGGAATCGATCTCGGAAACGGCCAGGATTTCCCGCGCTACACCTGGTCGCTGTTTCCTTCGTTCTCGGACGACCTGTTCGATCCGGACAACCCGGCTTATTTCGGCGTCGGCATCGGCGAGCATTCCACGCTCACCGTGCTGCCGGGCCTTGTGCTGGACGACAGGCTGAATCTCAATCTGTGGAACGATTTCGGCAGCATCGTGCGCACCAGCAACAGCGTGCTGCCCCATGTGCGCTCGGACGTGGCGGAATATCTCACTCACGGATCGACCGGCATCACCGACCTGACCGCGACGTATTACTATAAGCCCGCGAAGGAAATTTACGCGCGCGTCACCGGCGGCATCCTCGAGCAGATGTTCGCCGGCGTCGGCGGCGAGGTGCTCTATCGCCCGTTCGGCCAGTCCTGGGCGGTCGGTGGAGATTTGTGGGAAGTCTATCAGCGCAATTACGACGAGTTGTTCGATCTGCGGCGCTATCATGTGCTCACCGGGCATGTGACGCTTTACGTCGACACGCACTGGCACGATCTGGTGGCCTCGCTGAGTGCAGGCCGCTATCTGGCAGGCGACTACGGCGCCACCCTCGAGATCGACCGCCGCTTCGACACCGGCGTCGTCATCGGCGCGTGGATGACCTTCACCAACGTTCCGTTCAGCAAGTTCGGCGAGGGCAGCTTCGACAAGGGCATCCGCATCATCATCCCGACCGAATGGGCGGTGCCGTTCGGAAGCTCCAGCGATTACGAGTTCGATCTGCGGCCGGTGCAGCGCGACGGCGGCCAAAAACTCGACAACGACGAGACCCTTTACGGCATGACGCAGACCTCGAGCGAAAGCGATTTGGAACGGCAATGGCCGGACATCTTCAAATGAGGCGCGCCGCGCGCATCGCCGCCTGTCTTGTGCTGGCCGGGACGCTCGCGGGGACGTTGGCCGGCTGCGGCAGCGATTCCGATTTCGGCCAGCTTGGCGGCCTGCTGTGGGGAAACGTGACTTCGATCGGCGGCGAAGGCGCATCGATCACGCGCAACCAGGCCGCGGCAATTTCCTTCGCCTCGATCGGCGTGCGCTACGCGTCCGGTCCCGAAGCCATGCTCGTGCTGGCGACGAAATCCGGCGGCGAGAGTGAATGGCTGGCGGGCACGCAGGTAAGCATCATCACGCGCGCCGGGCGCATCGTGCGCACCGTGGGCCTGCCGCACAATCTGTCCGGTGTGCAGGGCCCTCTGGCCGATACCGGACCCGATGCCGTGCCTGGCAGCTATCACTATCTCTACGATTTCGCCGAAAGCCGCGTGTTCGGCGTCGTGGTGACGTGCACGCAGCAGGATGCCGGCGCCGAGTCCATCGCCATCATCGGCGCCACGCATGAGACGCGGCACATCGTGGAGAAGTGCCACGCGCCGCAGCTCGACTGGGATTTCCAAAACGATTTCTGGAAGGATGCCGCCACCGGCGCTGTCCTGAAAAGCGAACAGAACGTCCATCCCCGGGCAGAGACCGTGACGATCGAAGTCCTGCGGCCGGAGCAGTGACCCCAATCGCGAAAAGGCAAGCTTTATTAATGCGTTGTACGAGGTCCGGGCGCGCGCTACCTTGTCCTTTCGCCGCAATAGGCCAGTGATGTCGGAACAGCAGCAGGTATGAGCGCGAACATGCGCGGGTCGGCCACGCCGAAGATCGCAGCCGTCGGCTGCGGCTATTGGGGAAAGAACATCGTCCGCAATTTCGCGGAGTTGGGCGCCCTGTCGGCGGTGTGCGATTCCAACGCCGCCGTGGCCGACGCCTATGCGCGCAAATACGGCGTGCCGGCGCTGAGCCTGCCGCAGATCCTCGACGGCAATGCCTGCGAAGGCGTGGCGTTCGCCTCGCCGGCGGCACTGCATGTGCGCCACGCAGGCGATGCGCTGCGGGCCGGCAAGCATGTGTTCGTGGAGAAGCCGCTGGCGCTGACCGTGCCGGAGGGCCGCGCATTGGCGAAACTGGCGCAGGAGACGCGGCGCATCCTGATGGTCGGTCATCTGCTGCACTACCATCCGCTCGTGCTCAGGCTGTTCGAGCTGGTGCGCGAAGGACGCCTCGGCGACATCCGCCACATTTATTCGAACCGCCTCAACATCGGCAAAGTGCGCAGCGAGGAGGACGTGATCTGGTCCTTCGCACCGCACGACCTTTCGATGATCCTGGGCATCATGGGCGAAATGCCCGAGCGCGTTTTTGTCCACGCCAGCTGTATCCTCGATCCCAAGATCGCCGACATTGCCAACATCCACATGGATTTCGCGAACGGCGCCACGGCGCGCGTGTTCGTCTCGTGGCTCAATCCTTACAAGGAGCAGAAGCTCAGCGTGATCGGCACCAAGGCGCATGCGGTGTTCGACGACGCGGCGCCGTGGGATCACAAGCTCGTGCTCTACGATCATCGCGTCGAATATCGCGACGGCAAGCCCGAGGCGGTGAGGGCCGAACCGACATTCGTGCACGTTGCGCAGCGCGAGCCGCTGCGCGAGGAATGCGCCCATTTTCTGGATGCCATCGCCGACGGCACGGCGCCGCGCACGGATGCGCGCGAAGCCCTGCGCGTTCTGGCGATCTTGGAAGCGGCCACGCGCGCGCAGCAAACCGGCGTGCCGGTCGCGCCGGATTCGGCCGAGCAGCTGTGATGGCGCACGCGCGATGAAAGTCTGCATGCTCGTCTACAACAATGTGACGCGGGACAATCGCGTCATCCGCGAGGCCGAGACGCTGCAGGCGGCGGGGCATGAGGTTCATGTCGTGGGGATTCCGGACAATGCCGTCAGTGCGCCGAGGCAAGTGCTGCCTTCGGGCGTGGTCGTGCATCGCGTCGAATGGGGCGCGAAGGCGCGCCGCAAGGCGATCCTGACGACGCCTTTGCGCGTGCTGCCGCTGGCTGTCGTTCTGGGATTGCTCGTTTGGGGCATCTGGGCCGCGATGGCGCATCTTGCCCCCGTGCTGCGCGCGCTTCATCTGCACGACTGGATCGGCATCGCGGGCGTCGCTGTCGTCACGGTCGTGGCCGTCATCGTCATCGTCCACGCCGTATGGGTCCGCAACGCGCGCGAATTGGCACGCCGCGACAAGATCATGCGCCATGGCGAAGCGCTGATCGAAAGCGGCAAGCTCGATCCCCGGGATTATCCCAAGCCGAGAACGCGCCTGCCGCCGTGGATTCCGGATTATCTTCTGGAAACGGCGCTGGAGCCGCTCAATCTGATCAGCGCGCGCGCCAACCGCTTCACGCTCTGGCGCTACCGTTCGCAGGCGATGGCCGATTTTGCGAGCGGACTGAAGCCTGATGTGGTTCATGCGCACGATTGCAACGGCCTGCCGACGGGCGTGCTGGTGAAGAAGGCGCTCGGCATTCCGCTGATCTACGATGCCCACGAGATCTATGAAGCGGCCGCGGCGCGCCGCTCCGGCATCACCGACTATTTCACGCGCATTCATCGGCTTTATACCGGCGCGGTCGACCGCTTCATCACCATCAATCGGCATATCGCGCTGTTCTATCGCTATGCCTATCCGCAGCTTCCGCCGGCGGTGATCATCCGCAACGCGGCGCGCCGCGCGCGTGGCATCGCCTATGACGGCCGGCTGCATGACGCGGCAGGCCTGCCGCGGACGCAGAAGATTCTGCTCTACCAGGGCGGCTACACAAAAGATCGCGGATTGCCGATGCTGCTGCGCGCAGCGGCGAGCCTTCCTGAAGCCTGGACGCTGGTGATGATGGGCTGGGGACCGCTCGAGCCCGAATTGCGCGCCATCGCCGCCGGGCAGGCCAATATCGTCTTCATCTCCGCGGCGCCGCGCGAGGATCTGGAATTGTGGACCGCGGGCGCCACGCTGGGCATCGTCCCTTACGAGAACACGGTGCTCAATCACTGGTTCTGCTCGCCCAACAAGCTTTGGGAATATCCCGTCGCCGGCGTGCCACTGATCGTGCAGCCTTATCCGGTCCTGAAAACTGTGATTGACGAATTCGGTTGCGGCTGGGTGCTGCCGGATGAAAGTCTTTCGGCGCACTCCATCGCCGCGCTCGTCGCAAGCCTCACCGACGCGGATATCGCCAGGGCTCGGGAAGGTTGCCGCGCCTTTATCCAGGCCGATTGCTGGGAAGCGGCGTATGCCACACGCCTCATCGATCTTTATACGGGCCTGGAGAAGGCGGCGAAATCGGCGAGCGATTTTCAGGCGGCCGCCATGGCCGCGCAATAGGTTCGCCACTCATGTCGCAAGCAGATTACTTCGTACATCCCTCCGCCATCATCGATCCGGGCGTGCGCATCGGTGCGGGCACCAAGATCTGGCATTTCTCGCACATACTGGGCGGCTGCACGATCGGTGCGCGCTGTGTGCTGGGTCAGAATGTTGTCATCGGGCCGGACGTTGCCATCGGCAATGGCTGCAAGCTGCAGAACAACGTCTGCGTCTACAAAGGCGTGACGCTGGAGGACGAGGTGTTCTGCGGCCCCAGCATGGTGTTCACCAATGTCATCAATCCGCGCGCCTTCATCGAGCGCAAGGACGAGTTCCGCCCGACGCTGGTGAAGAGAGGCGCCACCATCGGCGCCAACGCCACCATCGTCTGCGGCAATACCATCGGCGAATACGCCATGGTGGGCGCGGGCGCGGTGGTGACCAAGGAGATCCCGGCCCACGCGCTGGTGATCGGCGCCTCGGCCCGCTTCCTGGGCTGGGTCAGCCGCAGCGGCGACCGGCTGGGGAAGGACCTCATCTGCCCCCGGACCGGCGAGCGCTATGTGCTGGAAGGCGGAAAACTCAGCTTCGCGGGCTAACAGATGGTTAACGCTGCCGTGCTAGGTTCGGGCCAAGTCCCGCCGATCGTGACGGCGGCAACCATCAGGATATGCGCATGGATACCGCGACACACACGCGAACAGCCGATGTTTCGGCGCTGGTCAAAAAGCTAGAGACGCGCGAGGCCATCATCGCCGTGGTCGGCATGGGCTATGTCGGCCAGCCGCTGGCGATCGCCGCGAGCGAAAAAGGATTTCCGGTCCTGGGTTTCGATATCGACCCGGAGAAAGTGGAGGCGCTCAATCAAGGCCGCTCCACGATCCGCACCATTTCCGCCGAGCGCGTCGCCGCGATGCACAAAACCGGCCGCTTCCACGCCACCAGCGATCTCAAGGAGCTGGCAAAGCCGGACGTCATCGTCATCTGTGTGCCGACGCCGCTCAACAAATATCGCGAGCCCGATCTTTCGTTCGTGCGCAACACGGGCGCGGACATCGCGCGCATGCTGCGCCCCGGCCAGCTCATTTGTCTGGAATCCACGACCTATCCCGGCACGACTGTCGAGGTGCTGCAGCCGATTTTGGAGGCGGGCGGCCTGAAGGCGGGGAAAGATTTCTTCATCGCGTTCTCGCCGGAGCGCGAAGATCCCGGCAACGCGAAATTCCACACCACCATCATTCCCAAGATCGTCGGCGCCGATGACGCCGGCAGCCGCAAGCTGGCGGAAACATTCTATGGCGCGCTTGTCGAGAAG
Organism: Rhizomicrobium sp.; assembly: GCA_036489635.1. Lineage (GTDB taxonomy): Bacteria > Pseudomonadota > Alphaproteobacteria > Micropepsales > Micropepsaceae > Rhizomicrobium. Next base: position 12,332 of record DASXFK010000096.1, on the reverse strand, counting down.
ATTATCCCGGTGACCTCCAGCGCCACCGCCGAAGCGGTGAAGCTGACGGAAAACATCTTCCGCGCGGTGAACATCGCGCTCGTCAACGAGCTCAAGCACATCTACAGCCACATGGGCATCAGCGTGTGGGACGTGATCGACGCGGCCTCCACCAAGCCGTTCGGCTTCATGCCGTTCTATCCGGGCCCGGGCCTCGGCGGCCACTGCATCCCGATCGATCCGTTCTATCTCACCTGGAAGGCGCGCGAGTTCGAAGTGCCGACGCGCTTCATCGAGCTGGCGGGTGAGATCAATACCGCCGAACCGCGCGCCGTCGTCGCCGAACTCGGCAAAGCGCTGTCCGAGCGCAAGAAGAAGAGTCTCAATGGCGCGCGCATCCTCTTGCTTGGCATCGCCTACAAGAAGAATGTCGACGACATGCGCGAAAGCCCGGCGCTTGTCATCATCCGCCTGCTCGAAGAGCGCGGCTGCCATGTCGAATATCTGGATTCCTGGATTCCGGAAATTCCCGAAAGTCGGGAGCATTCCGAACTCGCCGGGCGCAAAAGCGTCAAATGGGAGCCGGAAATGTTCGCCAGACAGTTCGACGCCGCCCTGATCGTGACGGATCACGACAAGGTGGATTATGCCAAGCTGGTCGAAAGCCTCGATCTGGTGGTCGATACGCGCAATGCGACGCGCAAGGTCGCCGCCCATCGCGACCGGATTGTCATGGCATAGGGTTTCGCAGCCGCTGTCCTGCCGGCGCTACGCCGCGTTGACCGACCTTGCCGGGCGCGCTACGGGGTCTTGGAAACCGTGTAATTTCGGGCTCTTATGCGCCCGCCGCTGCGGCATCCGGGGCTTTCAGAATGTTCGAGTCCATCAAGTCTCAGGTTCGAATCATTATCGCGCTGACTATTCGCGACATGCAGAACCAGAACAAAGGCCTCTCCGGCGGCCTCGCCTGGGCGATTATCGACGTGCTGCTCTATGTCGGCGCCATGAGCCTGATCCGCGTCTTCATCAAGGCGTTCATGCCGCCGGGAATGCCGCCCTTCACATTCCTGGTCCTTGGAATCGTGCCCTGGCAGACGTTTTCCGCCACCATGAAGGTGGGTGAATCGGCGATCCAAAAGAACCGCAAGCTTCTCAGCCTGCCCGTCGTTACCCCACTCGACGTGGTGCTTGCCAGCGCGCTGGACCAGCTCTGCACCTATGGAATCGTTTTCGCCGGATTGATGCTGGTCTGCTCGTATTTTGAATCCGTTCCTCCGCCGCGCTTTCCGATCGGCGTCATTCTTATCTTCCTCGCCTCCTGGTTCCTCGGACTGACCTTCGGTCTCATGCTGGCGCCGCTCTATCGCATGTTCCAGCCCGCCAAATGGCTTTGGAAGCCCGTCAAGAAGAGCTTCTTCTGGACGTCGGGCCTGTATTTCGTGATCACCAGCATGCCCGCCAACCTGTGGCCGTTGATGACGTGGAATCCCATTCTGCACATCAACGAACTTATGCGGACCTACTGGTTCACAACCTACAACACGCCGATAGGAAGCCCGGCCTACGTCATCATTTGGGTCTTGGGGCTTGGGGTTCTCGGCCTGTCTCTGGAAAGGTTCATCCGGCGCGTTCCTGCATGACCATCGAACTTCACGACATCACCAAGGGCGTGCTCGTGCAGCGCAAGCGCAGCCCGCTCTTCAAGCATCTGGATTTCTGGATGGAAGACGGCGAGCGCGTGGCCGTTCTGGGGCACAAAAGGGCGGGCAAGACCATGCTGCTGCAGCTCATCTGCGGCGCCGAGCCGGTCGATGAAGGCTGGCTCGAGTGTACCTCGAAGGTTTCCTGGCCCATTCCGCAGATCGACTTCTTCACGCCGCAAATGACCATCGCCACGAATTTGCGGTTCTTCGCCAGAATGTATGGCATCGACCAAGACAAATTCGTCAGCGAGGTCGGCCAACTCGGTGAAATCGAGAGTCACCTCAATGACAATTTGGGCTATTGCCCGCGCTATATCAGGCAGCAATTGGCTTTCGCCCTCAGCATGTGGTTCGATTTCGACATCTACCTGTTCGACGACAGGGTGATCTCGACGCCGAAGCCCTTCCTGGCGCGTGCGACCCAGATCCTGGAAGCGCGCACGCGCAACAAGGGCATCCTGGTGGCCACGAGCTCGCCGGGAATCGCGCTGCAATATTGCAGCACCGCGTTTGTCCTCGATGGCGGCAGGGCCGAGCATTATACGGACATGAAGGCGGCCCTGAAGCACTTCAATTCGTTGGCCAAGGATACCGGGGTCGAGGCCGACGAAGAGGAAGAAGAAGACGACGACGACGAGCCGGACATGTAAGCGGGACTGTGCTAGGAACCGCACATCCGCGCCGCGCCGGCATCAAAACGGGAGTTTTTCTGGTGTCCACACCTATGTCGAAGTTGCCAGCAAGGGGCGGCGGACAGCCCCCGGCCCCGGGCGATTCGTCGTTGCCGCGCAAGCCTTTCGGGTTCGAGCCGGTTTTCGTCACCGATGCGACGACCAAGCAGATGCGTGGCTTTTTCGATTGGCTGTGGGCCGGATTTTCGTTCTGGAACGTCGTTCCGCTGATCGGCATCATCGGCCTTGTCTATCTCTACTTGTTCGCGGACAATTTCTACGACTGCCAGTCGATGATCACATTGCAGAATTCGTCCGCCATAGGCGCGAACCTGACTTCGGTCAGCAGCTTGTTTGGCGCCAGCAGTGGCAGTTCGTCGAGCCAGACGGGCGCGCTCATCGCCTACATCGAGTCGCACGAGATGCTGGAGATTCTCGACAAGAAATTCCATTTGCGTAAAGTCTACTCCGCACCCGGACATAATCCGTTCTGGCGGCTGGCAAGCGATGCGAGCGACGAAGACTTCCTGACTTTCTACCAAGGCATGGTGACGGTCACGCAAGACTCGACCACCGGCCTCATCACCATCGACGTGCTCGCCTACGACGCCAAGCGCGCGGCGGAAATACAAAAGACGATTATCGCCTCGTCCCAAAAATTCATCAACGACATGTCGGCCGGGATGCGCGCGGCGACGGTGAAGTACGCCCAGGAGCAATTCGCCGCGGCGATGAAGGCTGTGGAAACGGCGCAGCCCTATCAGCAGGCGGTTGCGGAAGCGGAATTGTCGGCGGCGCAGCAGGGCATGGCCTCGGCCAGCGGAATAGCCAACCAGCAGCAGGTGTTCCTGGTGCCGGTCGAGGAGCCCATCACCCCCACGGATACGGCCTATCCGGACCGGCTCGTAGACGAAGCCGGTCTGCTGCTGGCGGCTACGATGTTCTACATGATCGGGTTTCTGCTCCTGTCCAACGTCAGGGATCACCGGCGCGTTTAGCGATACGAGATGGCAGTGCAATTTATCGCGAACGCGCAACCCCGGCGCCGCAATCCGGCGCCGCTGGTCGATCCGGTCAGCAAAACCATGCTGTTCTGGATGCATCGCTGCGGCAGCACCACGGCGCAGCTCTGGTTCTTTGAGATCGCCGGCTGGAAAAGTCGCATGGCGGGCAAGGGCGCGAGCCATCTGTCACCGCTATGGTATGAGGAACACGCCGATCTCTACCGCGACCTGGCGTCCTGTTACGACGATCCTTCGTTCCTCAAGATCGCCGCGGTGCGCAATCCGCTCTCGCGCACGGTGAGCGCCTATAGCGTGGTGACCGACACGGTGAGCGGGGCGCAATGGCGCGCGGTCTCGCGCTCGATCCGCGATCCCGATCCGGAAAAACGGCTGACCTTCAACGAATTCCTCGATTTTCTGGAGCAGAACGATGTCTGCAAGGCCAATTACCATTGGCGCATGCAGACCGCTTCGGACTGGTTCGAGCGCAAGCTGCCCGGCGTCATGCTGGCCAAGCTGGAAAGCCTGCAGCAGGATCTGGACCGCCTGGCGGTGCGGCTGGGCAAGCGTCCGATTGCGATGAAGCGCTCCTCCGCCACGACCAAAACAAGCCACGACATCGGCAACATCGACATCACCAACCTGAACCGTGCCGATTTCGCGCGGCTCTTCGGGCGCGACCGGCGCGGCGTCATCCAGTTTCCGGATTACCGGCACTTCCTCAATGCCGAAACCACCGCGCGCATCGCCAAAATCTATGCCCGCGATTTCGAAGTGCTGGGCTATCCAATCGCGGCCTGAGCCTCAGCGGTACCATTGCGGATGCAGCAAGGCGAGGAACGGGCGCAGGCGCAGCGCCGCGGCGGCCTGCGCGGTAAATTCCGGCGTGATCGCGAAATTCGCATCGCAGACCAGATTGTCGTCCCGGCCGGGAATGTTGCGGATCTCCAGCTTGCGGCGGTTGTCGGAGAGATACAGCATCGGTTCGTCCGAGAGCGGGCGGCCGTCGTGCAGGAACTTCACTTCGGCGAAATATTCCAGCCCGCATTCCTCGGCGATCCGCACATGCGAATAGCGCCGGACATGTTGGGCGTAGAATTCCTCACCTTTTGGGGGCGTGCCCGTCCATTTGGTGCGGCGGAATTCCTCTTCGAAGAAATCGTTGCCCTGCAGCTTCACCGCCTTGATGTGGCGGCGGGTGTCGCCATGCACCGAGGCGGCGCGGATGGCGAGGCCGCGCCCGCGCATGTCCTTCAGCGACTCGTTCAGCCCCTTGTAGAGATCGCCATAGGTGGAAATCAGATGAAACAGATCGGCGTGCAAGCCCACTTCATGGCCGAGGCTCACGATCTCGCGCAGGATATTCCAGGTGCGTTCGCGATCGTAGAAGCTTTCGTTCAGCGGATGGCGCGGCATCATCAGGAAGAGGCCGGGTGCGCCGATAGCGGCCAGCATGCGCGCCATTTCCAGCGGCCGCACGATGTCGTTGTGGATGTCGAATTTGAGTAGCCCGACCGCCTTTTTGGGCGGCTTGCGCCCGCGCCGTTCGTCATGACGCCGGTAGCGCTGTGCGAATTGATCCACGGGCAGGAAGGCAACACCGCTCTGCGTCAGCGCCAGGAGAAACTGTTTCAGCTCGTCGCGCCGGAAGCCGTTCGAATTCACCGCCCAGGTCCTGAGCGTGCGCGGCGCGCGCGCAATCCTGCGCCCCAGTTTCGGCAGATCGATCATGTGCGCGCCTGGCGGAGGAGGCCGACGATCTTCTGTGCCGCGTGACCGTCGCCATATTCGGCGATCTCGCGGCGCGGTTTGTAATCTGCCACCGTCCACAGCCGGTTCCAGCCATTGTCCACGGTCTCCACCCATTCGGTCTCGCCGCGCAGCGTCACGCACGGCACGCGATGGAAATAGGCTTCCTTCTGCAGTCCGCCGGAATCGGTGAACACGACATTGGCGCCGCGAACGAGCTGGCACATGTCGAGATAGCCTAGCGGATCGACGAGCCTGACGTTCTTGCCAAAATCGATGCCGCCCGCCGCGGCGCGGGTGCGTGGATGCAGCGGCAGCACGATCGGCTGGGCGTGCGCCTGTTCGGAAAGATAATGCGCGATGCGCGACAGCTGCGCGGGCGTGTCGGTATTCTCCGCGCGGTGCACGGTGGCGACGCCATAGCGCTTCGGCTCGAGCTTCATGTCCTTCAGCACCGTGGCATGCTGCGCGGCAAGTTCCGTCGCCAGCAATGTGGCGTCATACATCAGGTCGCCGACATTGTGCACGCCGTCGCGGATGCCTTCGCGCGCAAGGTTGCCGACCGCCGTCGCTGTGGGGCACAGCAGCAGCGTGCTCAAGTGATCCGCGGTGACGCGGTTGATCTCCTCCGGCATGGCGCGGTTGTACGAACGCAATCCCGCCTCCACATGCACAACGGGAATGCCGAGCTTGGCGGCGGCAAGCGCGCCGGCCAGCGTCGAATTGGTGTCGCCATACACCAGCACCGCGTCGGGCGCTTCCTTCACCAGCACGCTTTCGATGGCGGCCAGCATCCGTCCCGTCATCTCGCCATGTTGGCCGCCGTGAATATCGAAATGATAAGCCGGCGGCGCGATGGCGAGCTCGCGAAAGAAAATCTGCGACATGTTTGCGTCGAAATGCTGTCCTGTGTGAATCATGATTTCCGTGAGGCAGCCGCTCTCGGCCACGGCCTTCGACAGCGGAAAGGCTTTGACGAATTGCGGGCGCGCGCCGACCACGCTGACGAACCGCATGGCTCCGTTTGTGTCCGCGCGATTGGCTTTCGGCACTGTCTGCTCCGCAGAAGGTTTGTTAACACGCAAGGCTGAAACTAGCTTCGGGCTGCAATTGCCGCTAGAATTGCTCACCGCGGGGTAAATGTGGCCGCTTACAGCGATATTTCCTATCTTATGGTGTTGGTAACCGTGGCGATTTGCCTCTTCGCGGAGCCTATCAGCCGTCGCCTTGGCGTCGTGGACAAACCGGACGGCGAGCGCAAGTCCCATGCCGAGCCTACTCCGATGGTGGGCGGCATCGCGATCCTGCTGCCGCTTTGCGCCTGGGCCATCATTCAATATCTGCGCGGCGACACGAACGATCTTTACCCGACGATTGCGATTTGCGGCGGCGGGATTGCCGTGATCGGATTCATGGACGACCAGCGGACGATCTCGGCGGGCGCGCGCCTGATCCTGCTGGCGCTGCTGTCGGCGGTGGCGCTCAAGATCGACCCCGCGCTCGTCACCAACCGGGTGTTCACGCTTGCGGCCGGCTGGACACAGGCGCCCTATGCCGTGATTCCGGTGCTCACCGTCGTCGCCCTGATGGGGTTCTCCAGCGCCGTGAACATGGCGGACGGCATGAACGGGCTCGTCGTCGCGTTTTATCTCATCTGGGGATTCTGTCTGGCGTTGCTCAGTTCGGGCGCGCCGGCGGGCGCCGCCCAGCTCATCGCGGGCGCGGCGTTCATCACCTTCCTGTTCAATTTGCGCGGCCGCCTGTTCCTGGGCGATTGCGGCACCTTCGCGGGCGGCTTCGTGGTCGGCGTGCTGGCGATCCTATGCCACAACGCCGGCAGGCTGCCGCTGGAGACGGTGATCGTGTGGTTCTTCATTCCGGTGGCCGATTGCTTCCGGCTCATCGCGGTGCGCACTTGGCATCATCGTTCGCCGTTCCGCCCCGACAAGAACCATTTCCATCATCAGCTCGCGAAATGGATCGGCGACAGCGCCGCCTTCTGGACTTATGCCGGCATCGTCGCGGTGACCTCCCTGACCGCGACGCTCGAGCCGCGCACGGCGAGCGTCTGCATCGCCGTGCTGGCGGTGTTCTTCTTCGGCTTCCAGATTGCAGACCGCCTGGTCCCGCAGCGAAGCGCGAATTCGGCTGACATCGCGGCGCAGGACGCTGTCGAGGACAGGCCGTCGGCCAAGATTCTTCCGTTGACCCGCAACAAGCCGCAATAGCGCGGCTATCGCTTCTCGAAGCCGCGAACCTGGTGATAGACCGCGCCGATATAGATCGCGATGATGAAGACCAGCGAGGCGAAGTCGAGCGGGTTATTGAGGAACTGGTGATAGAAGGCGCCGACGAAATAGACGACGAGGCAAATGCCGACCAGCACCAGGGCAATCAGGATCGGTCGGGATTTTATTTTATCGAACACGGTGGCACCTTGCGCTTGCTTTGAGGAATATAGCGCGCAGCGTTGCCCCCGCAAAGGCGGCCGCGGAGCCGCATCGGTTTTTTGTCCTGAGGGGCTGCGAAATAAACTTCCGGCGGACAGAATCCGCGGGACAACGCGGCCCCGGTTCCGTTAGCCTTGCGCGAGTGATTTGCGCCGCCGGGTCTTGGGGTATGCAGAGCGCCTGGCGATCGGCGTCAAGAGGGAGATTTTCCGCAAGTGAACCTCGCCGTCGAGGCAGCGCTTGAAAAAAAGCCCAAGCGGACCTATTGGCGTCGGGTGCGCCACCGCGTCCACCTCGTACTCGAGGCGGGACGCGGCTCGGGGCCGCTGGGCGTTGCTTTCGAAGTCTTCCTGATCGTCCTTATCGTCGCCAATGCCGCGGCTGTAACGGTCGAGAGCATCGCCAAATACGGCATCCCCTACAAAGTCTATTTCGACACGTTCGAATGGTTCTCCGTGGGCATTTTCACGATTGAATATGCGCTGCGCCTGTGGTCCGCGCCGGAGGATCCCAGGCTGGCCGCCATGGGCCCGGTTCAGTCGCGGCTGCGCGCCATGCTCCAGCCCTATCTGCTGATCGACTTCATCGCCATTGCGCCCGCCTACATCGCGCTTTTCATGCCGGTGGCGGATTTGCGCATCTTGCGGCTGTTCCGTCTGCTGCGGCTTCTCAAGATCGCGCGCTATTCGCCCGCCGTCACGACCTTGATGCACGTTCTGACCGCGGAGCGCCGCGCCCTGTTCGGCACGCTGCTTCTGGCGCTCTGCGTCATGAGCCTGTCGGGCGAATGCATGTACATCATCGAAGGCGATGTGCAGCCCCATGTCTTCGGCAGCCTGCCGGATTGTCTGTACTGGGCGATCATCACGCTGACCACCACCGGATATGGCGACAAGGTTCCCATCACCGTGCTGGGCAAGCTGCTTGCCGGCGTCACCGCGATCCTGGGGCTGGGGTTGTTCGCGCTTCCCGTCGGCATCATAGCGTCGGGCTTCATGGGGGAGCTGCATCGCCGCGATTTCGTGGTGACCTCGGGGATGCTGGCGCGCATTCCGGTGTTCGCGGGCTTCGATCTGGAGGTCACCAGCGAGTTGATGCTCATGCTGCGCTCCACCATCACGCGCGAGCACACCCCGATCGTGGTGGCGGGCGAGCAGGCGACGGCGATGTATTTTATCGTTTCGGGCCAGGCCAAGGCCGAATTGGGCGGCCGTTCGATCGTGCTCGGCCCCGGCGATTTCTTCGGTGCAGACGCCCTGCTGCGCTCTCATCCCCATGAAGCAACGGTGTTCGCCGACACGCCGATGCGCGTTCTGGCGCTTTCCGCGCAGGACCTGATCGTCCTGCTGCGCAAATATCCCACGTTGAAGCGCCGGCTGGAGCGCCATTCGATGAAGCGTGAGAAGGTGCGCCACCCGGCCGAAAAGGGCGCAGGTCCGTCCCGCAACGCGTCGCTTTAAATCGAAACCTGCATGCCGAGCTCCACCACGCGGTTGGGCGGCAGGTGATAGAAGCGTGCTGGCGACAGCGCCGAAGAAGCCAGCGTCACATACAGCCAGGTGCGCCATTTGCCGAGTTCGGAATTCTCCGCCGGCAGCAGGGTCTCGTGGCCGATGAAGAAGGTCATGGTCTCCACATCGAGCGCCAGACCGAAGGGACGCGCCGATTGCAGCGCCAGCGGCACGTCGGGGGTCTCGAAGAATCCGTGATGGATGTCCACCGCGAAGAAGCCCTTGCCGAGCTTGTTCACCTCGATGCGCTTTTCCGGCGGCACGATCGGTGTGTCCTCCACCGTGACATGCACCAGCACCACGCGTTCGTGCAGCACCTTGTTGTGCTTGAGATTGTGCAGCAACGCGCTCGGCACCGCGTCGGCGCGGGCAGTGAGGAATACCGACGTGCCGGCGACGCGCAGCGGGTTTTTCTCGGCGCGATCGATGAAGAGCGCGAGCGGCATGGATTCGTTGCGGATGCGCTCCAGATGCAGCCGCCGTCCGATGCGCCACGTCTCCATCACCAGAAACACGGCCGCGGCGATGGCGAGCGGCAGCCAGCCGCCCTCGACGATCTTCAGGCTGTTGGCGGTGAGGAACAACACGTCGATCAGCGCCAATCCGCCGAACACCAGCGCCGCGATATAGATGTGCCACTTCCAGCGGCGGACTGCGACGATGGAGGCGTTGAAAGTGTCGATCACCATCACGCCGGTGACCGCGATGCCGTAAGCGGCGGCAAGCGCGGTCGAGCTCTTGAAGATCAGCACGATCAGCACAACGCCGACGAGCAGCAGGATGTTCATGCGCGGCACGAAGATCTGGCCGTAGTCGATGGCGGAGGTGTGACGGATTTCCATGCGGGGCAGGCGGCCCAGTTGCACGGCCTGGCGCGTGATCGAGAACACGCCGGAGATCACGGCCTGCGACGCGATGATCGAGGCGATGGTCGCCATGATCACCACGGGATAATGCGCCCAGGCCGGCGTCACGCCGTAAAACGCGATCGGCGCCAGATGCGGATCGCGCAAAACCGCGGCACCCTGGCCGAAATAGTCCAGCACCAGCGCCGGCAGCACGACGAAAAACCACGCATAGCGAATGGGCTGCTTGCCGAAATGACCCATGTCGGCATACATCGCTTCGCATCCGGTCACCGCCAGCACCACGGCGCCAAGCGATACGAAAGCGGTCCACGGCTCGTGAAGGAAAAGCCGCACTGCGAACCACGGATTGATCGCGAACAGGATCGCGGGCGTCTTCACAACGGAGAGCGCCCCCAGAATGCCCAGCACGACGAACCAGATCGCCATGACCGGCCCGAACAGGCGGCCGATCTGGCCGGTTCCACGGCTCTGCAGCACGAACAATCCGATCAGGATGCCCAGCGTCAGCGGCAGGATGAGGCCTTCGAAATCGGTGCCTTTCAATCCTTCCACCGCCGAGAGCACGGTGATCGCCGGCGTCAGCATTCCGTCGCCGAAGAACAGCGCCAGCGCCAGCAGCGCCGCGACGCCGATCGTCGTTTTGATGCCGCGGCTGACATTGGGCGAGCTCTGCGCCAGCGCCGCCAGCGCCAGCGATCCGCCTTCGCCGTCATTGTCGGCGCGCATGATGAGGACGACGTATTTTATCGTCACGACGATGATCAACGCCCAGAAGATCATCGACAGCCCGCCCATCACCGCGTCGTGGCTGGGCAACGCGCCGCCTGTGGCATTGAAGGTTTCGCGCACGGCGTAGAGCGGGCTGGTGCCGATGTCGCCGAACACCACGCCAAGCGCGCCCAGCGTCAGTGCGCCCATGCGGCCTTTGGTTTCGTGATGTGCGCCGGCGGGATTGGGCGGCAGCGCGAGGCCGTCCGATCCCAACTCGGGCAGATGTTCAGGTGCGGCTGGCGGCTGGCTCACGGCTGGTCTGGGGATGGCGGCAAGGTGTTGCCCGATCTTTTGATACTGGAATCCCGGGCTTTTCCAGCCTGGGGCTTGCTGCCTGCTCTTCGCAGCGGGCGGGACTATAGGACAGCCTTGGCCAAGTCAAATATGCCGGCACGAACATTGTCCCAAGCGATTGAGCGCGTTTTCTTTTCGCGCTAGTAGGTGCCAGCCCGACATAGGCGATGGGACGCTTGGGCGGCGTCAGGGAAGCAATCATGCAAGCAGTAGAAGCCGCGCAAGCGGGGCGTCTGAGCCATCTGAAAAGGCTGGAAGCCGAAAGTATTCACATCATGCGCGAGGTTGCATCCGAATTCCGCAACCCGGTGATGCTGTACTCCATCGGGAAGGATTCGGGGGTGATGCTTCATCTCGCCCTGAAGGCGTTCTATCCCAGCCCGCCGCCGTTTCCGCTGCTGCATGTCGATACGACGTGGAAGTTTCGCGAGATGATCCAGTTTCGCGATGAAACCGCCAAGCGCCTCAACTGGAAGCTGCACGTCCATATCAATCAGGACGGCGTCGCGCGCGGCATCAATCCGTTCGATTCCGGCTCGTCGCTGCACACCCAGGTGATGAAGACCGAAGGCCTGAAGCAGGCGCTCGATCAATTCGGCTTCGATGCGGCGTTCGGTGGCGCGCGCCGCGACGAGGAAAAGTCGCGCGCCAAGGAACGCGTGTTCTCATTCCGCAACCAGAACCACGCCTGGGATCCGAAGAACCAGCGCCCGGAACTCTGGCGCCTCTACAACACGCGCGTTCGCCCCGGCGAATCCATCCGCGTGTTCCCGATCTCCAACTGGACCGAGCTCGACGTGTGGCAATACATCATGATGGAGAACATCCCCATCGTGCCGCTGTATTACGCCAAGAAGCGCCCGGTGGTGGAACGCGACGGCACGCTCATCATGCTCGATGACGACCGCATGAAGCTGCGCCCCGGCGAAAAGGTCGAAGAAAAGTTGGTGCGGTTCCGTACCTTGGGCTGCTATCCGCTGACCGGCGCCATCGAATCCCCCGCCGATACGCTGGAAGCCATCGTCAGCGAAATGCTCACCGCCCGCACCTCAGAGCGCCAGGGCCGCCCGATCGACTCCGACGAGAACGCCTCGATGGAGAAGAAAAAGCGCGAGGGGTATTTCTGATGAACGCGCCCCCGGGTTCGCTCGCGGCCTATCTCGCCGAGCAGGAAAAGAAAACGCTGCTGCGCTTCCTCACCTGCGGCAGCGTCGATGACGGCAAATCCACGCTGATCGGCCGTCTGCTCTACGATTCCAAGCTGCTGTTCGAGGATCACCTCGCGGCACTGAAGAAAGATTCCAAGAAGCACGGCACCACCGGCGCGGACA